>SLCE01000222.1 GCA_007125985.1 Ectothiorhodospiraceae bacterium | reverse complement strand
GGCGGCAGTGATCAACGCCACCATGACTGCGGCCTGTGACCTGGGCGAATACGGGGTACGCGTCAACGCCGTTTGCCCAGGCCTGACCGAAACGGGCATGACCAAGCCTGTTTTCGATTACGCCCGCAATGCCGGGAAGGAATCCAAGCTGGGTAGCCGCTGCGAGTTGCGACGCTATGGGCGGCCCGAGGAGCTGGCATCAGCTATTCTGTTTCTCGCCAGTGACGATGCCAGTTATGTCACCGGGCAGGCCCTGGCTGTGGACGGAGGCAATACCGCATCGTTGAACCTCCCCGGCATGAAAGTCTGACCACGGCAGCCATAAGCAACCATCACCGGCGGGCTGCTGCAGGCATGGCCGCCGGTGCAGCATCGAGGTTTTCATGTTTGATCTGCACTTTCCTTATTGGCCGGAAGACACGCCCCGTGAAATCGTCTTCCCCCGCACCAGCCTGAATTTCAACCTGGATGTCAGCGCCACGCGCTATCCGGACAAACAGGCGATCATCTATTACGACAGCCCCATCAGCTATTCGGAACTCAAGCGCCAGGCTGACGCGCTCAGCGCCTGGCTGCAGCAGGATTGCGGGGTCAAAAAAGGGGACCGGGTGCTGCTGTACATGCAGAACAGCCCCCAGTTCGTCATCGGCTACTACGGAATACTCGGCGCGGGAGCGGTCGTGGTGCCGGTCAACCCCATGAATCTCACCGCTGAGCTGGAACATTATCTGGAAGACAGCGGCGCCAGTACTGCTCTGGTAGGCCAGGAGCTGTTCCGTAACATCCAGCCGCTGATCGGTACCCGCGAGCTGAAGCACGTGCTGCTGGCTTGCTACAGTGACTACCTCACCGAGCCGACCGACCTGCCCCTGCCGGAGGTGGTGTCCGCCGCCCGGAACGAGGTGAACGCAGAGGGCGTCACGGCCTGGCACAGCATCATGGAACCCGGGTCGGGACGAACACCGTCACCCATGGACACCGGGCCGGACGACCTGGCGCTCATTCCTTATACCTCAGGCAGCACCGGCAAGCCCAAGGGTTGCATGCACACCCACGGTTCGGTGATGGCCACGGCCTGGGGCGGCTCGCTGTGGAACGTGATGCTGCCGGACCACACCTGCCTGTGCACCCTGCCCTACTTCCATGTCACCGGCATGCAGAGCTCCATGAACGGCCCCATCGCCGTAGGCGCCACCATGGTGATCATGAGCCGCTGGGACCGGAACACGGCCGCCGAGTTGATCCAGCGTTACCGAGTGACCCACTGGCGCAACATCACCACCATGGTGGTGGATTTCATCAACAACCCACAGCTGGGCGAATACGACATTTCCAGTCTCAGTGCCATCGGCGGCGGCGGCGCGGCGGTGCCGGCAGCAGTTGAGAAGAAACTGAAGGACATCACGGGCTTGAGCTATGTCGAAGGCTACGGCATGTCGGAGACCATCGCCCAAACCCATGTGAACCCACCGCAGCGGCCCAAAGCCCAGTGCCTTGGCATTCCCACCTTCAACACCGATGCGCGGATCCTGGAGCCCGGCACCACCCGCGAACTGGCCGTGCACGAGGTGGGCGAGATCTGCATGAGCGGCCCCCAGATCATGCGTGGCTACTGGAACAACCCGGAAGCCACTGAAGAAGCGTTCATTGAGCTGGATGGAAAACGTTTCCTGCGCAGCGGCGATCTGGGCTACTACGACGAGGAAGGTTACTTTTTCATGGTCGACCGCCTGAAGCGGATGATCAATGCCTCCGGATTCAAGGTCTGGCCATCGGAAGTGGAATCCATGCTCTACGCGCACCCGGACATCCAGGAGGTGTGCGTCATTGCCTCGCCGGACGCGAAACGCGGCGAAACCGTGAAGGCCGTGGTCGTCCTGCGCCCGGAGTCCCGAGGCAAAGTCACTGAGCAGGCCATCATGGACTGGGCCCGGGAGCAGATGGCCGCATACAAGTGCCCCAAGAAAGTCGAGTTCGTGGAGGCACTTCCGCGTTCCGGCACGGGCAAACTCCTATGGCGCGAATTACAGGAAGCAGAACGGGGTTCCTAACTGTCGCATACGCTAAAAAAAATCGGCATACTGACCCGGAATGAAACCAACCCCGATTTTGTATCACCAACCCCTGATGCCAAAGGAGGAGGAGAGAGAGAATGCGCAGAATGACGCAATTGGCAAAACAGGCACCGCTGGCCCTGGCTGCGGCAACGCTGACCCTGGGGGCCGGCATCGGTACCGCCCAGGCGTCCGATGTGGAACTGCCCCGGACGCTGGTGTGGTCTGCCTACCCCACCGGCACCACCGGCTACAGTCAGGCCGTGGGCATCGGTGCCGTCCTGCAGAACGAATACGGCACCAACCTGCGCGTGGTGCCGGGCCGCAACGATATTGCGCGCTTCGAGCCGCTGCGTCGTGGCCGTGCCCAGTTCGTAGCCGGCGGTACCGAGGCCATGAGCGCCCAGGAAGGCATTCGTGATTTCGGCGTACTGAACTGGGGCCCGCAGCCGGTCCGTTCCGGGCTGTGGAACCTGTCCGATGGCTGCTCCTTCACCATGCAGGTGCACGGTGACAGCGACATGCACACCATCAACGACATCAAGGGTAAGCGCGTGCCCTACGTGCAGGGTGCCCCGGCACCCAATGCAGGGTTCGAGTACCTGATGAATTACGCGAACCTGACATGGGATGATGTCGAGGTGGTGGAACTGGGCGGCTACATGAACATGATCGAGGCCTTTCTCGACAACCGCCTGGACGTGAAGTGGAACGCTTGTAACTCCGCAACGCTGCACCGCGTGGCCAATGCGCCCCGTGGCGTGCGCTTCATCGAATTCCCTCATGATGACGAGGAAGCCGTAGCCCGCGTTAACGCCCAGGCTCCGTGGTTCGTCCCGCATGTGGCAACCAATGTCGTGGGAGTGGACCCCGGCGATGGCCTGGAAGTGTTCACATCCCCTTACCCGCTGCTGGCCACCTATGCCGACACCGATGCGGACGTGGTCTACAACCTGACCAAGGCCATGCATCTGCATTTCGATGACTATCAGGACAGCGCTCCGGGCATGGAAGGCTGGGCCATGGACCGTCAGGCCATCGAGACCTCCTTCGTCCCGTTCCACGAAGGTGCTGTGGAGTACTTCAAGGAAGTGGGTCTGTGGACGGAAGCCGCTGAAGAGAACCAGCAGCAGCAGCTCCGTCGCCAGGAAATCTTGATGGAAGCCTGGGAAACCTACCGCGAAACAGCCCCCACCAACCCGGAGGAATATGCCAAGGGTTGGATGGCGGCGCGGTACGAGGCCTTGGTGGAAAATGACATGATTCCGCTGCTGGAACGCTGGTAAGCACCAGCACAGCGGACCATGCATAAGAACGGGTGGAGCCATGGCTCCGCCCGTTTTTTCGCCTGCAGCCCGATCATGCAATAAATTTCGCTATGCGAAACAACATTCCAAAATGATTGACCCTGACCGGACTTCGTGACACATTCTGGAAGCTGCGCGGACCGGCCCCAGCCCTACCAACAACAAGACCAAGGCGCTCCAACCGGCCGCTGCTGAGCACAATCGAATTCCCCCTTTGAATCCACATGTCTTGCTGGAGGCATTTGATGAAGTTTGTTCCATCCCGCCTGTTCCGCCCCTCTGTTGTAAGCAGCATCGCCGCCGCGGGTCTGATGACCACCGCGATTCAGGCGTCAGCGATCGATCTGCCACGGACCGTGATCTGGTCGGCCTATCCCACGGGCACCAGCGGTTACAGCCAGGCTGTCGCCGTTGGCAGCGTGCTTCAGAACAACTACGGCGTGAACCTGCGGGTCATCCCCGGCCGCAATGATGTCTCTCGTCTGTCCCCGTTGCGTGCGGGTCGGACCCAGTTCGCCGCCGGAGGCTCCGAGGGGGTGTACGCCCAGGAAGGCATGCTGGACTTCGGTACGCAGGGTTGGGGTCCCCAGCCATTGCGGATCGTGCTTTGGAATATCTCTGACGGTTGCTCCTTCACCCTGGCTACCGCCAAGGACGCCGGCATCGAGACCATTGACGACATTGAAGGCAAGCGCGTCACCTTCGTCCAAGGCGCTCCCTCGCTGAATAATGCCACGGCCGCCCTGCTGTCCTACGCCAATCTAAGCTGGGACGACGTGGAGCAGGTGACGGTGAGTGGCTACACGGGCTCCGTCGAGGCGGTGATCGAAGGCCGTGCCGACGCCGTGGGTGGTTCCTGTAACTCGGCGCCGTTCCTGCGCATCGAATCCAGCCCTCGCGGCCTGCGCTTCGCCACCTTCCCGCATGACAATGAAGAAGGCGTGGCCCGTGTACGCTCGCATCTGCCCTGGTATGTGCCCCATGTGGCCACCGATGGCCCCACCATCGATCCCGACGAAGGCATCGAGGTCTTCACCTCCCCTTACCCGATGCTCACCACCATGGCGGACCAGGAAGAGGAACTGGTGTACAACATGACCAAGGCCATGGTTAAGCACTACGAGGATTACAAGGACAACGCACCCGGCGCCATCGGCTGGGCACTGGACCGCCAGGGGCTGGAAAACGCGTTCGTGCCCTTCCACGAGGGCGCCGTGCGCTATTTCGAGGAAATCGGAGTCTGGACCGAGGCCGCCGAAGAGCGTCGCCAGGAAAACATCCATCGCCAGGAAGTGCTCATGCAGGCTTGGGAAGACTACACGGCAGAGGCCTCCACGGACGAGGATGAATTCCGCCAGGGATGGATGGAATACCGCGCCGAGGTGCTCCGTGAAAACGATATGGTGTTAATCGCCGAACGCTGGTAAGCACCAGGGCGGGCCGCATCCTTCGGGAGCGACCCGCCGTTTTGGCTTGGTGTTGAACACAATCGCGGGTAGCCAGGAATATGAGCGAATCGAAACAACCGCCATTGAGCAAGGCCGACGAGGAAGCCGCCCGTCTTGCGGCAGAAGAACAGGCCGCCCAGAAGTTCGCCACGCGCTACCGGCAGCTCTCGCTGCCCTGGCGAATTATCGTGACCACGCTCACAGTGGCACTGGTGCTGCTGGCCATCAACCAGATCTTCAACTTCGGCTTCTTTATCGGCCAGGTCATGCTGAGCGCCCGCTATCTGTACATCTACGCCGGCGCGATTCTGGCCATGGTGTTCATCTGCTTCCCGGCGGGAGCCTGGGCGAAACGCGATGGCGTGCCCTGGTACGATCTGCTGATCGTGGCAGCCGTCGTGGGCATATTCGGCTATTTCGCCTGGAACGCCGAGCGTATCGTCCTGGAAGCCTGGGAGTACGCCGCACCACAGTTTGCCATCTACTTGTCCATGGCCACCTGGCTCATCGTGCTGGATGCCGGCCGCCGCACTGGCGGCATGCCGATTCTGGTCATCGTGGCAGTCATCTCACTGTACCCGCTGTACGCGGACCGCATGCCGGATGTGGTCTCCGGCGTCAGCATGTCCCTGCAGGAAGCTGCCGCGTTCCACATTTTCAGCGAGGAAAGCATGTTCGGCATACCCATGCAGGTAGCCGCCATGCTGCTGTTCGGCTTTTTGCTGTTCGGTGTGGGCTTGCAGTATACGGGGGCCGGCACGTTCTTCATCAATCTGGCCTTCGCCCTTCTGGGCAAGGCCCGCGGTGGGCCGGCCAAAGTCGCCATTTTTTCCAGTGGCCTGATGGGGTCCATGAGCGGTGGCCCGGTGACCAACGTGCTCACCACCGGCCCGCTGTCCATTCCCGCCATGCGCCGCATCGGCTTCTCCCGTGGCTACGCGGCCGGCGTGGAAGCCTGCGCTTCTACCGGCGGCGTGCTGATGCCACCCATCATGGGCGCCACCGCCTTTGTCATGGCCAACTTCCTGGGCGTGAGCTATGTTCAGGTGGCGATTGCGGCCATCATTCCGTCGCTGCTCTACTTCTTCGGCTTGTTCATGCAGATCGACGCCTACGCGGCACGCCATAACCTGAAAGGCCTGCCCGCCGAGGAATTGCCCAGGATCGGCCAGGTGTTGAAGGACGGCTGGTATTTCATCTTCGTGTTCGTGCTGCTGGTGTGGATGCTGATCTACCTTCAGCGTGAGGCCACGGCACCCTTCTACGCCACCGCCCTGCTGTTGATCATCAACCAGTTTACCAAGCACCGCTGGGGCGTGAAGGAGCTGCTCGCCTATATTCGTGGCGTGGGGCAGATTCTCGCGGAACTGGGCGGCATCCTCGCTGCGATCGGCCTGATCGTGGGCGCCCTGCAGGTCACCGGCATGGCGGGTACGCTGACCAACGACTTGGTCTACCTGGCCGGCAACAATGTGCTGGTGCTACTGATCATGGGAGCGTTGACGAGTTTCGTGCTTGGCATCGGCATGACCGTGACCGCGGCGTATATCTTCCTCGCCATCATCCTTGCTCCGGCCCTGATCCGGGCCGGCCTGGACCCAATGGCGTCCCACATGTTCATCATGTATTGGGGTATGCTGAGCTTCATCACGCCTCCGGTGGCGCTGGCCGCCTTCGTGGCCGCCTCCGTGGCGCAGGTGTCGGCCATGCGCGCCGGCCTGGAAGCCATGCGGCTGGGCACCATCATCTACTTCATCCCGTTCTTTTTCGTCTTCAACCCGGCCTTGCTGATGCAGGGCTCGTGGGACGAAATCGCCATCGTACTAGTGACCGCGTTGATCGGCGTCTGGCTGCTGTCCGCAGCCTTGCAGGGCTACCTGATCGGCATCGGCACACTGGGCGACGGGTTGCCCGGATGGGCTTCACGGGCGTTTATCCTGGCATCCGGTCTGGTACTGGCCGCGCCGGGTGGCGGCATGCTCGGGGTGGCGCACGGCACCCTCGTGATGTCGGCTGTGGTGCTGGTCGTCATTGGTTCCATGCTTGCGCTGATTCAGCGAAAGCGCGATGGTGAGCCGATTCGTCTGACGATCTGAGTAATCCGTGGGAGCTCTGGAGGAGAGCCCCTTTCACGCCTGAAGCAGAGGTATAACGATGATAGAGTTCAACGAACGCACGCGAACGCTGCAGCAGAAACTGCGGGACTTCATGGATGAGCATGTCTATCCGAACGAGGAAAAACTCAAGGAACAGCATGCTGCCGGCCCGCGCTGGAGCCACCCGCCGCTGCTGGATGAACTGAAGCAGAAGGCAAAGGATGCGGGCTTGTGGAACCTGTTTCTGCCGGAGAGCGAGTACGGCGCCGGGCTGACCAACTTCGAGTATGCGCCGCTTTGCGAAATCATGGGCCGCTCCCCCATCGGACCGGAAATCTTCAACTGCTCCGCTCCCGATACCGGCAACATGGAAACCATCGAGCGCTACGGCACGCCGGAGCAGAAGAAGGAATGGCTGGAGCCCCTGCTGGATGGCAAGATCCGCTCCTGCTTCTCCATGACGGAACCGGCCGTCGCCTCCAGTGACGCCACCAACATCGAGGCCGAGATCCGCCGTGAAGGCGACGAGTATGTGATCAACGGCCGCAAATGGTGGTCCTCCGGGGCGATGGACGACCGCTGCAAGATCGCTATCGTCATGGGCAAAAGCGACCCCAAGGCGGAGAAGCACAAGCAGCAATCCATGATCCTGGTGCCGCTGGACACCCCCGGCGTGAAAATCGTGCGCCATCTGGAAGTGTTCGGCTACGACCATGCGCCCCATG
>SLCE01000121.1 GCA_007125985.1 Ectothiorhodospiraceae bacterium | reverse complement strand
TGAGGACGTAGCGCAGGAACACGTCCAGCGTCACGTGCAGCATCATCAGTGCGATCGCCAGCCCGCCAAGCGTGGTCAGCGTCGTGGTCAGATGGGACAAAAGACGTCCGATCAGATACATGGTGTCTCCTCCGGTCCTGGCGTCGCCCTTCGCCACGGGGTGTGGCGGAGGCGCTCATTGTCATAGTGTTTGACCGCGTGCGACTTCGGTTGTCAGTCGTCCATGGGCAGCTCCCATTTCCTGGCGCTGTCACGAGGCACGGCGATAGGTGTCTCCAACAGCACCTGACCGTAGGTCTTCGCCTGCGCATCCAGGTGCAGCGACGCCACACCGCCGCCGTCCAGGGATTCATGCAGCAGGAAGTTCATGGCGTGGCTGCCGGGCAGATCGAAGCGCTCCACTGTTCCCCGGGTGACATGGGCGAAACAGGCGCGCACGCGCTCCGGGGTCAGCGCTGCCCGGAGCAACGGCAGATATTCAGGCTTCCTGGCAATGACGCCGATATTCGCCTTGTCGCCCTTGTCGCCGCTGCGGGCCACCGCGAGCCGGAAAAGCGGCACCTGGATGGTGTCGCCCGTCACGGTATCAGCGTCCGGCTGTTGACCTTCCCCGGGTTCCGCTTTTGCCGATGGGCCACGCCGCACGATCTGTGCGGCAGTGATAGGCTCTCCGCCAAGTTTTACCTCCACCGGCACCTGCTCCTTGTCGATGAGGAACGAGAACAGCCGCACAATGGGTGTCGGCCGTGGGCGTCCAGGGCTCAGTCCGGTGAGCCCGGGTGACATGGACAAGCCCGCACCCATGAATTCCTTCGAGAAGAGGTCCACGCCCTCACGACTGGGGTGATGCACGCCGAGGCGCAGAACCACTTCCCGGCTGGCAAGCGCCTCCGGCCGCGCCTGGTCACCGAACAGGCTCTCGGTGCCCACCAGTTGCATGGCGGTCTTGCTGTAATCGCCCAGGTCTGCGTCCTCCAGCATACGCCGGGTCTTCCGCAGAACCGCCTCACCCTGGCGGCGTGCCCGGCTGGCCGCATCCCGGCCGGCGATGACGAAGGTGCCGATGCAACCGAAGCCGTCGGCATAGGTGGCGCTGACCTTGTAGGTGGAGGTGGGCTCCCGGCCGCGGGCGCCACGTACCAGCACGCGGTCGTCGCCGACCTGCTCCATGGTGACCCGGGTGAAGTCGCAGACCACATCCGGAAGGATGTAGGTGGACGGGTCGCCGATCTCGTAGAGCATCTGCTCACCGGCCATCAACGGATTGACGATGCCGCCGGTGTCGGTGGCCTTGGTCAGGATGAAACTGCCGTCTGCGTGGATCTCGGCCAGGGGGAAGCCGGTGTTGTCCCAGTCGTCCACGGTCTGCTCCCAGTCCGTGAAGTTGCCGCCGGAGGCCTGGGCACCGCATTCGAGCAAATGTCCGGCCAGCCCGCCGGCCGCCAGATGATCATACTGGTCCGGAGCCCAGCCGAATTCGTGGATCAGTGGACCGACCACCAGTGCGCTGTCCACGCAGCGCCCGGTGATCACGATATCGGCGCCTGCATCCAGGGCAGCGGCGATGGGAAAGGCGCCCAGATAGGCGTTGATGCTCATTAAGCGTGTCGGTAGCCGTTCCCCGGTTCCCATCTCGCGGATATCCTGCCCGCGTAGTTCATCGGCGCGGCCTAGCAGGTTGTCTCCCTCCACCGTGCCGATCTTCAGTGAGACACCGGCTTCGGCGGCAACCTGTTCCAGCGCACGCCGGCAGGCCTGCAGATTCACGCCCCCCGCATTGGCAATGACCTTGATGCGCTTGTCGGCAATATCCCGGATCAGCGGCTTCATCACCCGGGAAATGAAATCGGTGGCATAACCGGCTTCCGGATCCCGGGACTGCGCCTTGGCCAGGATGGACATGGTGATCTCCGCTAGGTAGTCGAAGATCAGGTAGTCCAGGTCACCGTGACGGATCAGCTGGATGGGGCCGATCGCCGTGTCGCCCCAGTACCCCGAGGCGCCGCCAATCTTCACAACCTTGTCAGTCATCGAATGCTCCGTTGTCGGCAGGGTGGTTACGCCTGCATTGTTTCCTTAATCATGGGTGGCGAACTGCCGCCGCAGCTCGCGCTTCAGAATTTTGCCGGTGGCGGTGCGCGGCAGCGCGTCCACCAGTTGCAGGTGCTTTGGGGTCTTGAACCGGGCAAGCTTGTCCCGGCAGAAAGCCTCCAGTTCATTCAGCGTGAGGGACTGCTGGGGCCTTGCCACCACCAGGGCCATGGGCACCTCGCCCCAGCGGGCGTCCGGCACGCCGATGACCGCGACTTCCTGCACGGCGGGGTGGCGGTACAGCACCTGCTCCACCTCGGTGGGGTAGACGTTCTCACCGCCGGAGATCAGCATGTCCTTCTTCCGGTCGACGATGTAATAAAAGCCTTCCTCGTCCTGCCGGGCGATGTCGCCGCTGTGGAACCAGCCGTTGCGGAAAGCCTCTTCCGTGGCGTCCGGACGGTTCCAGTACTCCAGGAACAGCGTCGGGCCGCGCAGCACCAGTTCACCCGTCTCACCGGGGGGAACATCCCTGTCCTGCTCATCGACGATGCGCATCTGCACATGAATCAGAGGCTTGCCCACGGAGCCGTTCTTGCGCACGGCGTCAGCATCCCCCAGCACGCAGGCGCTGGCGCAGGTCTCGGTCATGCCGAAGCCCTCGAGGAACTGCAGCCCCCGCTTCTGGAAGAACTCGATAACCGGGATGGGGCAGGGCGCGCCGCCCGAAAGCAAGGTGCGCAATGAGTCCAGCCGGAAGTCGTCGATATCGGGCACCAGGGTGAGGGCCTGCCACATGGCTGGCAGCAGGAACAGCACGCTGACCTGCTCGCGCTCCACCGTGCGCAGGGTTTCGGTGGGATCGAACTCCGCGTGCAGAACCACCTTGGTACCCATGTACAGCGCGGGCAGGGTGTAGATGCCGAGGCCGCCGATGTGAAACAGCGGTGCAACCGTGAGCACCGTGTCGTGGTGGTACACGGCGAGATCCCCTAGCATGGAGTTGATCGCGATCCAGGTCGGGTTGGCGTGGCTCAGCAAAGCACCCTTGGGCTTTCCGGTGGTGCCCGAGGTGTACATCATCATCAGCGGGTCCTGCTGCCGGACCAGCACATCGGGTTCCGAGTCAGGGCTGCGCCGCAGGGTTTGTTCGTAGTCGGCGTCCGCACCGATGTCATCGCCCGGCATGGCCACCGCGATGCCGTGCTCCAGCGCCGTTTCGCCGCGGATCGGTTTGATCAGGTCGGAGAAGCGCGGGTGGTACACAAGCACCCGTGATCCGGAATCGCTAAGGATGAACTGCAGCTCGGCGGGGGTCAGCCGGTAGTTCAGGGGAACCGCGATCGCACCGAGCTTGGCGCAGGCGAAAAACGTTTCGATGAAGGCATTGCCGTTGAGCAGCAGCAGCGCGACCCGATCGCCCTTGCCCACGCCGCGAGCCGCCAATGCATTCGCGATGCGGTTGGTGCGCTGGTTCAGGGTGCCGTAGCTAAGGCGCTGATCCCTGAAAATGATGGCCTCCTGCGTGGGGTTCCGCTCCCCGTGGTAACGCAGCCAATCGCCGATTCCGCCAAGGTAGTGCGGATCTTCAACCGAGGACAGGGCCATGGGTTTTTCCGTCATGCGCGTTCCTCAACTTCGCGGCGGGCTGGCTTGTGTTAGCGGCGCTCAGCGTCAATAGTCGACAATAGCAGCAAAGAACATAACAACGGCAGCCGGGGGCGTCTTGTGTGAACTTGCTGAGCCGGCGGCAGCCCGCAGTGGGCGAAGTGATGGCCTGAGCTGGGGTAGGGTCGTGGTAAACCGCCGGCAAAGGCGAGTATCATCTCTGCGATCGATGACCGAGCCGAACGACCTGACATGCGGGTGCCCGTCGCCGGATGACGCCCGTAGCATCGGAGCAAAACAGTGGAAAGCAGCAACGACATCAAGCGCCAGTTGATCCGGGATGGCGTCATCACCGACCCCGACAGTCCCAAGGGCGTGTTGCTCAACAAGGCAGCCCATCTATTTCGCACCCAAGGCTATGAGCGGACCACGGTGCGTGACATCGGCCGTGAGGTCGGGATTCTGCCGGGCAGTATCTTTCACCATTTCCGCAGCAAGGACGAAATCCTGCGCACCGTGATGCGGGAGAACATCATTGTCAGTCTGGCCCGGCTGCGCATGGCGCTGAATCAGGAAGAATCCCTGGAGGGGCGCCTGCGGGCACTTGTGCGCTGCGAGTTGTTCGCCACAAATAGCGAGGAAACCGGGGAGGCGTGGACGGTGCTGGTGCAGGAGTGGCGCAGTCTTTCCCCGGAAGGGCAGCAGGAGATCCTCGTGCTGCGTGAGGAGTACGAAAACTACTGGCTGGATGCGCTCGAGACCGCGCGCCAGCAGGGCCGTATCGCGCTGGATCCCTTCATTCTGCGCCGGTTGCTGGCCGGTGCACTCAACTGGACGTCACACTGGTTCCGACCGGACCGCAAGCCCGGCCTCACGCTGGATGAGTTGACCGAAGAGGTGCTGCGCCTGGTGCTGGTGCCCTGTGGCGAGCAGCAGCCGGTGTCCGAGACCACCGCCGTCTGAATCGGCGCTTCCCTTCACCCGGAATCCATCCCGACCCTTCGTCACGCCGGCTGCGCATAGTCCGAGCCGATGCGATTGCCTGTCCCTGCTTGTGGCCGAGCAAGCGTTTGGTTACATTTCTGGAAAAGGCGTGACAAACAGTAATGGAGGGGCCGCCATGCTGCAGGAACGTGTGGGGACGAATAGCTGGTATCACCGCACGGTGCAGGACCTCTTCATCGAGACCTGTGAGCGTAAGCCCGACAAGGTGGCTATCGTCTTCAATGAGTCGGAGACGACCTACCGGAAACTCCGGCATCAGGTCAATCAACTATCCCAGGCCTTGCTGCGGCTCGGCATCGGCAAGGGTGATGTGGTTTCAACGCTGCCCAGCCCCACGCCCGAATTCGCCTGCCTGTATTTCGCGACCCTCCAGGTGGGGGCCATCGTCAATCCGCTCAACCTGCTTTGGGGTGTGCTGGAGTTCGAAGGTGTTCTCCCGCGTAACAACCCCAAACTGATCGTCACCGTGGATACCTACGGCGGCCGTGACTACATCCGGTTGCTGAAGGAGAGCATGCCGGATCTGGAAATGCGGGATGGCGGCGTTCACGCACCCTCGGTTCCCGCGTTGAAGCATCTGGTTTGCCTGAGCCGGGAGGGCAGCCGGCACGAGGGGTTCATGGACTTCGCGGACCTGATGGATTCGGGCGCGGATTATGATGCGGCTGAACTGGATCGGTTGGCGCGTGCTGCTGAAGCGACTGATATCCAGTTCATCTGTCAGACCTCCGGGACCACCGGTCTCTCGAAGAGCGCGCTGTGGTGCCACCGGCCGCCGCTGTCGACGGTGCACTTCGGAGCAAAGCACCTGAGCTTCACGGAGGAGGAGCGGTACATCAGCCTCGCGCCGTTCTATCACAACAGTGGCCTGTTCGCGCTGAATCTCAACCTGGCCCTTGCAGGTACCACGCTCTACCTCATGGAGCGGTTTGATCCGCAGCAGGCTGTCAGCCTGATAGACCGCCATGCCTGCACCGCGACTTTCGGATTCGACGCGCATTGGCAGGGCATGCGGCAGGCGCCCAACTTTCCGGGAGCGAACTTCACCATCTGCAAGGCGCTGCTGGCCGGAGAGCCGAAATCCTACGATCTGGTTACCGGCATGTGCCCCCCGGATGCCAAGATCATCAATCTGTACGCGCAGACTGAGAACGGCCCCGGTGTCTCGCTTGGCGAGCACGATTGCATGGACTACCGCATCCGGAAGTTCACACATGGCCGCCCCTTGTCCGGGGTGGAGGTGGTGATCAAGGACATTGATAGCGGTGAACGGGTGGTCCCGGGGCAGGCGGGCGAGATCTGTTACCGGAGCCCCTTTATGTTCAGCGGCTACCTCAAGCAGGAAGCCGAGACGAAGGCTTCATACGACGATGAGGGCTATTTCCACAGCGGCGATTACGGTTCGTTCGACGATGGCTATATCACCTTCCTTGGGCGTCTGGGTGGGGTGGTGAAGTCAGGGGGCGAGAACGTCTCCACCGTGCGTGTGAGCAACCTGCTCATCGAGTGCCTGGGGAAACGGGTTGACGATGCCAAGACCGTGGGCATTCCGGACCCGTACTGGGGCACGCGGGTGGTTTCGTTCATCCGTCTCAGTGAGGGTGCGGGTATGCCTGACCAGACGGTGCTTCGGGACGCTTGCAAGGGGCGGATGGCGGCCTATGAGATCCCGCGCAATTTCCTCCCATGGCAGGGCCCCTGGCCTATGACCCCGGAGGGCAAGATTGATTTCCGCGCGCTCCAGCAAACCGCCGAGGCGTCGCTGGCCGACGAAGTCGGTCGTTAGGACCGGCGCTGGCCGGGCGTTGTTGATTCTGTCCGCCGGGTATGTCCGCCAGCCTTTAGTGGCATGGCATTTTCGATCGCTTAACCAAGCGCTTGATCAAGTCCGGATTGTGGCTTATCGTCTTTTCGCATAAGCCGATCCACTAAGCGGCCCCAGGCAGTGGTCCGCGCCGAGGAGAGCATCATGCAATTCACCGAACAGCACCGCGCCCTGTCCGAATCCGTAAAGAAGTTCGTGGCGAACGAGATCAATCCCCATGTGGATGAATGGGAACGGGAGGGCATCTTCCCGGCCCATGAGCTGTTCCGGAAGATGGGCGAACAGGGGTTTCTCGGCATCACGAAGCCCGAGGCCTACGGCGGGCTGGACCTGGACTGGAGCTATAACCTGGCCTTCTGCGAGGCCATGGGTGAGGTGAATGGCGGCTCTGTGCCTATGGCCGTGGGCGTGCAGGTGGACATGGCGACGCCGGCCCTCGCGCGATACGGCTCAAACGCATTGCGCGAGGAATTCCTCAAGCCCTCCATCTCCGGTGAATTTGTGGCCTGCATCGGCGTCTCCGAGCCCGGCGCCGGCTCCGATGTGGCCTCCATCCGTACCACGGCCCGAAAGGACGGCGACGATTACATTATCAACGGCGGTAAGCTCTGGATCACCAACGGCACCCAGGCTGACTGGATGTGCATGCTGGCCAACACCGGCGAAGGTCCCGTGCACCGCAATAAATCGCTGATCTGTGTGCCGCTCAAGTCCAAAGGCGTTACTGTTGCCCGCAAGCTGGACAAGCTGGGGATGCGTGCCTCCGATACCGCGCAACTCTACTTCGAGGATGTGCGTGTGCCCCAGCGCTATCGGATTGGCGAGGAAGGCGAGGGCTTCATCTACCAGATGCGGCAGTTCCAGGATGAGCGCCTCTGGGGGGCCGCCAGCCTGCTGCGCACACTGGAGAAGGCCATTGAGGACTGCATTGATTACACACGGCAGCGCACCGCTTTCGGCAAGCCCTTGCTGAACAACCAGGTCATCCACTTCCGTATGGCGGAACTGCAGACCGAGGTGGAACTGCTTCGGTCGCTGATCTACCGGGCGGTGGAACTGTATGCGCAGGGCGAGGATGTCACCCGACTGGCGTCCATGGCCAAGCTGAAGGCAGGCCGGCTTGCGCGGGAGGTGACCGATGGCTGCCTGCAGTACTACGGCGGCATGGGCTTCATGAACGAAACGCTTATCACGCGGCTTTACCGGGATCTCCGGCTGACGTCGATTGGCGGCGGAGCTGATGAGGTCATGCTGCAGATTCTGTGCAAGTACATGGGCATTCTGCCCGGTCGCGACAGCTGAGGCGTCCCATTCACCAGCCCGGTGGCCGGCGCGCGGCCGGGCGTTTTCCAAGGAGAGACCCGGCATGATCACCTTGTACCATTGCCGTGCCGCCCGTTCCTTCCGGCCGTTGTGGATGCTGGAGGAATTGGAACTGCCCTACACCCTGAAGATGCTTCCCTTTCCGCCGCGGGTGTTGGCCAAGGAGTACCTGGAAATCAACCCGCTGGGTACGATTCCGGCCTTTTTCGATGGTGAGACGCGCATGACCGAGTCCGCCGCCATCTGCGAATACCTGGCGGTCCGCTATGGCCCGACTCCCCTGGCGGTAACACCCGACGAGCCGGATTACGGGCCCTACCTCAACTGGCTGCATTTTGGTGAGGCCACCCTGACCTTCCCGCAGACCCTGGTGCTCAGGTACACGCAGCTTGAACCCGAGGAACGCCGTCAGCCACAGGTCGCCGAGGACTACCGGCGCTGGTTCCTCGGCCGCCTGCGCCTGGTCCGCAGTGTGCTCGAGACACGTGACTACCTGGTGGGCAACCGCTTCACCGCAGCTGATGTGTCGGTGAGCTACGCGCTGCTGCTGGCGGGCCGGCTGGGAATCCATGAAGCGCTGGAAGGCAGCCTGGAAGCCTACTGGACGCGGTGCAGCGAACGCCCGGCTTTCCAGCGCGCGGTCCAGGCCGAGACGGACACCCCGCTCGCCATGGGGCAGAACTAGCGAATCGATCAGCACTTCGCCAGGCCACGCAACCAGAACAATCGGTTTTTTTGGGGACGTACCGCATGTCATTGATTGAGAGCAGGATTGCCACCAGCTCGGAGGCGTTCATCGGCAATCGCCAGGAGATGCTGGCGCTGATCGAGCAGGTGCGCGAATACGAGCAGCGCACGCGCGCCCTGTCCGCCAAGTCCAAGGAACGTTTCGCCAAGCGTGGTCAGCTGCTGCCACGCGAGCGTCTGGCGCTGTTGCTGGATCCCGGCGCGCCGTTTCTGGAGTTATCCACGCTGGCGGGCTACGGGCTCGATGCCCGCGAGCCCAGCGTACCGGGCGGCGGCATGATCACCGGCATCGGCTATGTCTGCGGCGTGCGCTGTTTCGTGTACGTTTCCGACTCCGGCATCGACGCCGGTGCCATGCAGCCCATGGGCCTGAAAAAGCTGCTCCGAGGCCAGGAGATCGCCCTGGAGAACCGCCTGCCTTACATCCAGTTGCTGGAAAGCGCGGGCGCCAATCTCCTGAACTACCGGGTCGAGGAATTCGTCACCGGTGGTGAACTGTTCCGCAATCTGGCGCGCCTGTCTGCCGCCGGTCTGCCTGTGATCACCGTCACCCACGGTTCATCCACCGCCGGGGGCGCCTACCAGACGGGCCTGTCCGATTACACCATCCTGGTCCGCGGGCGGACCCGCGCCTTCCTCGCCGGGCCTCCGCTGCTCAAGGCTGCGACCGGGGAGGTGGCCACCGAGGAAGAGCTTGGCGGTGCGGAGATGCACGCCACGGTGTCCGGGCTGGGCGACTACCTGGCCGAGGACGACCGCGATGCGCTGCGCATCGCGCGGGAGACCGTCACCAGCCTGGGGTGGAATGACCGTCCGTCGGCGACGCCGAAGAGGACTGCCGAACCGCCGCGTTATCCGACCGAGGAACTGCTCGGCATCATGCCGGTGGATCACAAGCGGCCGGTGGACATGAAGGAGGTGATCGCCCGTATCGTCGATGGCTCGGAATTCCGGGAATTCGGCGCCAACGCCGGTCCGGGCACGATTTGCGGTCATGCCCACATCGAAGGCCACGCGGTGGGCATCATTACCAATAACGCGCCCATCGACATCGCCGGCGCCAACAAGGCCACGCACTTCATTCAGGCCTGCTGTCAGGCCAGGATTCCGCTGATCTACCTGAACAACACCACCGGTTACATGGTGGGCAAGGAGTTCGAGCAGGGCGGGATGATCAAACATGGCTCGAAGATGATTCAGGCGGTCACCAATGCCACTGTGCCGCAGATAACCCTGTTTTGCGGGGCATCCTTCGGGGCCGGTAATTACGGCATGTGCGGCCGCGGCTTCCACCCCCGGTTCTGTTTCTCCTGGCCCAACGCGAGGACGGCCGTGATGGGGGGTGAACAGGCGGCGGACACCATGGCCATCGTCACCGAGGCGGCCATGCGCCGCAAAAAGGGCGCCGTGGACGAGGCCCAACTCGCGGCCATGCGTGAGCGCATCATCCAGACCTTCGAGAGCCAGATGGACGCCGTGTACACCAGCGCCCGGCTGCTCGATGACGGCGTGATCGATCCGCGCGATACGCGTGCCGTGGTCGCGCTGGTTCTCGAGGTCTGCCGCGAGGCGGAACAGCGCGAACCTCAGGCCATGCAGTTTTCCGTGACGCGCCCCTGATCCACCGGTCAGCGCGCGTCGGGCCTGCCGCCGCGCGTTGCACTGCCAACAGGCGAGAAGCTCGATGAAGACGAATACTCCGTTTCACAAGATACTGATCGCCAATCGCGGCGAGATCGCGCTTCGCATCATGCGCAGCGCCCGCGCCCTCGGCTATCGCACGGTGGCCGTTTACTCCCTGGCTGACGCGGGATCAGTGCATGTACGGGCCGCCGACGAGGCGGTCTGCATCGGTGATCCGCAACCCACCGAGTCCTACCTGCGGGTGGATCGGATCATTGAGGCCGCGCGTTTGAGCGGCGCGGATGCCGTGCACCCCGGTTACGGTTTTCTGGCGGAAAACCCGGCCCTGCCGCGGGCCTGTGCGGATGCAGGCCTGGTGTTCATTGGCCCCGGGGCCGATGCCATGGCGGCCATGGGCGACAAGGCGGCCGCGAAGGCGCTGATGATGGAGGCCGGTGTTCCCTGCGTGCCCGGTTATCAGGGTGAGGATCAGGGCGAACAGCGTATGCGGGAGGAAGCCGAGCGGATCGGCTATCCCCTCATGATCAAGGCCACGGCCGGAGGTGGTGGTCGCGGAATGCGCCTGGTCCACGACGCGTCTGCCTTCACCGATGCCTTGCGTAGTGCCCGGTCCGAGGCGGAGGCCGCGTTCGGCAATCCCGACGTGATTCTGGAGCGTGCCATCGTCAATCCGCGGCACATTGAGATCCAGGTGCTGGCGGACCGCTTGGGCAATGTGATTCACCTGGGTGAGCGCGATTGCTCTGTGCAGCGACGGCACCAAAAGGTGGTGGAAGAGGCGCCATCGCCGGCGGTGGACGCCGACCTGCGGGCGACCATGGGCGAGGCGGCGGTGCGGGCGGCCCGTGCAATTGGTTACGAGGGTGCGGGCACGCTGGAGTTCTTGCTGGATGGCAGCGGTGCTTTCTATTTCATGGAGATGAACACCCGTCTGCAGGTGGAGCACCCGGTCACCGAGTTCATCACCGGGCTCGACCTGGTTGAATTGCAGCTCCGCATTGCTGCCGGGGAGCCGCTGCCGCTGGAACAGGACGATGTCCGTTTCAGCGGTCATTCCATTGAGGTGCGCCTGTGTGCGGAAGATGTCGACAAGGGGTTCATGCCGCAAAGCGGGATCATGGTCCGCTGGCAGACGGCGGAGGATGTTCGCGTGGATCATGCGCTGGAATCCGGTGCCGCCATCCCCTCCTACTATGATTCCATGATCGCCAAACTGATCAGCCACGGCCGGGACCGGGATGAGGCCCGGCGCAAGCTGATCATGGCGCTGGAGGACACGGTTGCCCTTGGTGTGGTGACCAACCAACGGTTCTTGGCCCGTTGCCTTGCACACACCACGTTCGCTGCCGGGGCGGCCACCACTGCCTTCGTCGAGGATCATCAGGACGAATTGCTGGCCATGGATCAGGCCACGGAACAACGGATCGACGCGGTCGGCGCGGCACTCCTGTTTGCCACGCATGGGCGACATACTGATGCCGTGACTCTCACGCATCGCTTGCCGGTCCTTGTCCGGTTCGAGCGCCGCGGAGAACTAACCATGGTGGAACTGGTGGATCATGGTCGTGACCGCTACACGGTGACCGTGGACGAGCAGTCCTACGCCATCGAACTGCTGGAGCATGGCGCCGATGTGCTGCGTTTCAGCCTGGATGGGCTGGTCCAGCTGGCTTGGTACCATCGGCATGGTGATACGCTGCATCTGCAGTACCACGGCATGCCGGTGTCGCTGAATGATCATACCTACGCCGCCGCTACGCGTGATGCGGAAGATGGCGGCGACGGCAAGATCCGCGCATCCATGACCGGACGGGTGGTGCACGTGGGGGTGGAGATCGGCGACGTGGTTGCCGCCGGGCAGCCGGTGCTGACGCTGGAGGCGATGAAGATGGAGCATGTTCATGTGGCGCCGGTGGCGGGCACCGTTGTGGCGATCAATGCCGGTGTCGGCGATCAGGTCATCGCGTCGCACCTGGTTGCTGAAATCGAACTCGCCGAACAGGTCGCACAATAATCCAAGGGGCAGGAATGAACATGGCTGAAGTTGTACTGACCGAGAAACGTGGCAACGCCTACTGGATCACGTTGAACCGCCCGGAGAAGCGCAATGCCATCAACGCGGACGTGATTCGGGGCATCCACCAGGGGCTGGAGGCCGCCGTGGCGGACCCGGAGGTGCGCGCCGTCGTCCTCACCGGGGCCGGTGAGAAGGCCTTCTGCGCGGGCGCCGATCTGCAGCCGGGCCAGGGCTTCAGCTTCGATCATGCCTGGCCCAACGCCCCGTATGCCGACCTGATCCGCTATGCGCGAAGCGTCACCCTGCCGATTATTGCCCGGGTCAACGGCGTGTGCATGGCCGGGGGCATGGGGCTGCTGTGCATGACCGATATGGCCGTGGCCGGCGATGAGGTGATGTTCGGCCTGCCGGAGGTCAAGGTGGGGGTGTTCCCCATGCAGGTACTCAGCCTGCTGCAACGCCTGGTGCCCCAGCGCATCGTGCGTGAATGGTGTCTGACCGGTGAGCCTTTCGACGCGTTCGAGGCCCGCACCCACGGCCTGATCAACCATGTGGTGCCGGCTTCAGAACTAGACGACAAGGTGGACTGGCTGATCGGTCGTCTTGTGAACAAGTCACCCACCGCGATACGCCATGGCAAGTACGCGCTGCGCGCGATTGAGTCCATGAGCTTCGATCAGGCCATTGCCTACACCGAGGGACAGATCGTACGTCTGGCGATGACTGAGGACGCGAAGGAGGGCATGGCGGCGTTCAACGAAAAGCGCAAGCCCGTCTGGACCGGTCGTTGACCGGAATTCCCCCGGGCGGCGATCGCCGCCCGGGCGTGTCTGGCCCAACCTAAACTCACAAAAAAAGGGCCGCCCGGAGACATTTGGAGGAGAAACCCATGTACCTGACCTACGGCTTGAATCGTTGGGGCGCACAGACGCCCGGGCGCACGGCCCTGATCTGCGACGGGCGGGAGACCAGCTACGGTGAACTGCGTGACCGGGTGTCCCGGCTGGCCGGCTGCCTGGATCGCTGGGGCGCGGGGCCAGGCGACCGCGTGGCCATACTGGCGCTGAATTCCGATCGCGCCATCGAGATGATGCTTGCCGCATTCTGGGGTGCGCGGGTGGCCAACAACCTCAACCTGCGCTGGTCGGCCCCCGAGATTATTTACGGAATCAATGATTCCGAAGCCACGGTGCTGGCGATCGACAAGGCGTTCGCCCCTCATCTGCCCGCCTTGCGGGAATCCTGCCCCAGCATCAGGACGGTGGTCTACCTGAGTGACGGCGATGTGCCGGACGGCGCGGTGAGCATGGAGTCGGAACTGCGCGGCGCCGACCCCATTCCCGAGCAGAATACCGACCCCCATGCCCTTGCCATTCTCAACTACACCGGCGGCACCACCGGGCGCTCCAAGGGCGTGATGTGGTCCCATGCGGCCTTCACCCACGCCTCGGCCGTGACCCTCGGCGACGGGTTCTGGAAGGAAGGCTTACGTGCCTGCCTTGCCACACCGCTGTTCCATGTCACCGGCCTCAGTGTGGTGCTCATGAACCTGGCGCTGGGCAATCCGGTGGTGGTGCTGCCCATGTTCGACCCGGAAAAGGCGCTGCAGCTATTCCAGGACCAGAAGGTGGGCCTGACGGTGCTGGTTCCCACCATGATCCAGATGCTGGTGCATCACCCGGAGTTCGACCGTTACGACCTGAGCGAGCTGAAATACGTGCGCTATGGCGGCTCGCCCATTGCCGAGCCCCTGCTGCGCCGTTTCATGGAAAAACTGCCGCACACCCGGCTGGCCCAGGTGTACGGTCAGACGGAGATGATGCCGCTGACCATCCTGCGGGATGAAGACCACACCCCCGAAGGCGTCGCGCGCGGCGTGACGCGGTCTGCCGGGCGCGCAAGCCCCTACGTGGAACTCTACGCCGTCGACGTCGATGGGCGCCGATTGCCCACGGGCGAGCCGGGCGAAATCGTGGCACGGGCACTGAACGGCATGATGGGGTACTGGAACAAGCCGGAGCAGACAGCCGAGACCGTGGTGGACGGTCTGCTGCACACCGGCGACATCGGCTACCTCGATGACGAGGGCTATCTGTACCTGGTCGACCGGAAGAAGGACATGATCGTCACCGGCGGTGAGAACGTGTATTCCACGGAAGTGGAATCCGTCCTTGCCGGGCATCCCGCCGTGCAGGCCTGCGCGGTGGTTGCCCGCCCGGACGAGACCTGGGGTGAGGCGGTGCATGCCTGCGTGGTGCTGCAGCCCGGGCAGTCGGTTGAGCCGGAGGCGCTCCAGGCCCACTGCCGGGAACACATCGCGGGCTACAAGATTCCCAGAAGCTTCAGTTTCATGGATGAGTTGCCGCTCAGCGGGCCGGGCAAGGTCAACAAGGTTGCTCTGCGTGAGCACGTGAAGAACGACGAATCATCGGCGTAAGCGGAGGCTGCCATGTTTCAGAACGACCTACTCAAGGGCAAGCGTATCCTGGTGACCGGCGGTGGCAGCGGGCTCGGCCGCGCCATGGCGGAGAAATTCCTCGAACTGGGTGCCGACATCGATATCTGCGGCCGCAGGAAACAGGTGCTGGACGAGACAGCCGGGCAACTGATGCAGGAGCACGGCGGTACCGTACGAACGTATCAGTTGGACATCCGGGACGCGGAAGCGGTGGATGCCATGGTGGAGGAGATCTTCCGTGGCCAGCCGCTGACGGGGCTGGTAAACAATGCGGCGGGCAACTTTGTCAGCCGCACCGAGGACATCTCGCCACGCGGTTTTGATGCCATAGCCAATATCGTCGCCCATGGCACGTTCTACGTGACGCAGGCGGTGGGCAAACGCTGGATTGCCGGTGGGCACCCCGGCAGCGTGGTCTCCATCATTACCACCTGGGTGAAGAATGGTAGCCCGTTCACTGTGCCCTCGGCCATGAGCAAATCGGCGGTCTATGCGATGACCATGTCCCTGGCGGCGGAGTGGGGGCGATACGGCATCCGCCTGAACGCCATTGGTCCGGGCCTCATTCCCACCGAGGGTATGAGCAAACGTCTGTACCCGGGGGAGGATCCGGCCGTGGTTTCGGCGCGCCAGAACCCCATGGGCCGTGTCGGCACCCTGGAGGAACTGCAGAATCTCTCCACTTTCCTGATCTCTGATGCCTGCCCCTGGCTCAACGGCGAAGGCATCATGATGGACGGGGCCGATCATCTGGGTACCGGTGGTAATTTTTATGCCTTGCGTGAATGGGATGACGCGCAGTGGAAGGCGGCCCGGGATCTGATCCGCAATCAGGACTCGCGGGACCGGGATCGCCGCGATTAAAACAGCGCTTCCCTGGAGGAAAGCTCATGGAATTCGAACATTCAAAACGCACGCTGGAACTGATGGAGCGCCTGCAGGCGTTCATGGACAGCCATATCTATCCCAATGAAGCCCGCTACCATCAGGAGTTGGAGGACGGCAATCCCTGGCCATCCATCGTTGAGGAACTCAAGCCCAAGGCCCGGGAGGCCGGGCTGTGGAATCTGTTCCTGCCTGAATCGGAGTACGGCGCCGGGCTGACCAATCTGGAGTATGCGCCCCTGTGCGAGATCATGGGCCGGGTCATGTGGGCACCGGAGGTGTTCAATTGCAGCGCACCGGATACCGGCAATATGGAAGTGCTGGCGCGCTACGGAACGCCGGAGCAGAAAAAGCAGTGGCTTGATCCCCTGCTTGCCGGGGAGATCCGGTCCTGTTTCGCCATGACCGAGCCGGCGGTGGCCTCATCCGATGCCACCAATATAGAGAGTTCCATTGTGCGGGATGGTGACAGCTACGTGATCAATGGCCGCAAGTGGTGGTCCTCCGGCTCGCCTGATCCCCGTTGCAAGATCTTCATCTTCATGGGCAAGACCGATCCGGACAATCCGAACCGGCACAAGCAGCAATCCATGATCCTGGTGCCGATGGAAACCGACGGTATCACCGTGCGCCGATCCCTGCCGGTGTTCGGCTACTCCGGGGCGCCGGATGTCACGGGCGAGGTGGTGTTCGAAAACGTCCGTGTGCCGGTGGAGAACATGCTGTTGGGCGAGGGTCGTGGATTCGAGATCGCCCAGGGCAGGCTTGGTCCGGGCCGCATTCATCACTGCATGCGGCTGATCGGCCTGGCGGAGCGCGCACTGGAGAAAATGTGCCGCAGGACGCTGAGCCGTGTGGCCTTCGGCAAGCCTATCGCAGAGCAGACCGTCACCCTGGAGCGGATCGCCGAGAGCCGGATTCTCATCGACGAGGCGCGCCTGCTGACCTTCAAGGCCGCGTACATGATGGATACCGTCGGCAACAAGGTGGCCCGGAAGGAGATTGCCATGATCAAGGTGGCGGCGCCGAATATGGCCGCGCGCGTGATCGACTGGGCGATCCAGGCACACGGTGGCGGTGGCGTATCAGATGACTTCGGTCTTGCCTTGGCCTATGCGAATGCCCGGTTGCTGCGCATCGCCGACGGCCCGGATGAAGTGCATCGGAACCAGATCGGGCGTCTGGAACTGAAGCAGTATATGGACTAGGCGGGGGTGGTGGTGTCCAGGGGCCAGGACCGGCGATTGATGATCATCGGGCGCGAGCGGGTCTTCTACCTGGGCTTGCTCGGTGTCCCGTCCGAGCGCGCCCTCGGCGCCAGCATCCTCTACAGTAGCCTGAGCCGCCCGTTCAATCTCTGCGTGGATGGTGTCTGGCAGTCCCGTTGGCTGGCGATGGTGCCCCCATACCAGGCGCACCGGATCAGCACCGAGGACGGGCTGATCTCGGCCATCCTGCTGGAGCCTGAAGCCGTGGATCTCGGAAGAGTCCGGGACTGGATCGACTGTGTGTCAGGCGATGCACAGCGCGCCAGAATTCTCGCCGGACGCATTCGTCGGGCCTACGGAGCTCTGCATGACCATGGCGGTGGCACATTACCCGCGACCTGGGATCTGGATCGGCTGTTCCTCGGTCGGCCGCTGCCCAGCCCGATTCTCGATGCCCGGGTGGCGCGGGTGGTGCGTGCAATGCAGGCGGACCCGCGCAGTCTGCACACTGCGAGGGATTGCGCCGCCGGCGCCGGGCTCTCCTTCTCCCGCTTCCTGCATCTGTTCAAGCGCGAGACGGGCGTCAGTTTCCGGAAATTCCGTGCCTGGAAGCGGGCGCGTGGTGTCCTGTATCACGTGAATCGCCCGCATTCCATGACCGAGGTGGCACTGGAGGCAGGCTATCCGGATGCCGCGCATTTCAGTCGATGCGTGCGGCAGGTTTACGGCTTGTGCCCCAGTGACATCTTCGCCGGCTCCCGCCGTTTGCCGATTCTGTTTCAGGGGCTGGGCATTCCCGGAGTGCCCGGGCCTGCGCCGTTGACGTTGCGGGTGGTGGGCAAGGGAGTCTGAACTCCGGCAGAAAACGAAAGGCCGCCGGTGTTACTCGGCGGCCCTGTGACCGTGGCGTTATGCTTCAATCCATGCCGTAGCTGGAGACATCCACCTTGGAGAAGGCCTCTTCCCAGTAGAGTTCGGCCAGCGCTTCGTAATTGTCGATACCCTCTACCAACTGCACCCAACGATCAAGCAGCTCTCTGAACTCGGTCAGAATCTCCTCGCCCCTCTGTACGCCATGGTTGTCCGCATAGTGGGATGCCATGGTTTCAATATCCTGGCGGATAAACTTCTCGGTCGCTTCTATCAGGTCGGCATCGGGTTCGTGTACCTCGATGCCCCGATCCCGGGCGAGGTCCAGCACCTCAGCGTCGCGGCGAACGTAGGTGAATGGGATGTAGGCGGTGGATACCGCCCCGGCCCGCAGGGCTGCCTCGCGATGCGACTCCGACAGGCTCTGCCAGCTGTCCCGGTTGAAGTTCGTCGCAGCGGTGCCGGCAAAGCTTCCGCCGGGTACCAGTTTGGTGATGTGGTCCACAGCATCGATGAACTGCAGGTTGGTGAGCTCCGGCAGGGACACCACGACGCAGTCCACCACACCCTGGCTCAGCGATTCGTATAATTCATTCGCTGACAGGGTTACCGGGGACGCGCCCACGTGCTGTGACCAACGTGACCAGTGTGCGCCGGCAACCCGAAGGCGCTTGCCGCGGATATCAGAGAGACTGGTGACCGGCTCATCCGCGCAATGCAGTATGTAAGGTGAGGATGCCTGGCTACCGGTGAAGATCTGGTTTTGCTGTTTGAAGTCCTCGAGGCATTCCGGGCAGCGGGTAAACGCGTACTCGGTCATCGCACCCACGTAGGCCATGGTGGCGGTGGCGGAATCGGTATCCAGCAGGGTCTGTACCATGCTGGCCTCCGCAATCATGTTGTAGTGCGGGTATTCGGAAGGAAAGTAGGGGGCCAGCAGGTAGCCGATATCCGCAATGCCGTCCCGCAGCCCGCCGGATGTCTCGGCAAAGTTCAGCAGGGACAGGGGGAATACACGCACATTTAATTCGCCGTTGGTCAACTCGTTGACCGTGTCCGCGTAGATTTCGGCACCCTTGGCCGCGTCGGAGCCCGGCGGGAAGCCCAGTGCGTAGCGCAGGTTCTGAGCCTCGCTGGCGCCGGCAAAGGCCGTGCCGCCAATGAGACAGGTGCCCAGGGCCAGGGCCTTGAGGCGGTTCTGATATGACATGGCAGGTTCTCCTCCAGTGGTTTGTGGATACTTTTTTGTCTGCTCACAAGCTGAATCAGTGTTTCCTAAAAGCCCAGCTGGCGGGCGGCCAGGTCGCGCATGATCTCCTCGGCGCCGCCGCCGATGGCGTTGACCCGCACCTCGCGGTAGATTCGTTCGGACTTGCTGCCCCGGATGAAGCCGGCGCCGCCGAGGGTCTGAACCGCCTCGCGGGCACAGAATTCCATGGTGCGGGTTGCCTGGTTCTTCAGGAGCGATACATCGGCCACCGGGTTCTCCCCCTGTTCAACCCGCCAGGCCAGGCTTTCCAGATAGGCCTGGGTTGTGTTGATGTGCATGGTCATGTCCGCCAGCTTGTGGCGGATGACCTGATGCTGAATCAGCGGCACGCCGAAGGTGTGGCGTTCGCGTGCGTAGGCCACTACCTCGTCCAGGCAGACCTGGGCGAAGGCGTTGCAGCCGGCGGCCATGAACAGCCGTTCCAGATTGAAGTTCTGCATGATCACCCGGAAGCCCCGGTTTTCCTCGCCCAGCAGGTTCTCCACGGGCACCCGGCAGTTGTCGAAATACAGTGTGGCTGTGTCTGAGCACCACCATCCCATCTTGCGATCGAGCGCCGTGCGCTCGAATCCGGGTCGATCCCGCTCGATGAGCAACAGGGACACCCCGTTGCCGCCGGCGTCACCGGTGCGCACTGCCACGGTGTAGTAGTCCGCCCGCATGCCGGACGTGATGAAGGTTTTGGAGCCGTTGACCACGTAGTGGTCGCCATCACGTCGGGCGGTGGTTTTCAGGTTGGCTACGTCTGAGCCGCCGCCGGGTTCGGTAATGGCCAGGGCGCTGATCTTCCGGCCCGCGAGAATCTCCGGCAGTACACGTTCCTTGACCTCGGGTCTGGCGGCCCGTGCGATGGGCGGGGCTCCGATCATGTGACTCATGAGACTGGCCGAGAGGCCGCCCACGCCGGCCCGCGCCAGTTCTTGTGCGGCAACGATGATAAAGAACAGATCGGCTTCAACGCCGCCGAACTCCTCTGGGAACCCCATGGGCAGCAGCCCGACATCCGCCGCCTTCTCGTACAACTCGCGGGGAAAGCTCCCTGCCTCGTCCCAGTCCGCCGCATAGGGCTCGATCTCCCGCGCCACGAAGGTGCGGAGCGTATGGCGATAGGCCTCGTGCTCTTCCGTGAAAAAAGGGTGCGTTCGCTGCGACATATCAATGACCTGGTTGCGTTAAGGGTGTGTAGGTGGGTGTAAGCGGATGTCGAATGAACTTAGCCCAGAGACAGGACTTGATCAAGCGCTTGGTAAAGACCATGATCGGTAGGGAAAGCAATAGTCAATTCGATAAACAATGCGTGGGGCGATGTGCCGAAGGCGCTCACACGCAGGCCTGATAGGAGGAGTGCGATGACCGAGTTTGTAATGAGCCCGAGGGCTGCGCAGCTGCTTGAACGGGTACGGGATTTCATGGAGACCCATGTGTACCCCGCGGAACATCTGTACGCGCAGCAACTGAGAGACGGGGACCGGTTCCGCACGCCGCCGATCATGCAGACCCTCAAGGAACGTGCTCAGGCAGAAGGCCTGTGGAACCTGTTTCTGCCGGGAGAGGAGGGCGCGGGTCTGACCAATGCAGACTATGCGCCGCTGGCCGAGGAGATGGGCCGCGTGCTCTGGGCCTCCGAAGTGTTCAACTGCTCCGCGCCGGATACCGGCAACATGGAAATCCTCGCCCAGTACGGTACTCCGGAGCAGAAGAAGCAATGGCTCGAGCCGCTGCTGGCCGGAAAGATCCGCTCGGCCTTCTCCATGACCGAGCCCCAGGTGGCCTCCAGTGATGCCACCAACATCCAGTGCGAGATCCGCCGTGATGGCGACCACTACGTGATCAACGGGCGAAAATGGTTCACCTCGGGTGCGATGAATGCGGATTGCCAGTTGCTGATCGTGATGGGCAAGACGGATCCCGACAATCCGGACCGGCACCGACAGCAGTCGATGATTCTCGTACCGCGTGACACGCCGGGCGTCACCATCGTCCGCGACATGCATGCGTTCGGGTATGACCACGCGCCCGTCGGGCATCCGGAAGTCTCGTACGAAAACGTGCGGGTGCCGGCCAGCCACATGCTGCTCGGCGAGGGGCGTGGTTTCGAGATCGCCCAGGGTCGCCTCGGGCCGGGTCGGATCCACCACTGCATGCGGCTAGTGGGATGCGCCCAGCGCGCCCTGGAGCTGCTCTGCAGCCGCGCGGACGAGCGCGTCGCCTTCGGCAAGCCGCTCTCGGAGCAGAGTGCGGTGCGCGAGGATATTGCAGATTCCTTCTGTGAGATCCAGCAGGCCCGGCTGCTTACCCTACAGGCGGCGCACAAGATGGATGCCGAGGGCAACAAGGCGGCAAGGGATCTGATCGCCGCGGCGAAAATCGTGGTTCCGGCCATGGCCTGTCGGGTCATTGACCGTGCAATCCAGGTCCATGGGGCTGCCGGCGTCTGCCAGGACACGTTCCTGCCGGAGGCGTATGTCTACGCGCGCTATATCCGAATTGGCGACGGGCCGGATCAGGTTCACCGTGCATCACTGGCGCGGCAGCTGCTTCGGCGCTACAACGCATAGAGCCATCTACGGGCTATGGGTTTGGACGCGGCTAACCAATCACTTGATTGGTGAGTATTGGCTGCGCTAGCCTGCAGAAAACAGAAATAAAAATTAGAACGGATGTGAGGAGACCGCATCATGAGCACCCCCAGTGTCAGTGCGCTCGATCAGAACATGATTCAGCGCGTCTGCGTTGGCGATATCGTCACCCGATCGGCCGACCTGTTCCCGGACCGCGCGGCCTTCATTCTCGATGATCGCCGCCTCACCTATCGGGACCTACAGGATCAGTCCAATAGGCTCGGGCACGCGTTGCTTGGCCTTGGTTTGAGACAGGGGGATGTGGTGGGTGTGCTGGCCCGCAATATTCCGGAACTCATGGTCGTCTACTTCGCCTGCGCCAAGGCCGGACTGGTGTGTGCACCGGGGAATCTGGCCTTGCGGGCCGAGGAGATCGGCTATTGTTTTAAGGACTCCCGGGCGCGGGTGCTCATCGTCGAGGACGCGCTGACGGAGCTCTACCGGGCGCTTCCGGAGTTGCCTGACCTGGAGCATGTCTTCTGGACGCCGGATGCCCGCGGGGAACCCAGCGAGAAATCCAAGGGCACACTGGGCGAGCTGATCGCGACGGGCGAGGAGCGCGAGCTCGAGGTGATGATCGAGGACCGGGATCCGGTGCAGCTACTCTACACCAGCGGCACAACCGCTCTGCCGAAAGGTGTGGTTACCAGCCATCTGGCAGTCACCCTGGCGGCACTGACCAACGCGCTTGCCAACGAATTCAAGGCCGGCACCACGGTGCTCGGCAACCTGCCGCTATTCCACACCACGGCAATCAACTGCATCACGGTTTCCGCCCTGACCGTGGGGGGCACCATTGTGCTCATCAACGGCTTCGAACCGAAGCTGGTGGGGCGGCTGATCGAAGAGCATCGCATCAACATGTTCGTGCTCCTGCCCATCATGTACAGCCAGATGCTGGCAGAGCCCGAGGTGCGGCAACGGGATCTCAGTTCGGTGAAGCGGGCGCTCTATGCCATGGCGCCCATGCCCCATGACCGACTGAAGGACATCCATGCGCTGTTCCCGAATGCTGATGTGGTACTCGGCTCCGGGCAGACGGAGTTCACCCCGGCCACCTGCATTCAACGCCCCGAACACCAGTGGGACAAGGCGGCCTCCTGGGGGCCGGCCACGGCCCTGACCCGCATTGCGATCATGGACGACCAGGGTTACCTATTGCCTCACGGGGAGGAGGGCGAGATCGTCTACCGCGGGCCGCAGGTGATGAACGGCTACCTCAACCAGCCGGAGAAAACGCAGGAGAGCCTGCGTCACGGCTGGTTCCACAGCGGCGACGTGGCCTGGATGGACGAGGAAGGCGTGGTCTGGTTCACCGACCGCAAGAAGGATGTGATCAAGACCGGCGGCGAGAACGTCGCCTCCATCGAAGTGGAGCGTTGCCTGATGGAACACCCGGACGTGCTGGAAGCGGCGGTGGTCGGCCTCCCGCACGACCGCTGGGGCGAGGCGGTGACCGGCATCGTGGCGCTGAAGCCGGGGGTGCAGCAGGACGAACAGGCCCTGCTCGACCACTGCCGTGAACACCTGGCGGGTTTCAAGGTGCCGAAGGCGGTTCATTTCCAGGCGGAACTGCCGCGGACCGGCACCGGCAAGATCCAGAAGCATGTGATGCGGGACGAACTGGCGGCGTTCTACGCCGGGCGTCGCGACTGATCCAGGCTCCCGACAATCAGCCGGCCAAGGAGGGGCCGGCGCACTGCGCACAGCCCCTCCGGTCAAGCGAGCCGCATGG
>SLCE01000246.1 GCA_007125985.1 Ectothiorhodospiraceae bacterium | reverse complement strand
CAAGCGCCCCGTGGCGGCAGGCGCACCGCCACGGGGCGCTGCGGCCGGAAACCGGCCGCAGGATGGTGCGGCGTTACTCGGTGGGCAGCGTGTAGTCCTTGAACTGCTCCCGCAGCTTGGCCTTTTGCAGCTTGCCGGTGGCGCCGTGGGGCAGTTCCTCGACGAACACCACGTCATCCGGCAGCCACCACTTGGCGACCCGCTCCTCCAGGAACTTGAGCATGTCCTCCTTGCCGACGCTCGAGCCCTGTTCGCGCACCACAATCAGCAGCGGGCGCTCCTGCCATTTGGCGTGCTTGACGCCGATGACAGCGGCTTCCGCCACTTCCGGGTGGGCCACGGCCTCGTTCTCCAAGTCAATGGAGCTGATCCATTCGCCGCCGGACTTGATCACGTCCTTCACCCGGTCGACGATCTCCATGTAGCCGTCCGGGTCGATGGTGGACACGTCGCCGGTGCGGAACCAGCCGTCATCGCTGAACGCCTTGGCCGTGGCTTCCGGGTTCTCGTAGTAGCCGTCGATTACGGCGTTCCCGCGGACCAGCAGCTCTCCTTGGGATTCGCCGTCGTGCGGCAATGTATTGCCATCGGCATCCACGATTTTCATCTCCACGCCAAACATCAGTCGGCCCTGTTTGCCGCGGATCTCCAGTTCATTGTCCCAGTCGCCGCGCATGGACGGCCGCGGGATGGAGACCGTGCCCAGCGGGCTCATTTCTGTCATGCCCCAGCCCTGGATGGCCTCCACGCCGTACTTGTCGCGGAACTCCGTGATCATGGCCCGCGGAGCGGCGGAACCGCCGATCAGGGTGCGCTTCAGCGAGCTGAAGGTCTTACCCTGCTGGCGCATGTGGCCAAGCAGGCCCAGCCACACGGTGGGGACGCCCCAGGCGTCCGTGACCTGCTCTTCCTCTATCAGGTCCGCCAGGCTGGGCCCGTCCAGCTTCGGCCCCGGGAACACGAGCTTGGCACCCGCGATCAACCCAAAGTAGGGCACGCCCCAGGCGTTGACGTGGAACATGGGGACGACGGGCAGGATGGAGGAGTCCTCGTTGATCGGCACGCCGGAGATGCTGAGCACGTAAAGCGCATGCAGCACGTTGGAGCGGTGGCTGTAGAGCACGCCCTTCGGATTGCCGGTGGTGCCGGAGGTGTAGCACATGGACGACGCGGTGTGCTCGTCGAATTCCGGCCAGGTGTAATCGCCGTCCTGCGCCTTCAGTAGTGTCTCGTAGCAGTGCACACGTGGCAGGTCGGTCTTGGGCATGTTGGCTTCATCGGTCATCACCACGAAGCCTTCCACGTCCGGGAAGTGCTCGTGCAGCTTCTCCAGCAGAGGCAGGAAGGTGAGGTCGACGAAGATGAAGCGGTCTTTGGCGTGGTTGACGATGTAGATCAGCTGATCTGCCGGCAGGCGCGGGTTCATGGTGTGGCAGATGGCGCCCATGCCGGAGGATGCATAATAGATTTCCAGGTGCCGGTAGGTGTTCCATGCAATGGTGCCGATCCGGTCTTCCGGCTTAACGCCCAGGGTTTCCAGCGCCTTCGCCAGTTGCCGGGTGCGCTTGGCCAGTTCCGGGTAGGTGTAACGGTGGATCGGGCCTTCCGTGGTCCGGGACACGATCTCCTGATCGGGGAAATTGACGGCCGCGAACTCGATAATCTGAGAGATCAGCAACGGCCGGTCCATCATCATTCCACGCATTGGCTCCTCCTCATGTTTCCGATGACTGAAATTCCTGGTCGGCTGCGGCGCAGCGGGCAGGCCATGGTATGCCTGCGCTGGCCGGCGATCGACTACCGCCGCCTATGCTACCCGCTTCCGGATGTCCATGCATTCGCAGGCGTATGGTTGGAAAGCGGGACACCCGTGAGGTTCCGTCCGGCTCGGCTCACGACCCAGAGTTCCACGTGTTCGGCGCCGGCCTTCCTCAGGGCGCTGGCCACCGCGCGGGCCGTGCTGGTCGTGGTCACCACATCGTCCACCACCGCCACCCGGAGCCCGTCCAGCGCGCCATCGGCCGAGAAGGCGGCGGCCACATTGCCGGCCCGCTGTTCCAGCGGCAGGGACGCCTGCCGCGCGGTGGGTCGATCGCGCAGCAGGCTGCGGGTGTCGAGCGGGAGCCCCAAGGCCCTTGCCACCGGACGGGCGATCTCCGTGGCCTGGTTGAAGCCGCGTTCACGCAGCCGTGTGCCGTGAAGCGGCATGGGCAGAATGCGGTCGACCACGACGCCTGCCTTCCGCAGGCGGCGCCCCAGCAATTGCCCCAGCAAACGCCCGCTGGCAAGTCGGCCATTGAACTTCAGTTCCTGGATCAGCCAGTCCATCGGTGGTGCGTAAAGCCAGGGCGCGCGGACACGGGCAAAGGGCGGGGGGTTGGCCAGGCAGCGGCCGCAGAGCAGGCCACGCGTGGTCATGGGTTCCGCGCAACGGGGGCAGGCGATCAGGTTTTCAGGCAAGGCCCGGTAGCAGGGCGGACACAGATCCATGCCGCGGACGCCGGGATCACCGCAGGTCCGGCAGATGCTGGGGGCCAGAAGTGAAAGGAGTTTGTTCACGTCCATGTAAACCATTCCGTTTTTAGTTTTGTTGACAGGAGCCTGTGCGCCAGTACCATCCATGGGCTGACGCTGTCCTCACAGGAGCCTACCGTATGTCTACCCAGGCTGATATCCGCCACGACTGGCGGCCCGATGAAATCCAGGCGCTGTTCGATCTGCCGTTCCTGGATCTGCTGCTCCGCGCCCAGACGCTGCACCGGCGCTATCACGCACCGAATACGGTGCAGATCAGCACGCTGCTGTCCATCAAGACCGGGGCCTGCCCCGAGGACTGCAAATACTGCCCGCAGAGTATCCGCTACGACACCGGCGTGGAGCGTGAGGCGCTGATGGATTGTGACGCCGTGGTGGATGCCGCCCGTGCCGCGCGGGATGCGGGCGCGACGCGGTTCTGCATGGGTGCCGCCTGGCGTAGCCCGAAGGGTAAGGATCTGGTCCGCGTTGCAGAGATGATCAGTGAGGTGAAGGCCCTGGGGCTTGAGACCTGCGCCACGCTGGGCATGCTTGACGAGCAGCAGGCGCAAACACTGCGGGATGCCGGCCTGGATTACTACAACCACAACGTGGATACGTCCGAGGATTTCTACGGGGAAATAATCACCACGCGGACCTTCCAGGATCGCCTGGACACGCTGGAGCGGGTGCGCGCGGCAGGCATGAGCGTCTGCTGCGGGGGGATCGTGGGTATGGGGGAGACGGTCAGCGATCGCGCCTCCATGTTGCGAACCCTGGCGAACCTGCCGGAACATCCGCAGAGCGTCCCTATCAACCAGCTGGTGCAGGTCCCCGGTACGCCGCTTGCTGGCAGCGAAGCGGTGAACCCCATCGACTTCGTACGCACCATCGCCGTGGCTCGGATTCTGATGCCCGCTTCCCATGTCCGGCTGTCCGCGGGCCGCACAGACATGAGTGACGAAACCCAGGCCCTGTGCTTCATGGCGGGCGCCAACAGCATCTTCGCCGGTGACCGGCTGCTTACCACCGGTAACCCGGAGGCAGACCATGACCAGGCCCTGTTCCGTCGGCTGGGTCTACGGCCGGAAGGGGCGCACGAACAGCCCCCCCGCGACATGCAGGCGGTGGCGCTGGAGCGCTGATCACGGTTACGGCTCTTTCGCTGTCCGGTGGTAAGCTCGGGCCTCACGTTTCGGGGTGAGGATGGTCCGATATGACACAGCCTGACTGGCCCGGCCTGCCAGCGATGCGCCGGGCCTTTGACGCTGCCGCGGACAGCTATGACCAGGCTGCGGTGCTGCAGCGCGAAGTGAACCAGCGGTTGCTGGAACGGCTGGAATTGATCCGCCTGCAGCCGGAGCAAGTGCTTGACCTGGGGGCGGCCACCGGTGACAGCACCGATGCGCTCCGGCGGCGTTATCGCAAGGCGCGGGTAACCGCCCTGGATCTGTCTCCTCGAATGCTGCAGCGTGCGCGGCGCCGGGGAAGCTGGCGTCGTCCGCTTCGCTGCGTGTGTGCCGACACGCATGCTCTGCCGTTCAGGGACTCCAGCATGGATCTTGTGTTCTCCAGCGGCATGCTCCACTGGTGCGCGGATGCTCCGGGCGTATTTGCCGAGGCCCAGCGGGTGCTGCGGCCGGGCGGTCTGTTCCTGTTCGCCACCTACGGACCGGACACGCTGCGGGAACTGCGCCAGGCCTGGGAATCGGTGGATCAGTGGGATCACGTCAATCGATTTACCGATATGCACGATCTCGGTGACGCCATGGTGCATGCGGCGTTTGCCGACCCGGTGATGGATATGGAGCAGTTCACAATCACCTATGCCGATGTGCGTGGCCTGTTAAAGGATCTCCGTGCCCTGGGGGGGGGGCAGGTGTTCGGTGAGCGTCGGCGAGGTCTGCTGACTCCCGCAGCACTGGAGCGCCTGGCACAGGCGTATGGCGCGTTCGCCCAGGCAGACGGCCGACTGCCGGCAAGTTGGGAAGTGGTCTATGGCCACGCCTGGGCCACCGAACGGCTGATTCAGCACAAGGATGACGCTGGCGCGGTGACCGTTTCCCTGGACGATTTCCGCCGCGGGGTCAGACTGCGGAGTTGATGCAATGGTGCTCCCCGGCGGGCCGCCGGCATGTCGGGGTTTTCTGGGCATCGGTTCTCCTCTAGAATGGCATCCCGGTCCTGCGCCCCGCCTGAGTGCCCTTCGGAGCCGGTGGGCAAGGCGAGGTGATTCATGGCAACGACCCAGGAAGATCATGCTCGGTGCTTCGTCCTTCGCCCGAATATCGGGCTGTACTGGCGCACCACACTGCGTGTCTATGTCCTGGTGGTCATTGTCTCGCTGACCGTCGCCACAAGTTTCGCCCTGGCCGGGTATTGGCCCATTTTGCCCTTCGCGGGGGTGGAGTTGTTGGCCTTGGGGGCTGCACTATATGTGACGGCGCGCCGAGGACGGTATCGGGAAGTGGTCCGCGTCGGTGAGCACCGGATCGAGATAGAGAAAGGGTATCGCGGGCCGGAGGAGACCTGGGTGTTCGACCGGACCTGGTCCGAGGTGGTGCTGGATCCGCCGGAGCATCAATGGTATCCCAGCCGCCTGGTCATTCGATCCCGGGGGGATTCAGTGGAGTTGGGCGCTTTTCTCACCGAGCCGGAACGCAAGCGTCTCGGCCGTGAATTACAGCGTTGCGTTGGTCCCATGGGCATCGGGTCGCGGGAGCCTCCCGGTAATGAATACGAGCAATAGCCGCCAATCCCAGTTTGGAGAGCGCGTGGAATGAACCTGAAGAAGCTGACAAGAGCCCTGGCCGCGGTGGGTGGATCGGGTCTGCTGCTGTTTTCGGCATCGGCGCTGGCCGTGCCCGAGTCCGACTGGCGGCGCCCGTGGGGGCTGAATCTGCCGCAAGGCGTCACCTCGCTGAGCGAGCAGGTCTACAACCTGCATATGCTTGTGTTCTATATCTCGCTGGCCATTGGTCTGTTGGTCACCGTTGGCGTGTTCTACTCGGTGATCAAGTTCCGCAAGTCGGCCGGTGCCGTCCCCGCCCAGTGGCACCACAGCACCACCGTGGAGATCATCTGGACGGTCATCCCGTTCCTGATCCTGCTGTTCATTGCCATTCCGGCGACGCAGACCATGGTCAAGATCGATGACACCAGTGACTACGACATGACGGTCAAGGTCACCGGGTACCAGTGGATGTGGGAATACGAATACCTGGACGAGGACATCCAGTTCTTCAGTCGTCTGGATCGAGACAGCGATCGCGCCCGCCAGCGGAATCCGGAGATCCGGCCCCAGGACGTGGAGCATTATCTGCTCAACGTGGACAACCCGCTGGTGGTGCCGGTGAACACGCGCATCCGGTTTCTGCTCACTGCCAATGATGTGATCCACGCATGGTGGGTGCCGGAACTGGGCTGGAAGAAGGACGCGATTCCTGGTTTTATCAACGAGGCCTGGGCCGAGATCCGCGAGCCCGGCATTTACCGCGGTCAGTGTGCCGAACTCTGCGGTCGTGACCACGCCTTTATGCCAATTGTGGTCAAGGCGCTGGAGCAGTCCGATTACGAGGACTGGGTTGCCGAGCAGCGCAATGGCAACGGAACCGGCGAGCCTGTGGGTGCTCAACCGGCCGCCGAGACCGGAACGCCGGAACAGCAGGAGCCTGCTGAGACGGTGGAAGCGGACGCAGACGCCGCTGCCGAAGAGGCGGATGATGTCGCTGAAGACGCCAACGGGAACGGTGCTGACATGTCCGAGGACGATTTGCTTTCCGTGGGGCAGCAGGTTTACGAGAGCCAGTGCATCGCCTGCCACCAGGCTTCCGGGCAGGGCATGGGCGCGGCGTTCCCGGCGCTGGCCGGCAACGAACGTGTGATCGAGGATCGTGAATGGGTGAAGGATGTGGTGATCAACGGCGTGTCCGGAACGGCCATGCAGAGCTACTCCCGTCTCAGTGACGAGGAGCTGGCCGGGCTTCTGACCTACATCATGAACGCCTGGGACAACGATTCCGGTGAGATCTTCCAGCCGGCCGACATTCAGGCCGCGCGCTAAACGGATAGCAAGAATCTCTATCGAGGGGTAGAAGGCAAATGAGCTCCACGACGCACGACGCGCACCACGATCATCACGCCCCGCCGAAGGGCATCACGCGCTGGCTGTTCACCACCAACCACAAGGATCTCGGGATCCTCTACATGGTGTTCGGCCTGATCATGTTCTTCATCGGCGGCGCCATGGCCATGATTATTCGGGCGGAGCTGTTCCAGCCCGGCCTGAATCTGGTTGACCCGCATTTCTTCAATCAGATGACCACCATGCACGCGCTGGTGATGATCTTCGGTGCACTGATGCCGGCCTTCACTGGCCTGGCCAACTGGCTGATCCCGGTTCAGATCGGCGCGCCGGATATGGCTCTGCCGCGGATCAACAACTGGGCCTTCTGGCTGCTGCCAGCCGGCTTCGTGTTGCTGTTGCTGACCCTGTTCCTGCCCGGCGGTGCGCCTGCCGGGGGCTGGACCATGTATCCGCCGTTGATCCTGCAGCTGGGTGACGCCTTCCCGTTCCTGATCTTCGCGGTGCATATTCTGGGTATCAGCTCCATCATGGGGTCGATCAACATCGCCGCCACTATTCTGAACATGCGGGCTCCGGGCATGACCCTGATGAAGATGCCGCTGTTCGTATGGGCCTGGCTGATCACGGCCTTCCTGATCGTGGCGGTGATGCCGGTGCTTGCCGGCGCCGTGACCATGCTGCTGACCGACCAGTACTTCGGCACCAGCTTTTTCAACGCCGCCGGTGGTGGTGACCCGGTGATGTTCCAGCACATTTTCTGGTTCTTCGGGCATCCTGAGGTGTACATCCTGATTCTGCCGGCCTTCGGCATCGTGTCGGCCATCATTCCGACCTTTGCCCGCAAGCCGCTGTTCGGGTATAGCTCCATGGTGTACGCCACCGCCTCCATTGCCTTCCTGAGCTTCATTGTGTGGGGTCACCACATGTTCTCGGTGGGCATGCCGCTGGCGGGGCAGCTGTTCTTCATGTACGCCACGATGCTGGTGGCCGTGCCGACAGGCGTGAAGATCTTCAACTGGATGGCGACGATGTGGCAGGGCTCGATGACCTTCGAGACACCGATGTTGTTCGCCATTGCCTTCGTGAT
>SLCE01000001.1 GCA_007125985.1 Ectothiorhodospiraceae bacterium | reverse complement strand
TTCAAGCCCAGTTTGAATGTTTTCAGCAACAGTGGTCCTTGCAGCAGAGGCCATACCTAGTCCTTCCGTTACTTGCGCCCTTGCCGTGTAGTCCTGATAAGCGGGCAATGCAATCGCCGCCAAAATACCGATGATCGCCACCACGATCATCAGTTCGATCAGGGTAAAACCTTTCTGTGCCTTCATGGTGTGACTCCTTGCTGGTTGTTGGTGGTCCCTGGTGTTCGGTTGTGCCGGCCGGGAACCGTTGCTTTCAAACTCGTCGGGCGAACTCCGTTGCCCGCGGTCGGTGGGTACTATGCATGGGTCGTGCCAGTTTGCGCAATTGACGTCGATCAAGGGTTTGCGGGGTTTTCGGCGGGGTTTCGTGGGGGTGGTGTTGACGTAGAGGGTCAGGGTGTCACGTTGCGAGGTTTTGGGGGTGACGAAATTTGTCAGTTTGTTGGTGGATATCGCTTCGCTCCATCCACCCTACGCTCGGTAATTGCTGACGGTGCGCTTCGGTGCGCACGGAGTGCGCACCCTACTCCATTTCGAGTTTCTTGAGCTTGTAGCGCAGGGCGCGGAAGCTGATGCCCAGGAGTTGGGCGGCGGCGGTTTTGTTGTTGTTGGTTTTATCCAGCGCCTTGCTGAGCACATTGCGCTCGATATCTTCCAGGTACTCCTCCAGCATGAAGTCGTCGGAGGGGTCCGGGATGGCGTTGCCGGTGGTGTGCAGGGGCACGGGCTCGTGGTCTGGCAGGTGCAGGTCCTCCGCGGCGATCTCGTCGCTTTCGCTCAGCGTGATGGCCCGCTCCAGAATGTTCTCCAGTTCCCGCACGTTGCCGGGGAAGGGGTAGGCCATCAGGGCCAGCATGGCGTCCTGGTTGAGTGTCACCTTGCTGGCGGCGCCGTTCAGGCGCTGCAGGATGTTGTCCACCAGCGTGGGGATGTCTTCCTGGCGCTCGCGCAGGCTGGGCACCGGGAGCTGGATCACGTTGATGCGGTAGAAGAGGTCCTGCCGGAATTCGCCATTGTCTACCAGTTCCGCCAGGTTTTTGTGGGTGGCGGAGAGGATGCGCACGTCCACCGGCAGTTCCCGCTGGCTGCCCACCGGCCGCACGGCGCGCTCCTGAATGGCGCGCAGCAGTTTCACCTGCATGTGCATGGGCAATTCGGCGATTTCGTCCAGGAACAGGGTGCCGCCGTCCGCGGCCTGGAACAGGCCCTGCTTGTCGGCGGTGGCGCCGGTGAAGCTGCCCTTGAGGTGGCCGAAGAACTCGCTTTCCACCAGTTCCGCCGGGATGGCGCCGCAGTTCACCGGCACGAAAGGCTTTTCGGCGCGGTTGCTTTTCTCGTGGATGGTGCGGGCCACCAGCTCCTTGCCGCTGCCGGATTCGCCGCTGATGTAAACGGGCGCCTGGCTGCGCGCCAGCTTGACGATGGTGCCGCGGATGCGCTGCATGGCGGCGGAATCGCCCAGCAGGGTGTGGCGCGAGCGGCGGTCTGGCTGTTCGCCGGTGGTGAGCTTCATGGCGCTGTCCACCAGCTTGCGCAGCATCTTGAGATCCACCGGCTTGGGCACGAAGTCGAAAGCGCCGGATTTCAGTGCCTGCACCGCGGCATCCATGCTGCCATAGGCGGTGATCACGGCCACCGGCAGATTGGGGTGGTGGCGCTGGATGTGGGCCACCAGTTCCAGGCCGTTGCGGCCGGGTAGCTGCATGTCGGTGAGGCAGAGGTTATAGGTGTTCTCGCGCAGCAGGCGCTCGGCTTCTTCCGCCGAGCCGGCCTGGTCGGCATCAATATCCATGCGTTCCAGGGTCAGCGCGATGAGTTCGCTGATATCTGGTTCGTCATCGACCACCAGTGCCCGTGCTTTGCTCATTCCCTGTCGGCCCCTGTTGTGTTGCTTTGGACGCCGCGACCTCGGCTCCGTGCCCGATAATGCGGAAGCAGGCCCCCGGTTCACCGGCGTTGGTCAGTACCAGGCGTGCCTGGTTGCTTTCGCAGAGTTCCCGGCAAAGATAGAGCCCCAGGCCCGTGCCCTGCCGGGATGTGGTGTAGAACGGTTCGAAGAGTTGATCGGCCACGTCATCGGGGATGCCGGGGCCATTGTCGCGCAACTGCAGCCAGACCTGGCCGCCGCGGTCCTGCCCGGCAGAGAATGTTAACACAGGCTGGCCGGCATCCGGTTTGCCGTGGTGGGCGGCGTTGTGCACTAGATTGGTCATCACCTGGTGAAGATGGCCGGGGTCGATTTGCAGAGCCAGGCGCTCGGGCACGGCGCCCAGCTCGAATTTCAGATGCTTGAGTTCGGTCTGCAGGTCCAGTTCCCGCAGGAAGCCTTCCAGCCACTGGCGCAGGGGCACGGTGCGGCTCTCCGGCTGCTGACGCCGGGAGAGGCCCAGCACGCTCTCCACGATCTCGTTGAGCCGCCGCCCCTGCTGAAGAATGATGTTCAACAGCCGCTGGTCCGCCGGGGTCAGGTCCGATTCCTCCAGCAGTTGGGCCGCGTGGCTCATGGCCGAGAGCGGGTTGCGGATTTCATGGGCGATGCTGCCCGCCAGCCGACCCATGGAGGCCAGTTTGGCCTGCTGCACGCGGGAACGCAGTTCCGCCAGGTCTTCCAGGAAAATGAGTACGCCATGGCCGCGGTCCGGGCCCAGGGGCAGCAGGCGGGGTTGTACCTCGCCGGCGCCGGGCACCAGGGCCACGGGTTCCGGCTGGAAATCCGATTTCTGTCGCCAGCGGCGCACCTGCCGCGCCAGGGTAGGGCTCAACTCACTGAGCTGGGGGCTTCTGGTCTCGAGCCGCGGGATGCCCAGTTGCTTCAGTGCCGAGTGGTTGGTGAGCCGCACCTGGTTGTATTCATTGAGTACGATGACGCCGTCCACCAGGCGCTGGACGATGTAGCCGTTCAGTGCTTCCAGGTTGGCCAGGTCCACGCCGCGCTTTTCCGCCAGGGCCTGGCTTTCCGCCGCGCGGCGGGCCAGCAGGTTGCCGCTGAGGCTAATGATGAACAGCGCCGCCCCCAGCAGGCCCACCTGGGTGTAACTGATGGTGGTGACTTCCGGCTGCAGGCCCTGCAACCAGTGCTGGAACAGCAGGGCCAGGCTGCCTACCGCGGCCACGAACAGGGCCAGGCGGGTGGGCAGCAGGGTGGAACCGCCCGCAACGGCCACCACCAGCAGGATGCCCAGGGCGGTGTTCTCAAGGCCGGCCGCGTATACAAGCACACTGAGCAGGAGGACGTCGGCGAGGACGTGGATGACCGCCTGGGCGGTTTGCTGGCGTTCCAGTTCCAGCGAGACCACCAGCATGCCCAGGGCCGCCAGGAAGTACCCCAAACCCGCCTGCAGGAACAGCTGGGGGCGCGCGGCCTCCAGCAGTACGCCTTCCAGGCCCGCGCCGATGCTGGCCAGCACCACCATGGCCACCAGCAGGCGGTACACCGCCAGCAGGCGCAGGCGGCGCCAGAAATCCTGCCCAGTGGGCATGTCAGGCAGTGTACGGCTGGTTCCGGCCATCAGGCATTATTGTGCTGCAACTGGTTGAATGGTGAGCAGTCTCGCCGCTTTCCCCGATGCACGCAAGCGGCGTGGGCTGCATGGTTTTGATTTGAACGGGGCTTTGCGGGACAATCACCGCTCCATTTTCTCGGGAGGTCGGGCGCAGATGAATCTTCACGAATACCAATCCAAGCAACTGTTCTCCGAATACCAGATTCCCATCCCCGAGGGCGAGGTGGCGGCTTCGGCGGATGGTGCCGTGTCTGCCGCGAAGCGGCTTGGCGGCTCGGTCTGGGTGGTGAAGGCTCAGGTACATGCAGGCGGCCGCGGCAAGGCCGGTGGCGTCAAGGTGTGCAAGAGCCTGGATGAAGTCCACGCCTACACCGATTCCATCCTGGGAACCCGCCTGGTCACGCATCAGACCGACGACCGCGGCATGCCGGTGAACAGCGTGATGGTGGAGCAGGGGCTGGATATCAAGTCCGAGCTGTACCTGGGCGCAGTGGTGGATCGCGCCACCAAGCGCATCGTGTTCATGGCCTCCTCCGCTGGCGGCATGGACATTGAAGAAGTGGCCGCCGAGACGCCGGAGAAGATCGTCAACGTGGCGGTGAACCCGGTGGCCGGGCTGCAGCCGTACCAGTGCCGTCAGGTGGCGTTTGCCCTGGGCCTGGAAGGCAAGCAGGTGGGCCAGCTCACCAAGATCATGACCGGCCTCTACCGGCTGTTCATCAACGCCGACCTGAGCCTGATCGAGATCAACCCGCTGATCGTCACCGGTGACGGGCAGCTGCTGGCGCTGGACGCCAAGCTGAATGTGGACGACAACGCCATCGAAGTGGGCCGGCAGAAGCGCATCGAGGATATGCGCGACACCTCGCAGGAAGATGAAACCGAGGTGGAAGCGGCCCGACACAACCTCAACTACATCACCCTGGACGGCAACATCGGCTGCATGGTGAACGGCGCCGGTCTGGCCATGGCCACCATGGACGTGGTGAAGCTCAACGGCGGCCAGCCGGCCAACTTCCTGGACGTGGGTGGTGGCACGAATGCCGAGCGCGTGGCCGCGGCGTTCAAGCTGATTCTCTCCAGCCCCTCGGTGAAGGGCATTCTGGTGAACATCTTTGGCGGCATCGTCCGCTGCGACATGATTGCCGAAGGCATCATCAGCGCCGTGAAGGAAGTGGGCGTTGAAGTGCCGGTGGTGGTGCGGCTGGAAGGCACCAACGTGGAAGAGGGCAAGGCCATGCTGGAGAAGAGCGGGCTGGACCTCATCGCCGCGGACGATCTGTCCGACGCCGCGAAGAAGATGGTTGCCGCCGTCGCCTGAGCGCAACCCTGAACGCGACCATCACCGAATTCGACTGCGAGGTTTCAGTACATGAGTATTCTGGTCAACAAGGACACCAAGGTCATCGTCCAGGGCTTCACCGGCAAGCAGGGCACCTTCCATGCCGAGCAGGCCATTGCCTACGGCACCAACCTGGTGGGCGGTGTCACTCCGGGCCGCGGCGGCGAAAAGCATCTGGACCGCCCCGTGTTCAACACCTGCCGTGAAGCGGTGGAAGCCACCGGCGCAGACGCCTCCATGATCTACGTGCCCGGCGCCTTTGCCGCTGACGCCATCCTGGAAGCGGCGGATGCCGGCATCAAGGTCATCGCCTGCATCACCGAAGGCATCCCGGTGCTGGACATGCTGAAGGTCAAGGCCGCGCTGGATTACTACCCGGGCGTGCGTCTGATCGGCCCCAACTGCCCCGGCATCATCACCCCGGATGAGTGCAAGATCGGCATCATGCCGGGCCACATCCACCAGTCCGGCAAGGTGGGCATCGTCTCCCGCTCCGGCACCCTGACCTACGAGGCGGTGAAGCAGACCTCCGACGCCGGCCTGGGTCAGAGCACCTGCGTGGGTATCGGCGGCGACCCGATCCAGGGTATGTCCTTCGTGGACGTGCTGACCCTGTTCAAGGACGACCCGCAGACCGAGGGCATCGTCATGGTGGGTGAGATCGGCGGTACGGCCGAGGAAGAGGCGGCCGAGTACATCAAGGCCAACATCACCAAGCCGGTGGTGGCCTATATCGCCGGTGTTACCGCGCCCCCTGGCAAGCGCATGGGCCATGCCGGTGCCATCATCAGCGGCGGCAAGGGCACCGCGGACGACAAGTTCGCCGCCTTGGAAGGCGCTGGTGTCACCACCGTGCGTTCGCCGGCTGAAATCGGCGAAGCCATGAAGAAGCTGCTGGGCTGAGGCCCGGCCGTGCAAGCCGCGTCGGCCCGGTGGCCGGCGCGGCCTGACTCTAACCCCTCCCGCCTCTCCTGACAGGTCTCATCATGAGCGAACGTCTCCGTCTGGTCATGGCCCAGCTCGACATGCGTGTGGGCGATGTGGCCGCCAATGCCCGGCAGGTGATCGAGGCCGCCGGACGTGCCCGCGATGAACTGGGCGCCCATGTGGTGGTGTTCCCCGAACTCACGCTCACCGGCTACCCGCCGGAGGATCTGCTGCATCGGGGTGATTTCATCCGCAGTGTGGGTTCGGCCCTGGCCGAGGTGCGCGACAGCGTGCGCGGCATCACCGTGGTGTTGGGTTTCCCGCATCAGGAACAGGGGCGGCTGTACAACTCGGCCACGGTGCTGCAGGACGGAGCGGTGCTGGGCATTTACCACAAGCACCACCTGGCCAACGTCAGCGTGTTCGACGACAAGCGCTACTTCGAATCCGGCAATCATCCGCTGGTGTTCCAGGTGGGTGAGCACCGCCTCGGGGTGTCCATCTGCGAGGATATCTGGCATCCGGGGCCGGTGCGCTGGGCCGCTGACGAGGGCGCCCAGGCCATCATCAACATCAACGCCTCCCCGTTCCATCAGGGCAAGCCGGCGGAGCGGGCCGCAGTGGTGAAGGCGCGGCAGGAAGAGGCTGCGCTTCCCGTGGTCTACGTGAACCTGGTGGGCGGGCAGGACGAAGTCGTCTACGACGGTGTCTCCACCGCTTATGCCGCCGACGGCACCGTGGCGGCCCGGGCGCCGGCCTTCGAGGAAGGTCTGTTTCCGGTGGAGCTGGAGCAGGCGGGCGGTGAGCTGCGGCCGGTGGCGGGCCAAATCGCGCCATTGCCTGCCGATGATGAACTGGTTTACCAGGCGTTGGTGCGCGGCACCCGGGATTACGTGAACAAGAACGGCTTTCCCGGCGTGGTGCTGGGGCTTTCAGGTGGATTGGATTCCGCCCTGGCCGCCGCCGTTGCGGTGGATGCCCTGGGGCCGGAGCGGGTGCGGGCGGTGATGATGCCGTCGCGCTACACCTCGCAGGAGAGCCTGGAGGATGCCGAGGGCTGTGCCCGGTTGCTGGGCATTGACTACAGCAGCCGCTCCATCGAGTCGGCTTTCGCGGCGCTGCTGGATGAACTCGCGGAGGCTTTCGCGGGGAAGGCCATGGACACCACCGAGGAGAACATGCAGTCCCGCCTGCGCGGGCTGATGCTGATGGCGTTGTCCAACAAGCACGGCGACATGGTGCTCACCACCGGCAACAAGAGCGAGTACGCCGTGGGCTACGCCACGCTGTATGGCGACATGTGCGGCGGTTTCGCACCCATCAAGGATGTGTACAAGACGGTGGCCTACCGGCTGGCGGCGTTGCGTAACCGCCGGGGTCGGGTGATTCCCGAGCGCATTCTCACCAAGGCGCCCACGGCCGAACTTCGGCCGGACCAGAAAGACGAGGATTCCCTGCCGCCGTACCCGGTGCTGGACGATATTCTGGAACAGTACGTAGACCTGGACCGCTCCGTGGAGGAAATCGTGGCCGTTGGCCACGATGACGCCGTGGTGCGCCAGGTGGTGGGGCTGCTGCACCGGAACGAATACAAGCGCCGCCAGGCCGCCCCCGGCGTGAAGATCACCCACAAGGCCTTCGGCCGCGAACGCCGTTACCCCATCACCTCCGGCTACCGGCCCTGGGCGCGGAAGGGTTGATGACGCCTCCGTGGGTGCCCAGCCCGCCATCATAGGCCGGTAAACGCTCGCGTTTGCCGGCATCCCGCCAACGGCCGGATCAGCAATGCCGCTGCGTGACCATGCCCTCATTCCGGCCTTGCGGCCGGTGCCGGCAACCGCCTGCGGCGGTTGCCAGCCTACTCGACTGGGTGCATAGCAGTTGATGGTGCCCCAATGGTGCTCTGAGGCCGCAGGCGAAGTGCACCGTCCACGGTTTCGGCTTCGAGGG
>SLCE01000016.1 GCA_007125985.1 Ectothiorhodospiraceae bacterium | reverse complement strand
TCATCGATGTCAGCAGTCGCCTGCTGGAACCGGAACACCTGCCAGCTCCCGGCCTGCTCGCCCTTGCCACTGCCATTGCCTCGGTGATAGCCAAGGAAGCGCTGTTCCGTTACACCCGCCGGGTGGCGCGCACCGTGCGGTCCCCGCTAATCGACGCCAACGCCTGGCACCACCGCTCGGATGCCTTGTCCTCGCTCGTGGTGATCGGCGGTATCTGCGGCGCCCTGCTCGGCGCGCCGTGGCTCGATGCCGTGGCGGCCATTTTGGTGGCCGGCATGATCGGCCGCATGGGTTGGGATTTCCTCTGGAAATCCCTGCAGGAACTGGTGGATACCGGTCTTGACCGGGAAGAAACTGCGGACCTGCGGCGGCGCATCCTTGCCGTGGGCGGTGTCCGCGGCGAACGCCAGTTACGCTCCCGGCGCATGGGCGCCCGGGTACTAGTGGACGTACACATCCTGGTGGACGGCGACATCAGCCTGCGGGAAGCCCACGCGATCGCCCAAGAGGTAAAGCGCCACCTACTGGAACACGAGGATGACGTGGCCGACGTGGTGGTTTCGGTGGAGCCGGCAGACACGGGCCCGGCAGAGGGTCGGGGCAGGCGGCCTCGCCCGCCCCGCTGAATTCAGTGGTGATCCACCACCATGCAAACGATTTCCTCCACGCGGTCATCGCCGCCATGGGCCTTGAGCTCCGGCTCCACGGATTCCCGTGCCCGGGCAGCGGCCATATCACCATCCACCGCTTCGATCTCGGACGTGTACTGATGCATGCAGCCATCTTTTTCGCGGACTTCCACGGTGCAGCGATACATGGTCATAACAGGCTCCTCCGTTTCGTTATTTACTTCCCCAGCAAGCATAGAAGACTTTGGGAAACACTGATCTATTCCCATGATGCTTGAAAGCACCAGCCGGGGCCCGGACACTGAGACCTGAGATCTGGAAACGGAGCAGCGCCGATGCAGTGGCTGTCAGCACAGGATGACGAACTGGGCCTGTTCACCGACCTCTATGAACTGACCATGGCGCAGGCCTACTGGTATGAAGGCATGCATGCCGACGCCACCTTCAGCCTGTTCTTCCGGAATCCGCCAACCAACCGCGCCATCGTACTGGCCTGTGGTCAGGAGCATGCGGCGGAACTGATCACCCGTATCCGCTTCCCCCACGAGCAACTGGACCGGCTGGCGGATCTGAAGCTGTTCCGCGAGCCGTTCCTACGCTATCTGGAAGATTTCCGCTTCAGCGGTGAGATCCGCGCGATTCCGGATGGCACACCGGTGTTTCCTCAGGAGCCTCTGCTGGAAGTCACGGCCCCGGTGATCGAGGCCCAGGTGTTGGAAACCGCGCTCATGAATTACGTCCACCTGGAGACGCTGCTCGCCTCCAAGGCCCTGCGGGTGGTGGATGCAGCCCGGGGCCGCCCGGTACTGGATTTCGGCATGCGCCGCATGCATGGGCAGGATGCCGCCCTGCGGGGCACGCGCGCCTACGCAATCGCCGGCATTCATGGCACCAGCAATGTGCTCGGCGCTTTCCGCTATGGATTGCAACCGCAGGGCACCATGGCCCATTCCTTCATCCAGGCCCATGTGGACGAGTTGCTCGCGTTCCGCACCTACGCCGAGTTGTACCCTGGCACCACACTGCTGGTGGACACCTACGACACCCTGGCCGGCGTGGACAAGGTCATTCGCCTGGCCCGGGACGAGGGTCTGGACATCGGTGCCATCCGGTTGGATTCCGGCGATCTTGCCGAACTGGCACGAGCGGCACGCCGGAGGCTGGATGCCGCCGGGCTGAACACAATCCGTATTGTCGCCAGCGGCGGGCTGGACGAATGGAAAATCCATGCCTTGGTGGAGGCCGGCACTCCCATCGACGGCTTCGGTGTGGGAACAGACATGGGCACCAGCGGCGATTCCCCCTCACTGGATCTGGTGTACAAACTCACCGAATACGCGGATGAACCCCGGCTGAAGAACTCCCCGGGCAAGCAACTCACCCCCGGGCGCAAGCAGGTCTGGCGCGCCCGCGGTGCGGATGGCCGCTTTCAGGGCGATGAAATCACCCGTGTGGACGAAGTAGGCACCGGTGAGGCCCTGCTGCACCCGCTGGTGCATCACGGCCAACTGCTGCACCCACCCCGGCCCACCCATCAGGTCCGGGAAACAGCCGCCGCAGCACTGGACGCCCTACCCGCGGAACTGCGCCAACTGGATGCGGCGATGAGCGCCTACCCGGTCCGGTTCAGCGACGCCCTGCTGGCCTTGAGGCAACGTGCGCTGGACGCTCTGCCTGCCCCCCCGTCCATCGTCGGATCGGACGGCTGACAATTCATTCCGTTGCTGTAAATTAGTGGCCTTTCAACATGACCGCCCGAATCCGCTGTTGGCGACAGGGCACGGATTTTTTCTCGTTCAACCAAGGAGTATCAGCCGATGAGCATCAGTCTTGACGGACGCGTCGCGATTATCACCGGTGCCGGGGGCGGCTTGGGTCGCTGCCACGCACTCGCCCTGGCGGAGCGCGGCGCAAAGGTGGTTGTGAATGATCTGGGCGACGGCGCCGGCGCGGTGGCAGAGGAAATTCGCGCCGCAGGCGGCGAGGCCATGGCCATTCAGGGCTCCGTCACCGACTACGATGCCGTCAAGGCCATGGTGGACGAAGCCATGAACACCTGGGGTCGGGTGGATATCCTGATCAACAATGCCGGCATCCTGCGCGACAAGACCTTCGCCAAGATGGATGTGGAGGAGTTCCGCCTGGTGCTGGAAGTGCATCTGATGGGTGCCGTGAACTGCACCAAGGCCGTGTGGGATATCATGCGCGAACAGCAATACGGCCGCATCATCATGACCACCTCGTCTTCCGGCCTGTACGGCAATTTCGGGCAGTCCAACTATGGCGCGGCGAAGATGGCCCTGGTGGGCTTCATGCAGACCCTGAGCCTGGAAGGCGCAAAATTCGACATCCGCGTGAACAGCCTGGCCCCCACTGCCGCCACGCAGATGACACAGGATATTCTCCCGCAGGAGATTCTGGACAAGCTGAGCCCGGAATCCGTCTCCCCGGCCGTCGTGTTCCTGGCCTCCGAGGACGCCCCTACCCGCACCATCATCGGCGCAGGCGCCGGCTCCTTCGAAGCAGCCCACATCACGCTGACCCAGGGCATTCACCTGGGAGCCGGTCCCGATGTGGCGGATCAGCTGGCCGTCCGGTTCGACGAGGTGCGCAACCGTGACAACGGCGAGATCGTGCCAGAGAGTGGCGCCGCTCAGGGCCAGCTGGAACTGACCAAGCTGCAGGCCGCCAACCAGGGCTGATTCCATTCAGGCAGGGCGCGGCAGACCGCTACCCTGCCCTGGCCTGCTCAGGGCGTGACCAGCACGGGGAGTTCCAGCTGATCCAGCACCTGCGCCGCCTCGGCACCGAGTTCATCCAGGTAGCGACGTGTGACAATCAGCGCCCCGCCCCGCTCCCGGTTCACCCGTTCCAGCAACCGTGCCGGCGCGGGCCTGTCCATTCGCTGCAAGCCCGTGGCAATGCCACGGGCGGCCAGCCAATCGACCAACGCCTGAATACGCCAGGCCTCACTCATGGTGTCCGGCTCACCGTTGGCGGTGACCAGCAGCACCGGTCCGGCCCGCAGTGGACGGGATTCATCCCAGACCAGCACCGAGCACGGGGCGCGCCTTACCAACGCACGGGTGGTGGAACCGATGCCACCACCGAACGCCGCTGACGCTCCGGCCCTGCCCAGCACCAGCAGATCCCGTCGCGTGGCCAGGGCCAGTGCCTCTGCCACCACCTGGCCCCGGGCCACGTGCAGCGAATGACGGAGATGCCGCCCCCGGACAGCGGCCTCCAGGGCAGCGTTCACCTGTTCGCTTTGACGGCGCAACCAGTCCTCCACGGTGCCCGGGTCAAACGGCCGCGGCTGCCCGGTGAGGCCGCCCAGTTCCCGGGCAAAAGGGAAGGCGGCGCTGCGCACCAGATTCACGTCCTCCACGTACAGGGCCAGCAGTTCCGCGCTCCGGTTCGTCGCCAGCTCAACGGCGGCCTGCAGGGCGGCAAGGCTGGGGCGGGATGCATCCAGCAAGGCCAATACGCGCAGCGCTCCCACGCCCTCACGGTCCGCGGGCGCGGTGCTTTGTTCCTCATTCCTCTCGCTCATCACGGCTCTGCTCCCCGGAATCATCAACGGGCTTATGCGGCCGAACCGCACGGGCGAAGGCCTGCAACCGGTCCATCACGCGCCGGTTCAGGCTGCCTTCCGGATAGGTCCCATCGGCCTCAGGCTCACCCACCGGCACACCGGTCAGCAGTTCCAGCGCCTCATCCACTGTGCGAACGGCGTAAATGCGGAATCGGCCGCTGGCCACGGCCTCACGCACGTCCTGACGCAGCATGAGGTGGGTGACATTGCTGGCCGGAAGCAGCGCGCCCTGCTCCGCCAACTCGCCGGCCCCGCGGCACACATCGAAAAACCCCTCAATCTTCTGGTTCACACCACCCACCGCCTGCACCTCACCGTGCTGATTGATGGAACCGGTGACTGCCAGCGACTGCTTCAACGGCACCTGCGCGATGGCGGAGATCAACGCGCAGACCTCGGCCACCGAGGCGGAATCACCCTCGATACCGCCGTAGGACTGCTCAAAGGCAAGACTGGCGGACAGGGACAATTCCCCTTCCGGCGCGTAGCGGCTGGCAAGAAAGCGGGACAGGATCATCACCGCCTTGGAGTGGATGGGCCCGCCCAGCTTGGCCTCACGCTCAATATCCACCACCTGCCCCTTGCCGGGCCTGGCGGTGGCGCTGATGCGCGTGGGCCTGCCGAAAGAGAACGCACCAAGCTGCAGCACCGACAGGCCATTGACCTGGGCCACCGCCTCACCGCTTGTGGCGATCATCACCGTACCGCGGCGAATTACCTCCAGGCTACGCTCCCGCAGACGCTCTGCACGGTACACCTGCTGCTGCACCGCCTGCTCTACATGGCTGCGGCTAACCACACCTGCGCCGTCCTTGCCGGCCCAGTGGTTGGCTTCCTGCAGCAGGTCCGCCAGATCCCGCGTCCGCGCGGTGACTTTCTGCTGATCATCCGCCAGGCGGCTAGCCTGCTCGATGGTAGCGGCCACGCCGGAGGGGTCCAATGGCCGTAGCCCGGCGTCCCGGGCCAGGGTGGCGATCATGCGGGCGAAGAGCAATTGGCTGTCCGCATCCCGCTCCAGTTCATCCTCCAGGTCGGCCTGCACCTTGAACAGTTCCAGGAACTCCGGATCGTAATTGCTCAGGAGGTAATAGAGCAGCCGGTCCCCTAGCAGCACGATTTTCACATCCAGCGGAACGGGCTCCGGCTCCAGACTCACGGTGCTGATCATGCCGTAGGCCTGTTCCAGCGACTCGGTCCGGATCTCCTTCGCCCGTATGTTGCGCTTGAGCGTCTCCCAGGCGGCGGGCTGCATCAGCACGCTGCGCACATCCAATATCAGATAGCCGCCATTGGCCCGGTGCAGCGCGCCGGCACGGATCAGGGAAAAATCCGTCAACAGCGCGCCGTTGCGCACATGGTGTTCGATACGACCGACCAGATGCTGGTGCGTTGGCAGATCCTGGTACACCACAGGGGCCCCACGGCAATCACCATTGTCCACCAGGAGATTGATGCGGCAGCGGCTGAAAATGGCCTCGGGCGGAATATCTGGGTTGTCGCTGATGAAGGCGTTCACATGTTCGACGATAAAACGACGCAGCGCCTCCAGATGGGCAATCACGCCCTCCTGCTCCTGATACTGCTGGTGCAGTTCCTCCAGCGGGCCGCCGATTGCCGCCAGCGTCATTTCCTCATTAAGCGCGTTGACCTGCTTGCGTAGCTCCCGGGCCAGGCGCGGCATCTGCTGGATGGTCTGCTGTAACTTCCGCTGCAGGACCTCCATGGTGCGCTCGATGCGTTCCCGGTCCTCCTGGGAGAGCTTCTGGAACTCCTCCGGCTCCATGATGCCGTCACCCTTGGCCGGTGCGAACGTGAACCCGGCGGGCGTGGTGAGCATCACGATATCGTGTTCCTGCGCCTCCCGACGCACCGCGTCCAGCCCCTCCCGCTGCCGGCGCTGCATCACCCGCTCCAGCTCGTGCACCCGGTTCTGGTATTCCTCACTCTCGAACACGGCGGGAATCGCCGTGCGTAAATCATCCACAAGCTGATCCAGATCCTCTCGCAGCTTGCGGCCCATGCCCGCCGGCAGTCGCAGGTGGCGGGGGCGCGCCGGCTCATCGAAGTTGTAGAGGTAGCACCAATCGGGAGGGACTGGCTCGTCGGCGGCGCGGCCCTGAAGAAAGCGCCTGATCAACGCGTGCTTGCCGGCGCCGGCATCACCAAGTACGAACAGGTTAAAGCCGTCGTTGCGGATTTCGGTACCGAAATCCAGCGCATCCACCGCGCGCCTGTGGGCCGTGAGCAGATCCAGCGGTTCCAGCTCGCTGGTATCCTGAAACGGGAAATCGTCGCCCGGGCAGCGCCGGTAAACGCTGTCCGCACCGAGTGGTTCCACCATGCCACGCCTCCTTATCTTTTCGGGCATGGGACAGTATGGAACACACAGCCGTGGAAGGCTTGACCTGTGTCAGCTCATAGCAACCAGTCACGGTAGGTTTCGGTGGACAGCACCATGCGCACGAGATCGGAACTGTTCTTCGCCGCCATCTTCTCCAGCACGTGTGCCCGGTGCACCTCCACAGTCCGCACACTGACACCCATCTCGTGGGCAATGACCTTGCTCAGCTTGCCCTCGAGTATGCCTTCCATGACCTCCCGCTCCCGTGGCGTGAGTCGGCCCAGGCGACGCTCCGCATCCAGCCGGTCCGCATTGTGCTCGCGCGCGCAGCGGTTGAGTTCCAGCGCATTTGCTACCTTCTCCAGCAGGATTTCGTCGTTGAACGGTTTCTCGATGAAATCCAGGGCGCCGGCATTGATGGCGCGCACAGCCAGGGGAATATCGCCATGACCGGAGATGAACAGCGCGGGCAAAAACACATTGCGGTCGCGCAGCGCCTTGAACAACTGCAGCCCGTCCATGCCGGGCAACCGCACATCCAGCAGCAGGCAGCCGATATGCTCTCCCGTCATGAAATCCAGCAGGGCTTCGGGGCTGTCGAATGCCCGTACCCGGAACCGCTCAGTCTGCAGCAGAAAGGTGACTGCCTCGCGCACATCCGGATCATCATCAACGAGATACACTGTCTCCTGCATACCTGTTCTCCGCGTGTTGTGATTCGATGGGAAGCACCAGTTGGAACTGTGCCCCGCCCCCCGGCTGGTTGCGTGCGGTCAGGCGTCCACCATGGGCCTCGACAATGGAGCGTGCAATCGCCAGACCCAGGCCGTTGCCTCCACTGCGATGGGTCACCATGGGGTCGAACAGGGTTTCCGCCGCATCGTCAGCGACACCGGGCCCGGTGTCGCTGACGTCCAGCTCGACGGCGTTAGCATCTGCTTCAATCCGGCTGATCACCGACACCCGGTGCATACGGGCGCCAGGGCTACGCTGCACCGCCTCCAGCGCGTTCTGCAGCAAATTGACCAGCACCTGCTGAATCTCCAAGGCGTCCGCCTGAACCTCACACGGGTTGTCGGAAAGTTGGAGTGAGAGTTGCACACCCAGGCGCTGGAATTCCGGCCGCAGGAGGCCAGCTGCTTCCTCCACCAAGGCGTTGAGCGACACCGGACGCAGTTCCGG
>SLCE01000119.1 GCA_007125985.1 Ectothiorhodospiraceae bacterium | reverse complement strand
GATGCAGGTCAACAATTTCGCGTGAGTCCACGTCATCATGACATATCGGCAGATCTGTTCGAGAGGCGGTCATTGCATGCTGAAACAGATGAAACCGGGCGACTGCGTAATCCTGGCCCTGCTGCTCCTTCCGGTAGTGGTCTATCTGCCAGGAGTCTGGCCTGCGTCGGGCAGCAGCGGCGAGCTTCTGCGCTTTGCCGGACGGCTTGCGGGCGTGGCCGGCCTCAGCGCCATGCTGGTGGCCGCCATGCTGAGCCTGCGCCTGCCACGCATCGATCGTTTTTTCGGCGGCCTGCCGCGCATCTGGGCGGTGCACAGGATGCTGGGATTCACCGCCTTCTTGCTGATCATGCTGCACGTGCTATTTCTCGCGCTTGCAGCGTTGCCGTCATCGCTCGATCTTGCCATCACTACGCTCTTTCCTCCAGTCAGCCACACACCAGTATGGATGGGCTGGGCTGCCTTTGTGCTGATGCTGACCTTTCTCGGGCCCACATTTCAGTTCTTCGGACGCCCGGTCTATCAACGCTGGAAGCGACTGCATTTGCTCTCTGCGCCGGCACTGATTCTGGCAGCCGCTCACGCCATTGCGCTCCTGCCCAGCGGACTGCTGTGGTGGCTGATGGCCGCGCTGGCACTGGGCGCCATCACCTGGCGCAAAGTGCTCTCGCCACAACTGGGTCGCCATGACTATACCGTCGAACAGGTTGCGCATCTGACGCCGGACGTGGTGGAACTCAGCCTCTCGCCGCGGCATCAAGCCATGACTCACGAGGCAGGGCAGTTTGTGTACCTGACTCCCTTTGATAGCACGCTCACCGCCGGCCACCGCGAGGAGCACCCTTACACGGTCGCCTCCGCGCCCGACGACCCGCACCTGCGCATCGGCATCAAGGCACTTGGCGATGCCAGCCGCGCGATTCAGAACATCGCGCCGGGCAGCCGCGTGGCCATTGAAGGCCCGTATGGCGATTTCTTTGAACGCAAGGCGCCCGCACGCAAGCAGCTTTGGCTGGGCGGCGGCATTGGTATCACGCCGTTTGTCAGCGGCGCACGCGCGATGGCCAACCAGGCCGACGAGGGCAATCATGTGTTCCTGCTCTACCTGGCGAACCGTCCTGCTCGCGCCTATTATCTGAATGAGCTGGAACGCATCGGTGAAACCCGTTCCGACCTGACCGCGGCCGTCCACTACTTCTCAGAACACGGCCCGGTCGATGAAGCCTTCATGCAGGAAAACTGCCCGGATTTCACCGAGCGTGAAATTTACATCTGCGGCCCTGCAGCCATGCAGCAACACCTGCTCCGCCTGCTGGAGCACGCTGGAGTGTCCCGAAACCAGATCCACACGGAGGCATTTGATTTCCTATGAACATCAACAAGACGGCCTACACTTCCTTTGTTGCGTTCTCCGCGGCCATTGCCACTCTGGTCGTGACCGGCATGCTGGCAGGTCCCTCCAATGCCACGGAAAACCGCAGCGGTGACGACACCATCAGCAAAGACGAACTCGCCGATCACGACAGCCGCGACAGCTGCTGGAAGGCGATTGACGGCAAAGTCTACGACGTCACCGACTACATTCCCGACCACCCCAGCCCTGAGGACGTCATGCTCGAATGGTGTGGCAAGGACGCCACCGAAGGCTGGCACGACAAGGGCGGCGGTCGGCCACACAGCCCTGTCGCCGGCCGCATGCTGGAGGAGTATCTGATCGGTACGCTGGAAGGCGCCGAGCCGACGGAGGACGAAAAGACTGCAGAGGACGAGCAGCCTTCAGCGGAAACCGAAGCCAAGGCCAGCGACCGTCCCTCGGGCAAGGTGCAGCTCGGTCTCGCGCCGGGCACCTGGCTGGACGGCCGCTATCGCGGCACCTTTTCCGATCGCGGCTACTTTCAGGTTCACATCCAGTTCGAACTGGAGGATGACCACCTGCACAACCTCAGCTTCCGCCATCTGTACTACGCGGACAACGACTATCTGCGCATGGATGAGGACGACGATTTGTATGCAGTGATGCAGCAGCACGAGCAGATACTCGAGTATCTCGAGGGTCGCCACGTCACCGAGATCGTCGGTCTATACACGCCGGAAAACGTTGTCGACGACATCGACGGCTTTACCGGCGCGACGCTGCGCGGCAGCAAGATCATCTCCGCCATCCGTGACGGCCTGAACCGAGGCGTCTACACTTGGCCGTAAGCAGCTTTAAGGAAACACTGATCCGACACGGGCCGGCCCAACAGCCAGGCCCGCGTTTTTTGCCAGAAGCGACTCAGGATCAGCTACAGACAGGGCGCGACGAACAACGTCAGCAGCATCCACACGTACTTTGGCCTCCTCTGGATCCGCGATCCTGGCCTGCCGACCGCCCCGACCCCGCTTTCGGCGGCCATGCCGACAGCCACCACGTCTTCTACGACGCCGCTACCATCGCGCAATCATCACACCCCCGCGACAGCGGCATCGGGCTCCAACGCAACGCGCCCCCCCTTGCAACAGCCCAGCCGCGTGAATACTTCAGCCGCTTCACTGGAAACGATGCCGGATGCCGAGCGTCAGAAAATTCGACCCCCCATCGGTGCCGTATACACCGAACGCGCCCGAGCGATGGTGCAGCCGGGTGACGACGGAGGTGCGGCCCAACCAATGGGGTTGAAGTTCAAGTTCCACCTGCATGTAGTGAAGCAGCCGCCGGGTATCGCTCTCAATGGGTGGGCGCTCGGAGGCCAGCGAGATGCCCTGACCAAAGCCCACGCTGGTGTTCAGGTAGTCATCCCACGGAAACCGCGTCCATCGCAGGTTCACGGCAGCATTGCTTTCCCATAGCGACTGATCCCCCCTGTGCCGCATCAGATGCACCTCTCCCTCCCAGCGCAGGCCACCACGCTGCCAGTTCTCATGGCCTCTCGCCAGCACGAATCCGGCGATATAGGACGAGCGCCACTGCCCGCCTTGCAGTTCCAGTATGTCGAGAAACCGGCTGTCATCCTGTTGCCCGATCAGGCCGGTTATGGCCCAGCGCGCCGCACCGCTCTCGCCTGTCGATGACTGAGCGGACAGCGGAGCCAGGAGCATGGACACAACCAGCAGCCTGGACAGGATACGCAGGCCGAACAACCGGGAGGCAATGGAACGCGGCGCTGCAGAGCATGGGCTTGCGCGGTTCACCATCCCGACCTTCTGAAACTTGGTATTGCTTTTACGAGTACATGGCGTTCCGGATTGTTCCCTGGCACGGGGTGGCTCAGGGGCTTCTTCTGCATCAGACCGATGGTCTCTCGCCGGCAGCGTTTGCAGCGTGAACGCCTTGCCGCCCTGCTGCGGCCCGACGGCAATCCGATAGGCGATAGATGAACTCAGGATATGCTCCAACGCCCCGGTCTCGAGCGCAACGCCGGCCAGGTAACTATTCTCCGCACCCCGATACGTCTGTATACCCGGGGAGACGCTATCGGCCCCTCCTGTTGCCGGCCCCTGACGGGCCTCGTATACTTCTTCTTTCCGGCAGCCCCGCCCCAGGTGCTGCCGTTTTGTTTTTCTCGGGAGACACAACGCCATGCAACAGGCCCTGATGCAGACCTATGCCCGGCTTCCCGTGAGTTTCGAGCGCGGCGAAGGCGCCTGGCTTTGGGATACTGACGGCAACCGCTATCTGGACGCCCTGAGCGGCATTGCTGTGTGCGGCCTGGGGCACGCGCACCCCGCCGTGACCCGGGCACTGCAGGAACAGGCCGAGCGCCTGCTCCATACCTCGAATCTTTACGGCATCCCGCTGCAGGAACAGCTGGCCGCCAAGCTCTGCGCGCGCAGCGGTATGGAGCGGGTGTTCTTCTGCAACTCCGGTGCCGAGGCCAATGAGGCCGCCATCAAACTGGCGCGGCTCTGGGGGCACCGCAAAGGCCTGGAGCGCCCCGGCATTCTGGTCATGGACAACGCCTTCCATGGACGCACCCTGGCCACACTCACCGCAACGGGCAACCGCAAGGCCCAGGCGGGCTTCGGCCCGTTGGTGGACGGCTTTGTGCGTGTCCCCTTCAACGATCTCGAGGCTGTGGATGCAGCCGCCCGCGACCACGGCAACATCGTCGCCGTACTGGCTGAGCCGGTGCAGGGCGAAGGCGGCATCCGCGTCGGCGATGTGGACTACCTTAAGGGCCTGCGTGAACGCTGTGACGCCCATGGCTGGCTGCTCATGTTCGACGAAGTGCAGACCGGCATGGGCCGCACCGGCAGCTGGTTTGCATACCAGCAGGCGGGCATCGTGCCCGACGTCCTCAGCCTGGCCAAGGCACTGGGCAACGGTATGCCCATCGGTGCCAGCCTGGCGCGGGGCGAGGCTGCCGAACTCCTGCAGCCGGGCAGCCATGGCACCACCTTCGGCGGCAACCCGCTGGCCGCGCGCGCCGCGCTTGCCGTGGTGGACACACTGGAACGCTACGCGCTGGCGGAACGCGCTGCCGAACTCGGGGAGCGGCTGCAGGCCGGCTTCCGCGAACGGATGGGCGCCCTGCCCGGGGTGCAGGACATCCGCGGCCGGGGCCTGATGCTGGGCATTGAGCTGGACCGCCCTTGCGGCGACCTGGTAAAGCAGGCTCTGGCAGCGCGCCTGCTGATCAATGTGACCGCAGAGCGGGTCATCCGCCTGCTGCCTCCGCTGATCATCAGTGATGACGAAGCTGACCGGATTGTCGATACGGTCAGCGATCTGGTGCAGGATTTTCTTGCCTCCACAGCCGATAACTGAGGTACGTGCCATGCGTCCCCGCCACTTCCTGACACTGAACGATCTCAGTCGTGACGAACTGGATTTCGTCCTGCGCCGCGCCCGCGACCTCAAAGCGCTGCAGCAGGCCGGCACGCCGCACGAAAGCCTGCGCGGCAAGGTGCTGGGCATGGTGTTCGAGAAATCCTCAACCCGCACCCGCGTCTCCTTCGAGGCCGGCATGGCGCAGCTGGGCGGCAGCGCCATTTTCCTGTCGCCCCGGGACAGCCAACTGGGCCGCGGTGAACCCGTGGAGGACACGGCCCGCGTGTTGTCGCGCATGCTGGACGCGGTGATGATCCGCACCTTTGCGCATGAGACCCTGGAGCGCTTTGCCGCCCATTCCCGCGTGCCGGTGATCAACGGCCTGTCCGATGACCACCACCCCTGCCAGCTCCTGGCGGACATCCAGGCCTTCCAGGAACACCGGGGAGACCTGGATGGCCGCACGGTGACCTGGGTGGGCGATGGCAACAATATGTGCAACTCGTACATCGAGGCGGCCGGCATTTTCGATTTCCAGCTGAACATCGCCTGCCCGGAAGGCTTTGATCCGGATGAAGGCTTGTTGAAACAGGCCGGGGACCGGGCCCGCATCGTCAGAAATCCCGCAGAAGCCGTGCGGGGCGCCAGTCTCGTGGTCACCGACGTCTGGGCCAGCATGGGCCAGGAGGACGAACAGGCGCACCGGGAGCGGGCATTCGCCGATTATCAGGTGACCGAGGAACTGATGGCGCAGGCCGCGGACGATGCGATCTTCATGCACTGCCTGCCTGCCCATCGCGGCGAGGAAGTGGCTGCCGGCGTCATTGACGGTGAGCAAAGCGTGGTGTGGGACGAGGCGGAGAACCGCCTGCACGCCCAGAAGGCGTTGCTGGAATTCCTGCTGCTGGGCCAGGAACAGGCCACGCAGCGCTGACAGCCCCGGCAGCCCATGGAGCCGATATGGCGGCAAGCGATGACATAGTGCTGGAATTGCGCCGCGTCGACCTGGACGTCCAGGGCAACCCGGTCACGCGCGCCCTGAGCTTCCGTGTCCGGCGCGGCCAGCTGGTGTGCCTGTTGGGGCCCAGCGGCTGCGGCAAGACCACCACGCTGCGCGCCATCGCCGGCTTCCATCCGGTGAGCGCGGGCGAAATCGAGCTGAACGGTGCGGTGGTCTCCCGGCCTGGCCACCTGGTACCGCCGGAGAAACGTGGCCTGGGCATGGTTTTCCAGGACCATGCCCTGTTTCCCCACCTGACCGTGCACGAGAACATCTGTTTCGGCCTGCGCCGGATGCGCGCCACCCAGCGCCGACAGCGCTCTGAGGAACTGCTGGAACTGGTGAACCTGCCGGGCATGGGCGAACGCTACCCGGACGAACTCTCCGGCGGCCAGCAGCAACGCGTCGCCCTCGCCCGCGCCCTGGCCCCCCGGCCGTCGCTGGTGCTGCTGGACGAACCCTTTTCCAGCCTGGACGTGGACCTGCGCGAACGCCTGGCGGCCGAAGTGCACGAGATCTTCAAGGCGGAAGGCGTGACCGCCGTCCTGGTCACCCATGACCAGCGGGAGGCCTTCGCCATTTCCGACCAGGTGGGCATCATGCGCAACGGCCAGATCGTGCAGTGGGACACGCCCTACAATCTGTATCACGAGCCGGTGGACCGCTTCGTGGCCGACTTCATCGGCCAAGGCCGCTTTCTGCGTGCACGACTCATCGACCATGAAACGCTGGAAACCGAACTCGGCATCATCGAGGGCAACCGCTCCTATGGCTGGCCGGCCGGCACCGAAGTGGACCTGCTGCTACGCCCGGACGATGTGCAGCCGGATCCGCAATCCAGCCTGCAGGCACGGGTGGTGAAAAAGGCCTTCACCGGCGCAGAGACCTTGTACACGCTGGAACTGGACAGCGGCACACAGATTCTTTCTCTCTTCCCCAGCCACCATGACCACGCGATCGGCGAACGGGTGGGCATCCGCATCGATGCCCAGCACCTGGTGGCGTTTCAGTGCGACGTGACGGAGCCGGCCCGGGCGTCACGTCCGCTGCGCAACTAGGTCTGGTGGTCTGTGGCTAACCTGGGCCTGATCGCCGCGACCCTGCTCCCCGTCTTCCTGCTCATCGTCATCGGCGCCATCCTGCGCCGCGCCGAATTTCCCGCCGCCGGTTTCTGGCCACAACTGGAACAACTCACGTACTACCTGCTGTTCCCGGCGCTGCTGATCCACACCCTGGCCACCGCGGACGTGGACGTGGCCCGCATCGGCCCCATGGCCCTGGCCGTGGCGCTCAGCCTGGGCAGCGTGACCCTGATCCTGCTGGGCCTGCGCCGTCAACTGCCCGTGGATCAACCCGGCTTCACCTCGGTGTTCCAGGGCGGCATCCGCTTCAACACCTATCTGGGGGTGGCCATCGCCTTCGGTCTGTTCGGCGCCCCGGGTGCGGCGGTGGCGGCGCTGATCATGGCGCTCAAGATCCCGCTGATCAATCTGCTCTGCGTCGCTGTGCTGGCCTGGTACGCCGGCGGCCGCGTCTCGGCGGGCGGCGTGTTCCGCAGCCTGATCCGCAACCCGCTGATCCTGGCCTGCATCGCCGGCATCAGCCTGAACCTGAGCGGTATCGGCCTGCCTCTCGGCAGCGGGCGGGTACTGGAGATTATTGGCAGCGCCGCCCTGCCCCTGGGACTCATGACCGTGGGCGCCGGACTCAGTCTACGCACCACCGGGGCCCAGGCCGCCGCCATCGGCCTGAGTTCGCTGGTGAAACTGGCTGCCCTGCCCGCGCTGGCCTGGGGATGGGCGGTGGCGGTAGGCCTGCACCCGCTGGAAACCCAGCTCCTGGTGATGTTCGCAGCCCTTCCCACGGCACCCGCCGGCTACATCCTCGCCCGCCAGATGGGGGGCGACCACCGTCTGCTGGCCACCTTGCTCACCGCCCAGACCGCCGCTGCCGCCCTGACGCTGCCGCTGTGGCTGCTGCTCGTTGCCTGAGAAACAACCGGGCGGCACGTTGTTTGCTTTCCCTCTTGAGACGCTAACGCAACAACGGAACACGCCATGAGCACTGACGCCACCGCAAAGCTGATTCGTCTGTTCCAACAGGCGCAGCAGGATCAGAACACGGAAGCCGGATGTTACCAAACGGAAACAACTACACAGACCACGGCGAGCGGCGACCTGGAGCAACTGAAACGCCTTGCGGCATCAGGCGATGCTGAGGCCAACCTGGCCCTGGGCAACCGGTTCCGACGCGGCGAGGGCGTGAACATGGACCTGGTTGCTGCATGGAACCACTACGTCACCGCCGCCCGGGGCGGCAATCTGGAAGCGATGACCAACATCGGGGTCATGTATGACCAGGGGCAGACCGTGCCTCCTGACCCGGTCAAGGCCTGCCTTTGCTATCGCTACGCGGCCGAACGCGGCTTCGAGGTGGCACAGTACAATCTGGCCATCATGTACGCTGAGGGGCATGGGGTGGAACGAGACCGGGAACGGGCGTTGCACTGGTTCGCCGCGGCGGCGACACAGGGTTATACTCCGGCCGCCGAGGCCTACGACTGGCTGGCCGCACAGCAGGAATCAGTCTGAACCGCGGCCGCTGTCGATATCCAGCTTCCGCATTTTCTCCCATAGGTTTTTGCGGCTAATGCCCAGGCTCTGGGCGGTGGCGGTGATCTGCCCCCTGTGGCGTGCCAGCGCCTGCTGGATATGCTCCCGTTCCCTGGCGCGCAAGTACTCGGCAAGGCCCTCTTCCGCATCCGCTTCCGGAGCAGCCACCTCCTCGAACAGCGCCTCGGGGCCGAGGACCCGGGAATCCGACAACAACAGAGCCCTTTGCAGGCAATGTTCCAGTTCGCGCAGGTTACCGGGCCATTCATGCCTGAGCAGGGCACGCTCCGCATCAGGTGACAGGGAGCGTTGTGGTGCCCCCTCGTCCTGGGCACGTGCCTCCAGAAATCTGCGAGCGAACCACAGCGTGTCCTCCGGTCGCTCCCGAAGCGGCGGTATACGGATCTGCACGGTATTGATCCGATAATACAGGTCTTCCCGGAAACCACCGGCCGCCACCAGCGCCCGGAGATCCCGATGGGTGGCGGATACCAGGGTGAAATCCAGCGGGATACTCTGCTCGCCGCCTACACGCGTGACCTGCCGTTCCTGAATCGCGCGCAGTAGGCGCACCTGCATGGGCAGCGGCATGTCGCCGATCTCATCCAGGAACAGGACGCCACCATCCGCCTGCTCGAACACGCCCCGCCGGCTGCGCTGCGCGCCAGTGAAGGCGCCACGCTCATGGCCGAACAACTCGGCTTCAAGCAGGCTCTCAGGAAGGGCGCCGCAATTCACCGCAACGAAGGGACGCGAAGCACCTCCGGCTTCGTGGAAATACCGGGCGGCAAACTCCTTGCCCACACCGGATTCGCCCACCAGTAGAATGCCGGCGCCAGCCCGTGCCAATCGTGCCAGTTGCTGCTCCACCCGGCGCATGGCGGGGGAGACGCCGAGCGCTGTCGTCTGCGTCCCGGCATGCACCGGCGCGCCCCCAGGGTACGCCTGGGTGAGTTCCTGCACCTTGCGCACCAGTTCATCCAGATCGAATGGCTTGACGACGTAGTCGGCCGCCCCGGCTTTGAGCAGCTCGACAGCCGTGGCGATGGAGCCGTAGCCGGTGATGAAGATGGCCGGCGGCAGATGCAGCCCCGGCGCCGCACGGCAGCGCTGGAACAGCCGGTCACCGGACTCATCGGGCAAGCGGATGTCACTCAGCAACAGGTCATAACTGTTCCGCCTCAGCGCCCGCTCCGCGTCCTCCGCGCGTTGAAACCAGTCCACGGCAAAACCTTCCATCTGAAAGCGATCGCGGAGCGATTCGCCCATGATCGCATCGTCTTCCAGCAGGCAGATCACCGGGTCACTCATGCCTTTCCCCCGCCAAAGCGAAGCGGCAGCCGCACAGTGAAACAGGTTTCCTCAGCGTTACTGCGCACGTCGATCCGCCCTTCCATCTGTTGAACGATCTGATAACTCACCCACAGGCCCAGACCGGTGCCCTCGCCGCCATCATCCCCCGGCGAAAACGGCTCGAACAAGCGGTCCATCTGGTCCGGCGAAATATGTCGCCCGTCATTGCACACACGGGCCAGCAACGCAGCGGCCTCGACGCCCACCCGGACCCGGACACGGCCGCCGGCGCCCGCGGCCTGCACCGCGTTCAGGGCCAGATTCATCAACACCTGTCTGACCGGAGTCGACGGCAACGGCAGGCTGCGCCGGACCTCCACCGACCAGTCGATGACAACGCCCCGGCTCCGGATGTCGCTGCCCACCAGCGTTTCCACATCGTGGAGATCCTCGGGGCACAGATCATGACTTTGCAGGCGGGCTTCCACCAGCAGCGCCGCCACAATGTCACGAATCTGGTTCAGACCACGTTCGAGCAATGACAATGTACGCTCGGTATCCGGGTCGGAGACGCCGCGGCGGCGATGGTTGGAGACCGCGTTGAGCATGCCGCCCAGGGGGTTGTTGATCTCGTGTGCAATTCCGGCCGTGAGGCGCCCGATGGCGGCCAGCCGGTCAGCCCGGACCATCTCCCGCTCCAGGCCTTGCTTGTCCGCGAGTTCGCCGAGCATTTGGTGAAAGCGTCCGCGCAGGCGGTCAATCTCATCGCCATGCGCCGCGGCCAACGGCTCAAGTGACTGTCTCAGACTGCGCGGGTTCTCCGAGCCGATCCGGTCAATAAAGCCGGCGAGTTCCTGCAGGGGGCGCGCAACACGCATTCCCATCCACCAGCCGATGGGCAGCATCAGCACCAGAATCAGCGCAGTGATCAGTGCCACCTGCCCCAGTGCCCCGGCAAAACGCTCCAGAAAAGCGGGCCGCCGGTACTCCATGAGCACCGTGCCGATAAGGCTGCCATCCACCAGCACCGGGGCCAGTACAAGCAAGCTATCGGCATCCAGCCAGAGATGGGTGGACTCCGCCGGGCCTTCATCAGCTGGCCAGATCGGAAGACCGGGGTAACGGGCATCCACCTCAGCAGGGCTGCTCAGTATACGAAATCGCGTCGGCGCCGTAGAGGCGAACACCTTGCCGGCGGCATCGGTCACCGTGATCACATCCGGGCGCAGGGCCTCGTCCAGGGCCACGTCGGTCGGTGTGCGAATGGCATCCCACACTGCCCAGAGGTCATCACGCAGCATCGCTCCGGAAACGCCTTTCGCCAACACCCGACCCAGGCTTTCCCCACTATGCAGCATCTCCCGATCCACCTGCCGATAGCTGTATCCGAGCACGGTGAGCGTGATGATCACCACCGTGGCAACGATCACCAGGGAGATGTTCAGCGGCACCTTGACTCTATAGCTGAGCGAGTCGAACATCCCCCGTTCCCCGGCTATTGCACCACTTCGCGACTGAGTTGGCGGATGGATTCGTACAAATCGGGCTCCACCTCGGAGAACCCGTCCAGGTTGAGCGTGCCCAGCAGTTCCCGGCCGCGCTCCGAGTGCTGCATGGTCAAGAGCACCTCCAGCACCGCGCGCCGCATCTCTGCATCCGCGGCAGGGGTGGCCACCACCGGCGGGAAACCGAAGGCATCCGATCGATTCACGATCCGCGTTCTATCCGTGAGTTCGGGTTCCACCCGCGCCAGTGTTTCCCAGACGTACCCATCAACGGCGCCTCCTTCGGCCAACCCATGGGCCACCGCCTCAATGACCCGCCGATGGCCCCAGGTGTAGAACGTGCGATCGAAATGCTGATCGGAACGGGTCCCGTTTCGACGAAGTAAGGCCTCGGGATACAGCCAACCGGAATTCGAGTTGGGATCAGAGAAAGCAAAAATCCCGCCTTCCAGATCCATCAAACCCCGTGTGTCCTCGTCGGTGGCGGGAACAATCAGATAGGACTGATAGCGTGGGGCGCCGTTGAATACAGGGGCTGCGAGCAGATCCAGCGTGTCCTGATGCCGCACGTAGGGAAAACCGCACACCCAGGCGAAATCCACCTGGCCCCGCAGTGCGAGCTCGATGATCTCCCCGTAGCTGTTGCGACGGAGGAATTGCACCTCACGCCCTAGCTCCTGCTCAAGATAGCGTCGCCATTGCTCAAGAAAACGCACCTGATCCTCGAGGATAACTGGTGTCAGCCCAACCCGGACAGGGCGCTCGCCCGCATGCACACCGGCGCCGAACAGCAGGCAGACGCTCAGCAGCATGAGTAGCGGGACAATCGCTATACGGCGCCTCAAGACTGGAATCATGTTACGCACTGGTAACCTCCGACACTTAACGTCGTTACCAATTCGTAACCTTCCCAGAGCTTCATAGCAACCATTCCCTCTCCCTCACCAACGGCTGAGCGTCCTGGCCCCGATCTTGCTGCTTGTTCGGCATGACAACCGGTTGCCATCCAATGATGCCAGAGAAGCACAACGGCAAACCGGGGCAGGAGGAGAGGTTTCAGGCGGTCCACCCTTCCGACCCCCGTTTGCGCATTGACAGCTCCGCCTGCCTGCCGGCCAGGAGTCCGCTGGCCGATTGTAAGGCATGCGCCGAGGCATGCCCCGTGTCTGTGATTTCGGTGACGGAACGCGGGCCTGAATTAAACGGCAGCTGTTTGGGCTGCGGGCAATGCGCCGCTCACTGCCCCAGTGATGCACTCCATGTGCAGGGCTTCCCGGAATTGCCGCTGCCCGGACAAACCTCCTCCGTCATTCATGAAGTGGACTGCTGGCGGGTGCCGGAGTCGGAGAGCTGTGCGGACACGCTGCGCGTTCCCTGCACCGCTGGCCTGGATGCATCACAACTGCTCAGTCTGAACCGCCTCGCCGGTTCAAACGGTATCGCTGTGCTCGACCGGGGCTGGTGTCAGGCCTGCCCGGCCTCCGGACAGGCGACGCATCCTGCCGCCACGGCTATCCAGGAAGCCAATGAAATTCTGGACGAGGCGGGTATCCAGCGGGACCGACGGCCCAGACTCGAGGCCCAACCCCTTCCGGAACGCAAGGCCGCCGGCGGAATTCCGGACGCAAAACTCGAGCGGCGCGTCAGCCGCCGGGGGTTTCTGCGGCAACTCGGGGGAGAGGCCGTATCAGCACGCGCCCGGTTGACGGAGGGTTTCAGACCCGCGCAGTCGGGTCCGTTGATCAGCCCGGTGGTGCCCTTCCGCCGGCTGCGCCTGGACGAGGAACTGAAAGCGTTGACCGGCACGGGCCACGGGCCGTCAACCCTGCCCCGGCTCACGGTGAGTGCGCACTGCGAAGGGCACGGCATCTGCGCGGCACTTTGCCCGACCGGAGCGCTGGAGCGTCGCGCCGAGGGTGGTAGCAGCAGCCTGATGCTGAATGCCGGTCTGTGTATCGGCTGCCAGTTGTGCGAACGGGTCTGCCCGGAGCAGGCCATACGGCTGGAGGCCATGTACGGCGGGGCCCTTTTTACGGAGCTACACCGCCTGACCACCCAGCGCTGCCGCGACTGCGGTCAGTCTTTCGGCACGGACGACGCCGGCGAAGCCGTCTGCACAGCGTGCCGGAAATCGAAACAACTCATGCGGACGGCCCGGACAGGACCGACACCCCGTATCGAACCGACAACAGGAGAGGGTTCACGATGAACGTACTGAATGCCCTGATAAGCCGTCGGCGCTTCCTGCAGGCCACGGGCGCGACCGCGGCGGTGGCCGCCGGCGGCGTTGGCCTGCAAGGGTTCAGCCCGGCGGCGGAAAGCCAGGTCGCACGCCGTGGCTCCGGCGACACAGTGGTGACCAAGAGCATCTGTCACCAATGCCCGGCCCGCTGCGGCATCAACGTGTACACCACCAATGGCCGGGTTCATGGCATTTATGGCGACCCGGGCAACCCGATCGCCAACGGTAGGCTCTGCCCCAAGGGCCACCTGGGCACCTACCTGCTGTATGACCCGGACCGCTTCAAAGGGCCGATGAAGCGCACGAATCCGCGCAAAGGCCGCGATGAGGACCCAGGGTTTGTACCCATTTCCTGGGAAGAGGCGCTGGATACCGTGGCCGAGCGCCTGAACCGGCTGCGCGCAAACGGCGAATCCCATCGCTTCGCCCACTTCTACGGCCGCGGCTGGGGCGCCTCGGACGCCGGCCTCTACGGGGATTTCGGCAAGCTCTACGGCACCCCGAATTCCGCCATCGGCCACGCCTCGATCTGCGCCGAGGGCTCGAAGCGGGCAAAACAGGCCACCGACGGCAACAACTCCTACAACGCTTACGACTACCGCAACACCAACTACATCCTGAACTTCGGCGCCAGCTTCCTGGAGGCCTTCCGCCCCTACAACTACCTGATGCAGGTCTGGGGCCACATGCGGTCCAAGAGTCCGCAGACGCGCATCACCTCCATCGACGTGCGCATGAACCCCACCATGGCGGCCTCTGATCGCTACCTGATGATCAAACCGGGCACCGATGGCGCCATGGCCCTGGCCATCGCCCACGTCATTCTCACCGAAGGCCTGTGGGACAAGGAGTTCGTCGGCGATTTCCGTAACGGCCGAAACCGGTTCCAAACCGGTCAGAGGGTCAGTCCGGCCAGTTTCCAGGAGCGCTGGACCCACGGCATCGCTGACTGGTGGAACGAGGAGCTCAAGGACCGGACCCCGGAATGGGCGGAAGAGATCACCACCATCCCGGCCCGACACATCGTCGCGGTAGCCCGGGAGTTCGCCACCACCCGCCCGGCCATGGCCATCATGGAGCGCGGCCCCACCGCACATTTCAACGGCACCTACAACGGAATGGCGATCCACGCCCTGAACGCACTGGTGGGCAGCATGTTCGCCGAAGGCGGACTGTTCTACCAGATGGGTGTGCCCTACGGTGCGCTGCCGGTGAACGCCGACGACTACATGGATGACCACGCCAGGGAGATGCAGGGCAAGTACCCGCGCATCGACATGGCTGGCACCGACAAATGGCCCATGACCTCGCACATGATGCAGGAGACCGCCAAGCATCATCTGGCGGGCGACCCCTACCGGCTGGACACGGCCATGTTCTTCCTGACCAATCCCATCTGGTCGGCGCCTGACCCCCTCCTGTGGGAGGAAGCGCTGAAGGATGTCTTCATCATCGAAACCTCGCCCTACCCCGGCGAGACCGCGATGTACGCCGACATCATCATGCCGGAGCACACCTATCTGGAGCGCCTGCAGGACTCGCCCACCTACCCCTTCGAAGGCTGGCCCATGACGGCACTGCGGGTTCCCGCCGTGGATCCGGTCTACGACACCAAGCACTTCGGCGACATCCTGATCGAGATCGGCAAGCGCATTGATGGGCCCATGAGCGATTACTACCGGGAACTGGGCGATGTGGAGAACATCCTCCGACATCGCGCCGCCGGCTTCGCGGACAACCCGGGCGATAACGGGGTGAACGATTTCGAGAGCTGGAAGGAAAAGGGCGTCTGGTACAAGAAGCCCTACCATTGGCGCTATTGGCGGGGCAGCTTCTGGGAGTGGGACGGCGAGGACTACCGCATCGAAATGAGCGAATCCGATGTCCGGGACAAGCTGATGCGCACACCCAGCGGGAAGTTCGAATTCAAATCCGGCTTCCTGGAGCAGCACGCCGCGTACATCCGCGAGGAAATGGACATCCCCGAGAATCGCGTCGGACTCATCCAGTGGGTGGAACCGAAGCACACCGGCGGTGGCGATCTGCACTTCGTCACTCCCAAAACCCCGTTACATGCGGAGGGACGCAGCGCGAACATTCCCCAGGCCCAGGCCTACATGCAGCCCATCGTCGGCGGTCGCGGCACCTGCTACCTGGAACTTCACCCGGAAACCGCCCGCGAGCGCGGCATCGCGGACGGTGACACGGTCCGGCTTTCCGCCGAGGTAAGCGGAGAACGCAGGAGCATTCTGGCCGTCGCCCGCTACATGCCGGCGCACCGCCCGGACACGCTGGTGCTGCCCATGGAATACGGCCACTGGGCTCAGGGGCGCTGGGCCACAGCCGAGGGGCGCGATATCAAACCCGGACACTCGGGGGATATCACCGAGAACCTGTCCGACCCGATTTCCGGGCTCGCCAGCTACTACACCGCCAAGGTGACGCTGGAAAAGGCCTGAACTGAATAAGGAGGAACGGCCCAATGGCTAAGTGGGGAATGGTCATCGACCTGGACAAGTGCACCGGCTGTCAGGCCTGCACCACCGCCTGTTCGATGGAAAACAACACCCTGCCCGGCGAGAGCTGGCAGGACGTGCTCTTCTATCACGAGGGCGAGTATCCCACCGCCCAGATGAAATGGCTGCCGCGCCCGTGCATGCAGTGCGAGAAGCCCTCCTGTGTCTACGTGTGCCCCACCCGGGCCACGTACAAGGATGAGGAGGCCGGCGGCATCGTGTTCGTGGACTGGAACAAGTGCATCGGCTGCAAGTACTGCATGATCGCCTGCCCTTACGGCGTGCGGTTTTACGCGGACGAACAGCCGCTGGTGGAACCGGACATCCGCGACGTCTACCCGGGCGAGGACGGCCAGATGTGGAGCCCACCGTATCAGAATCCGGAGCAGGACTGGCGACGCGGCATCGGCATCCAGCCCAAGGGCGTGGTCTCCAAGTGCACCTTCTGCCATCACAAGGTCAGCAAGGCGCCGGAGGGCGTGGCCGACCTGGACGAGGACGATCCGGAATTGGTGGAGTACGTGCCGGCCTGCGTGCGCACCTGTCCGCCCAAGGCCCGCTTCTTCGGCGACCTGGACAACCCGGAATCCAACGTGAACCGGCTGATCGGGGACAAGAAGGGTGTCCGGCTGCTGGACCACACCGGCAACCGACCGCAGGTCTACTATCTGGGCGCTGGTGCCGGCATCCCGGCCTTCAGTCCGCGCAAATCCTGAGGGGGGTGAGCAATCATGTCTGACAACAACGTCATGAAAGGCGGACTGGGTACGGTATTGCTGATCCTGTCCGTCATCGTGCTGGTGGCCTCGTTCGGCTTCGTCATGTACAACCTGATGAGCCATGGCCACGCCAGCTTCAACGTCAGCTCCAGCCTACCCTGGGGCCAGCCGATCTCCACCTACCTGTACTTCGCGCTGGCCTCCTCGGGGCTCGGGCTGATCGCCTCACTGCCACTGGTGTTTGGCTTCAAGCAGTACTACGGCCTGGCGAAGCGTGCAATTTTCCTGGCGTTCATCATCCTGGTTTCCGGGATGGCCGTGCTGGCGCTGGAACTTGGGCACACCTTCCGCATGCTTTGGGCCATTCCATTCAACATGCAAATCCAGTCCGCCATGTTCTGGATGGGCGTGTTCTATGCGGCCGACCTGCTGTTCCTGCTGTGGAAATTCCAGAAGATGGAATCCGGCGACTGGGACAGCAAGGCCACACGCACCATAGGCATCGCATCGTTCCTGGGCGTGCTGCTGGCCAGCGGCAACCTGGCACTGATCTTCGGCATGATGAGCATGCGCCCGTTCTGGTTCGACGGACTGCTGCCCATCTACTTCTATCTTACTGCCGTGACCAGTGGCCTGGCCGCATTGGTGTTCTTCACCTACCTGGCCTACGGCTTCCAACGCGGTGCCATGCCCGAAAAGCTGCAACAGACGCTCACCGGCGGGCTGCCCAAACTGTTTGCCGCAGCGCTGGGCCTGACCATCTTGTTCGTTGCCGTGCGCGCCATCACGGGGCTCTACAGCAACAACCCGGAAATCTACTATGTGTGGACGGATTATCTGTTTGCTTCCCCGGTGTACATCGCCTCGGTGGTACTGGGCCTGCTGGTTCCCTTTGCGCTGATGATGTCCACCAGCTTGCGGGTCAACCCGGGCATCCAGATCCTGGTATCCGTGCTCACCTTTGGCGGGCTGTTCGCAGAGCGCTACTTCTTCGTCGTCGGCGGTCAGGTGATTCCGCTGTTCAAGGGCACCTGGGCGTGGGACATGATCCAGTACACCCCGTCCATCACGGAATGGGCGCTGACGGTCATGGGCTCCGCCCTGTTGTTCACGCTGTACGTGCTGGGCGAGAAGTTCTTTAACCTGTCGGCAACACCGGAACAGCCGGCGATGAGCGCCGCGGCAGATCAACCCAGGCAGGCAACCGCCTGAGGATCATTGAGCAACGGCACCGGGGCCTTTCCCCGGTGCCCCTCCACCTGCCAGGATGAACCCGCATGAGCGAACCGGCCTTCAACACCCGAACCGACGAGAAACAGATCCACGCAGGCGTCCGGGCTGAACTCTACCTCTGTCTCGGCCAGGCCTTCATGCCACCGGTGCGGCCGGGAACCCGGGAGGCGCTGGCCCGCGATCTGGCCGCCGACCTGGATGAGTTGCTTCCCGAGCAGCAGACGGGACGGAAACTGACCGACGCGCTGGCTTCGGTTAAAGATGACGAGGCATTACTTCGCACCTACAGCCGTCTGTTTCTGGTGCCGCCCTATCCGGCGCCTCTGAACGCCGGGCTGTACATCGACAGCACCATCATGGGGCCAAGCGTGGTGGAAATGGAGCGCTTCTATCAACGCCACGGTCTGGCACGGGATATGAGCTTCCGTGACACGCCGGATCATCTGGCCCTGCAACTCCAGTTCCTCGCCCTGCTCCTGGGTTCCGCCGCGCAGGCAGCGTCGGAAGCGCATACCCGGCATGCTTTGCAAGAGGCACGGGATTTCCTCAACCGGTTTCTGCGCCCCTGGCCAAACATCTGGGTGAGAAAGCTGGACGAGGCCTGTAACTCCACCCCCGAATGTCATGCTTATGCGATGCTCGGGCGACTGGTGCGCGATGCGCTGGACGAGGATGCGCGCTGGCTTCAGCACCAGGTCCCGGCACCAGGGCCAACGGAAGACGGCGTGGAGACGCCGACGACCACCTCCCCAGCGCAAACCGGCGATCACCAGACTGAGTGCGGCCGCTGCGGAAAACCGTTCGTCCCCTCCAAGGAACTGGCCGGCATGTTGAGCGCACTCCAGGAGCAGGGGCTCGACACAGAACACCTGACCGTGTGTGTGGAATGTCGAACGCCGGCCATGGGACTGAACCCCTTGTCAGCGGATTTCAAGGAAACAGGACGGCACGGTGGGCAGAAGCGATGAACTCGACGGATAACACCCGCCGCGTCGCATTCAACACCGTGGTCACCGCCGATTACACGCTGACCGATGCGAATGGTGAGCGACTGGACGACAGCAGGCAGTCCGGCCCGATACGCTACGTGCATGGCCACGTGACCTTGCTGCCGGCACTGGAACGGGCCCTGGAGGGCACCACCGTCGGGAGCACGGTTACCGCCGAACTCCCCCCGGAGGCCGCATACGGCGAGAGACAGGAGAATCTCGTGTTCGAGGCAAACCGGACTGCGCTGCCCGCGGACCTGGAGCTGTACCCTGGACAGCAATTACGCAGCGGCTCGCATGGCCGCCAGTTCAGCCTGCGCGTGGTCGAGCTCACGGAACAAGGTGCGATTCTGGACGGAAACCATCCGCTCGCGGGAAAACACCTCTGCTTCCGGATCACCATCACCGACATTCGTGCCGCCAGCACACAGGAGGCGCAGAGCGGCCGCCCGGCGCCGGATTCCGAGCCGGCCCGAACGCGAATGCTATGAACAGATCGCGTTCATCATCCATACTTGTGGGCGGTTCACACATGCGCCAGCACGGAGATTGAGTCCATGTCAAAAGAAGTCGTTATCTGCGCCCCGGTTCGCACGGCCATTGGCACCTACGGCGGAAGCCTGAAAGACGTGCCAGCCACCGACCTGGGTGCCGCGGCTATCAAGGAAACAATCAAGCGCGCGGGCGTTGCCGCGGATGCTGTGGACAGCGTTGTCATGGGCAACGTGGTTCAGGCGGGCAACCGGATGAACCCGGCGCGCCAGGCAGCCATCCACGGCGGCATCCCGGTTTCCATTCCCGCACTCACCGTGAACCGCGTCTGCGGCTCCGGCGCCCAGGCCGTGGCCTCTGCGGCCCAGGAAATCCTGCTCGGCCATGCGAACTGCGCCATCGCAGGCGGTCTGGAAAACATGGATCGCGCGCCCTATTTGTTGGAGAAGGCCCGCTGGGGTTACCGGATGGGCGACGGCAAGATGATCGATTCCATGCTTTACGACGGCTTGAATGATGCCTTCTCGGGCAAGCATTCCGGCTGGCATACGGAAGATCTGGTGAAGGAGTACAAGGTCAGCCGCGAGGATCAGGATGCCTGGGCGGCGCGCTCGCAGCAGCGCTTCTCCAAGGCCCAGGCGGACGGCCATTTCAAGGACGAAATCCTCCCGGTGGAAGTGCCCGGCCGCAAAGGCCTGACTATCTTCGACACCGACGAACACAACCGGGCGGACACCACCGCCGAAGGCCTTGGAAAGCTGAAACCGGCGTTTCGCGAGGACGGTGCCATCACCGCCGGCAACGCTCCGGGCCTGAATACCGGCGCGGCCGCCATGGTACTGGCGGAACGCGGCTGGGCGGAGCAACAGGGTCTGAAGCCGATTGCCCGGCTGGTCTCGTGGGGGGTCGGCGCGGTGGAACCCGGGATGTTCGGCATCGGCCCGGTCCCTGCCGTCCGCCAAGCGCTGGAGCGCGCCGGCTGGGGTGTGGGTGATCTGGAACGGGTGGAGATCAACGAAGCCTTCGCCGCCATTGCCCTGGCCGTACTGCGTGAACTGGGCCTGTCCGAAGACGTGGTGAACCCGGAAGGCGGTGCCATCGCCCACGGCCACCCCATCGGCGCCACCGGTGCGGTACTCACCGTTCGCCTGCTTCATGCCATGCAGCGCAACGGGGAACGCAAGGGCCTGGTGACGCTGTGCATCGGCGGCGGCCAGGGTGTGGCCCTGGCCCTGGAACGCCTGGGCTAGGCTGATTTCCGTCCAGTGGTGATGCGTGCCGAATCCGCCGGCGTCGCCACTGGGCGTTCCTCCGCCTTGCGCTCACTGTAGCGATCAACCAGGTAGCCGGCGCAATCCCGGGTCAGCAGCGTGAATTTCACCAACTCTTCCATCACATCCACCACCCGGTCATACAGGGGTGACGGCTTCATCCGCCCTGCTTCGTCAAACTCCTCGTAGGCCTTGGGTACGGACGACTGGTTGGGAATCGTGATCATCCGCATCCAGCGGCCAAGGATGCGCATATTGTTCACAGCGTTGAACGACTGCGAGCCCGCGTTCACCTGCATCAAGGCTAACGTCCGCCCCTGGGTCGGGCGGATTCCGCCATAGGCCAGGGGCAACCAGTCGATCTGCGTTTTCATGATCCCGGTCATGTTGCCGTGACGTTCCGGGCTGCACCACACCTGACCCTCGGACCATTCGGACAGCGTCCGCAATTCCCGCACCTTCGGATGATCGTCCGGCGCATCGTCCGGGAGCGGTAGACCGGACGGATTGAACATGCGGGTTTCCGCGCCGAACTGACGCAGCAACCGTGCCGCTTCCTCGGCCAGAAAGCGGCTGTAGGAGCGCTGCCGCAGCGAACCGTAGAGCAGAAGGATGCGCGGCGGATGAGAAGATGGTCGGGAAACCACCAGGCGATCCAGTGTGGGCACATCCAACCAGGCTTCCTCGACGTTGGGCAGGCTTTCAGTCAAATCCATATCCTCGTTACGAATAACACGCAATCAATCAACGGACGGCACCACGAGCACCGGGCATTGCGCCTTGCGGCAGACAGCCTCTGCCGTACTGCCCAGCATGAGCTGCTGCATGGCATTACGGCCACGTTTCCCGACGATCACCAGGTCGGCGGGAAGCTCCTTCGCCAGCGCGGGGATCACCTGGCGGGGATCACCATCCAGCACCCTCACCTCCAGACCGTCGTCCGGCCGGTCCAGCTGCTTGAGATGCGCCTCGGCGTCGGCAATTTCCCGATTACAGCCTTCGCTGGCGCACGTTGCCATCGCCGCCACGCCGCGGGAGAATTGCGGCCACAACTGCTGGAAATTAGCCTCAGCGGACTTCGCCGCATCCGAACCGTCGGTGGCCAGAAGGACCACGTCCACGTCGGCCCGGCGGCCGTCCTGCACGGGCTCCAGCCACAGGGGGCACGAGGTCAGCCGGGCGGCATCCAACGCCGTGCTGCCAACGAAGAATTCCCGGAACCGGCTGTAGCCCCGATCCCCCAGTAGCACGAGGTCTGCGTTCACGTCCGCAGCGGCAGCCACCACCTCGGCACCGGGCTCACCCACGCGTATCTGCCAGTTCACACGAAAGCCGTCGGCTTCCAGGGGTGCCGCCTCTTCGCTCAGGCGGCTCTCATAATGCGACCGATGACTCTCCTCGGGCGTCGCCGGATAGCGGCTGCTCAGCACATAGACCAAGGTCAGCTCCTCGGCACCCCAGGTGCGCAGCGCCTGCAGCCGCTGACGCAACAACGGCCAGGCGGGAGAGAAATCGATTGCAACCACAACATGCTTGAACATCAGCTACTCCTTGCCGGCGGAGAGCGTGGCACCCTCAACAAACAGCCGCTTCAGGCCCAGGAAGCCTTCCACCCGAATGGTAAATGCCTCACCAGACTCCAGTTCCGGAGCCAGAAACACCGTGATGCCGTCAACAACAACCCGTTGAAACGCGGCCGGATCCACGGGAGTTCCCGGCTCTGCCACGGGCACACCGGCCGTGCCACCGCAGCAACCGTGACGCGGCGACACCCGCAACGTCACCGCGTCATGCCTGCCCTGCAGCCACTGCCGGGCTTCGGGTGAGAGCCGGATCTGCAACGACCTACCCTCCCACCGGTGCCGCCTGGACGGCCGGGAAATGATGGCGGGTACGGTTTGCGATGCGCACCAGGGCGAGCATCAGGGGCACCTCCACCAGAACACCCACCACGGTGGCCAGCGCCGCCCCGGATTGCAGGCCAAACAGCGCAATGGCCGCCGCCACTGCGAGTTCGAAAAAGTTACTGGCACCTATCATCGCCCCCGGCGCCGCCACATTGTGGGGTACGCGCCAGGCCTTGGCCCAGCCGTAGGCGATGAAAAAGATCAGGAACGTCTGGATGATCAACGGGATGGCGATGAGCACAATGTGCAGCGGATTGTTCAGGATCACCTCGCCCTGGAAAGCGAACAGCAGGATCAGGGTGAAGATCAACCCGACGGGGGTCACCGGCGCCAGACGCTTCATGAACACATTGTCGAACCACTCAACGCCGCGGTGCTGGATCAGCATGACCCGTGTCAGATAGCCGGCGGCCAGCGGAATGACAATGTACAGGAACACGGACAGCGCCACCGTATCCCAGGGCACCGCGATGTCCGAGATACCCAACAGGAAAACCACAATCGGTGCGAAGGCGAACAGCATGATGATGTCGTTCACCGAGACCTGCACCAGCGTGTAGGCGGCGTCACCCCGGGTCAGGTAGCTCCAGACGAACACCATGGCAGTGCAGGGCGCGGCACCCAGGAGAATGGCGCCGGCCAGGTATTCGCGCGCCAGGCCTTCGGGAATCAGGGGCGCGAATACCACCATGAGGAAGAACCAGGCAATGGCGAACATGGTGAAGGGCTTGATCAGCCAGTTCACCGTGGTGGTGATCACCAAGCCCTTGGGCTGGCGGCGCACGCCGAGAATGGAGCTGAAATCGATCTGCACCATCATCGGGAAGATCATGGCCCAGATGAGAATCGCCACCGGGATGGAGACCTGCGCGTACTCAAACTGCGCCAGTGCCTCCGGCACCGCTGGCAGGAACTGCCCCAGTGCGATACCGAGCACGATGGCAATGGCCACCCAGACGGACAGATAGCGCTCGAACAAGCCCATGCCCTTGCGGATATCCGGATCCGACTCTGCCTGGGCAGTTGTGCTCTGCGTATCACTCATCCCTTGCCTCGCTGGAGTTCATCATTCAACAGCGCCTCGACGCGGGCGCGGATATCATCCCGTACCTCGCGGAATTGGGCCGTGATCTCCTCTTCCGTACCGGTCGCCTTGGCAGGATCGGGGAGCGGCCAGTGTATACGCCGCGTACCAGTCGGCAGCACCGGGCAGTGCTCATCGGCATGACCACAGACCGTCACCACCACATCCGCTGCCGCCAGCATGGCATCGGTAACGCGGGTGGATTCCTGGCCGGAAACATCCACACCGGCCTCCTGCATGGCGGCGATGGCGCGCGGGTTCTTGCCATGGGCCTCAATGTCGGCCGACTGCACGCT
>SLCE01000158.1 GCA_007125985.1 Ectothiorhodospiraceae bacterium | reverse complement strand
CTCGACAGCTCTGCGCGGACCGGGGCTGCGCCAGGCCAAGGTATCTACAGTGCGGCGGCCGGACGCCGGACCTATCGGCATCTGCGTGAAACCGCGCGCCTGCTGTTGAACGCCGGCTGGCCGGTGATCGTCGATGCTGCCTGCCTGAAGCGGGCGGAAAGGGACAGCTTCCGCCACCTGGCAGAGGAAGCCGGGGTACCCTTCGAGCTGCGCTGGTGTCACGCGGACCCGGATGAGCTCCGGCGGCGGGTCAGCCGGCGACTGGCCCGGGGCCGCGACCCCTCAGAGGCCGATCAGTCGGTACTGGAACGGCAACTTGCCAGCCATGAACCGCCGAGCGCGGACGAGCCCGGTGTGCGCATAATCAACACCGGCGGATAATGGCGCTTGCCGGCGTCCCAGAAGGCCGGCAAGCGCCATCAGAACACGTGTTGGAACTGGGCTGCCAGCGTTCCATCCGCCCGCAACACGCAGTTCACCCCGTAGACGATCGGGTTGCGGCGACAGTTCAGCACCAACTCCCGATCCCGGAATTCGGCGCGCGCGGCACTGCTACCGGCAGACATGGGTACGAAACGGTGGCTCATGGCCTCCTCACCGTCGATGTACACCGTGATCCGACGGTTGAAATCGGAAATCTCACTGTCCACGGTCCATGCCTGCCCTTCCGGCGTGGACAGGGTCGTGGGCGCGCTGCTGCATGCAGCCAGCAGCGGCAGACTGAAAAACATCGCGAATCCGATCAGGCGCATGGTCGCTCCCCGTGCGGTCGTGGTTTTCTTGGGACCACACCGGGGCGAAAAATATCCCAAGACCAGGATGGAGACCTCGGCCACGCTTGTACCTCAGGTACCTGCTGTGTAGGCTCCCGTCCAGCACCGATCCGGGGAGCATCATGCTGGAAGCCCTCATCATCCTGACCTTCGCCACCGCCATGCTGCTGGGCGGCCTCAACTACTGGCTCAGCCATCGACGTGGACGGGCGCAGCCATGGCTCGGAGCCGTACACGGCCTGCTGAATCTCAGCGGCATGGGAGTGTTGCTCTATCGCATACTCCTGGGGCCTGAGAATCTGTGGTTCAACAGCGCGCTGTTCCTGTTCATTCTGGCGCTGATCGGTGGCGGCTTCGCCTGGCTGGTGCGGGAGCGAGGAGAGGCCCCCATTCTGCCGCTGGTACTGCTGCATGCGGGAACCGGGGTGGTGGCCTTCGTGTTGCTCCTAGGCGGCCTTCGCTAGGCTCTGGCGCTCAATCATCCAGGCGCTTGAGCCAGAACGCCATGGGCTTGCGGGTTTCCTCCACATCATCCAGATCGCGCCAGCGGTACCAGGTCACCAGCCTGGGATGCCGCCGGAAACCGCGACTCTCCCAGAAGGCATCCAGCGGCCGGTAATCCCGCGGGCGGCGCGGGTGGTCATCCGGCCGCTGAACCGCACAGAACATGAGTTGCCGAAAACCCTGCTCCCGGGCGTAGGCTTCCCGTTCCCGCATGAAGCCCGCGCCAATGCCCTGGCCGCGATAGCTACAGCGGAGCACGGATTCACCAAAGTAGAACGTCTCGCGGATATCCAGCCCCTCTGTCTTCAGCGGGGCGGTGAACTCCTCGGTCTCGTCCTCCAGCGGAATACCAGTGGCCGCACCCACCACGGAACCGCCATCACGCGCCAACACACATAGGCTGCGGGCAGACGCCGCGTAGGTGGAGAGATAGCGCCGCTCATAGGCAGGGTCGCCGTCGTACAGATAGGGAAATTCGCGGAACACTTCGATCCGCAGCGCCGCAAGATCGTCAAGATAGGGCTCCAGTGCCGACCCGGTCACACGCTCCAACAACACGGTGGTCATCTCTGCCGTCTCCTAACGTCTTGTCTCTTAGGGAGCACTGATCTGTTCCCATGGTGCTCTGCGGGCATCCGCATGCTGCCAGAGCGAACCGATTCGGTCGAGCCGGGGCTTGCACCCAGGCAGACTGAGCTGTACATTTTCCAACCTGACCGGTCGATCAGTCGGAAATCGAAAACCATGCATGAATCAGCAGCCAGCCCGCAGACCGAAGCACGCACCGAGGCCGCCCAGCGCGTGCTTGAGGCGTCCAAGATCCTGTTCGCCGAACGCGGCTACGACGGCGTTTCCATCCGGGACATCGCCGAGAAGGCAAAGGTCAGCAAGGCCAACGTGTTCCATCATTTCGGCAGCAAGGCCAACCTCTATGCCGCCATTCTGGAGCAGGTGGCCGAGCAGCTCGGGACGAAACTGGACGTCCTCAGGGACAGCAGTTGCAGCGTGCAGGAACGGGTGGCACGTTTCGCCGAACTGGATCTTCAGGACCAACTGGAAGATCCCCACTGCGTCTACCTGTTCCTGCGCCAACTGATGGCGCCGAACAACACGGAACAGCGCCGCAAGGCTGAGCAGGTTATCCGCGACAGTTTGCGTAGCCTGCTGCAATTGCTGGAACAGTTGCAGGAACAGGGTGAGCTGCCCGCGGACACCGACCCCCTCGCCCTGACCCTGGCCATCGCTGGCGGAAACTTCATGTACTTCCAACTGCAAGGCATCCTCGCCGAGTTCCAGCGGGACGGGAGACCCGTCGACCCCAGCACATTCAGCCGGTCGCTCATGCACCTGATCACACCGGCCGTGAACAATGGACCCACACCACCCACCACACGCGGGTGAGCCAGTTTTCGCAAGGACGGATCGACGCACATGACAACCAGATTTCGCCTCAGCGCAGCCCTTATCGCGACCGTTCTGCTGTCCGCCTGCGGCGGCAATGGCGGCAACGGTGACGACACCAGCACCGCCCCGGATCGGCGCACTCTGATCACCACCGAAACAGCCGAGCGGGACACGGTGGATGTCATCGAGCGCACCATCGGCCAGATCAGCTCTCGCACCGCGCCCTCGCTCACCGCCGAGGTCAGCGGCCACATTCTGGAAATCCATGCCGACGAGGGTGACCGGGTGGAGCGCGGCCAGCTGCTGCTGGAAATCGACCCGGAGCCGTACGATCTGGCGCTGGCGTCCGCGCGCACCGATATCCGCCGACTGGACGCGCTGATTAGTTCTCAGGAACGCGAACTGGAGCGCCAGCGGGAACTGTTGGAAGACGGCTTCGTGACCCAGGCCATGTTCGACGCCACCGAGGCAGAGTTCCGCAACCTGGAAGAACAGCGGGAAGCGGCGCGCGTGGCGGTCCGCAACGCCGAACGGGATCTACGCAATACCCGGGTAACGGCTCCGGTGGATGCGGAGGTGGACGAGCGGCTGGTTTCCGTGGGCGACTACAGCTCTCCGGGCCAGGCCCTGTTCCGTCTGGTGAGCCAGGATCTCCTGCGGGTACGCCTGCCGTTTCCGGAAACCGTGGGCTCACGACTGGAAGTGGGACAGACGGTGCGCATGCTGGCACCGCTATCCAGCAACGGTGAGGTGGACGGCCGCATCAACGAGCTGCGGCCGGCGCTCATGGGCGGCAGCCGGGCCGTCGAGGCCATCGTGCACGTGGAGAATCCGGGCAGCTGGCGCCAGGGCGGCAGCGTTAGTGCCCAGGTGGTGATCACCAGCCGTGAAAGCGTGCTGGTACCGAACCAGTCGGTGGTGCAGCGCCCCGCCGGCGAGGTGGTGTACGTGATCGAGGACGGTAGTGCTCACGCCCGTGAGGTGCGCACCGGCATCCGCCAGCGCAACCGCACGGAGATTCTTGAAGGCCTGGACGGCGGCGAGACGGTTGCCGTGGAAGGCGCCGGCTTCCTCACCGATGGCGCCGACGTGCGCACCAGCGAGGAGTAATCCGGCATGACGTTGCCAGAGATCTCCATTCGCCGTTACGTCCTGGCCGTGATGCTCAGCGCCGTGCTGGTGCTGTTCGGCATCATTGGTTATCAGCAGGTGGGCACGGACCGCATTCCGGACATCGACTTCCCGGTGGTCACCGTGGTTGTCACGCAACCAGGTGCGGATCCGGAAATCATTGATGCGTCCATTACCTCGGTGGTGGAGCGGGCCGTGAATACCGTCCCGGGCATCGACAATATCCAGTCCACTTCCACTCCCGGGGTCTCCCTGGTGGTGGTCACGTTCAACCTGAACAAGGACGTGGACGTGGCCTTCAACGAGGTGCAGGCCAAGGTTAACGAAATCCGCCAGCAGCTGCCGCCGGACGCGGAAGCCCCCATCATCCAGAAGGTGGAAACCGGCTCCCAGGCCATCATGTGGCTCAGCGTGCAGGGTGACCGCACGTTGCAGCAGCTCAGCGTCTACGCCCGCAACGTGATCCGCCCGCGACTGGAAAACATCGACGGTGTGGGTGAAGTGCAGGTGGGCGGTGGCCTGGAGCGGAATATCCGCGTCGAGATCCACCCGGACCGCCTCGCCAGCTTCGGGCTCACCGTGCAGGATCTGGTGAACGCCTTCGAGGCCGAGCATTTCCAGCTGCCGGGCGGCTTCGTGGTCAGCGACCGCACCGAACGCCTGATCAAGCTGGACCTGGAATTCCACCAGCCCCATGAGCTGGAGAATCTGGTGGTGGCAAGCCAGAACGGCGCGCTGGTGCGGCTGCGCGACGTGGCGGATGTGGTGGACGGGCTGGAAGACCCGCGCTCGCTGGCCCGGTTCAATGGCCAACCCACGGTGGGGCTTGGCATCGTCAAAGTGGCAGGCACCAATACCGTCGCCATCATCGAGGAGGTCCAGCGGCGCCTGGAGGAGGAAATCCGGCCGCAGCTGCCACCGGGCATCGAAGTGAACGTCGCTTCTGATCAGTCCGTGTTCATCCTCGAGATGGTGGAATCGCTTTACACAACGATCGCCCTGGGCATCCTGTTTTCCGCCCTGGTGCTGTGGCTGTTCCTGAAAAACCTGCGTTCCACGCTGATCGTAGTGCTGTCCATTCCCATCTCGCTGGCGGCGATCACCGCCGTGGTGTACTTCTTTGGCTACACGCTGAACGCCTTGACCATGCTGGCCATGCTGCTGCTGATCGGCGTGGTGGTGGACGATGCCATCGTGGTCCTGGAGAACATCTTCCGGCACCGGGAACAGGGCATCGAGGACCCGGTGGAGGGCGCCATTGTCGGCTCCAACGAGGTGTTCTTCGCCATTATCGCCACCACCCTGTCGCTGGTGGCCATCTTTCTCCCGGTGCTGTTCATGGGCGGCATCATCGGCCGCTTCTTTGAGTCGTTTGCTGTCGTGGTCTCGCTGGGGGTGCTGGCCTCCAGCCTGGTGGCGCTCACGCTCACGCCCATGCTCTGCTCCCGCTTCCTCGCGGTGCCGAAGCAACACGGCCGCGTCTATAACACGCTGGAAACCGGCTTCCGCGGCATGGAGCGGGGTTACCGCTGGCTGCTGGCCCGGGTGCTGCGCTTCCGCTGGACCACACTTGGCCTGGTGGCTGTGGTCGCCGTGCTGGCCGGCAGTCTGGCCGGGCAACTCGGCGGCGAATTCGCGCCCGAGGAGGATGAAGGGCAATTCCTCGTGGTGATGCAGACGCCGCTGGGGTCCAGCATCAACTACACCGGGGAAAAGCTGGCAGCCGTGGAACAGATCCTGGCCGACCAGGAAGGGGTTCGCAGCTACTTCACCGCCGTGGGCCTGGGCCAGCAGAGCCAGGTGAATGACGGCATCGCTTTCGTTCGCCTGGACCCACGGGAGGAACGCCGGCTCAGCCAGCAGCAGATCACCCGGCAGGTGCAGGGCCAGCTCGCGGAACTGGCGGGCGTCCGCGCCTTTGCCACCGCAGTGCCGCTGATCGGTGGGCAGCGCGGCGAGCCGTTGCAGTTCAATATCAGCGGCCCGGATCTGGACGAGGTGGCGCGGCTGGCCGAGGAGATGGAACACAGGCTGAGGAACGATGACCGCATTGCCACGCTGGATCTGGACCTGAACCTGGATCAACCGGAATTCACCCTGCGTGTGGACCGTGACCAGGCACGCAGCCTGGGGCTATCCACCTTTGAGGTGGCCCGGGCGGTGAACGTGCTGGGCGGCGGCATTGATGTGGCCCGGTACAACGATGATCCGGGCGACGGCGAACGCTACGATGTGCGGCTCAAGGCCGTGGACGGGGCCATCACCTCCACCGAGGATCTGCGTAACCTGTTCCTGCGCGGCCCGAACGGCAATATGATCCGGCTGGATACCGTGGCGAGCTTTGAACCCACCCTGGGACCCGCGGTGATCGGCCGGTTCAATCTGCAGTATTCGGCCCAGTTCTACTCCAACCCCGCGGTGCCGCTGGCGGAAGCCGTTCAGGTCGTGGAAGAGGAAGCCGCCGATCTGCTGCCCTTGGGCTATACGATGAATCTGGTGGGCGAAGCCGAGGAATTCGAGCGCACCGCGGCCTCGATCCTGTTCGTGTTCGTGGTCGCCACCATTCTCGCCTATATGGTGCTGGGCAGTCAGTTCAACTCGTTCCTGCAGCCCATCGTCATCCTGGCCGCCCTGCCCCTGGCCATGGTGGGCGGCGTGGTGGGCCTGTGGCTGTTCAACCACACGCTGAACATCTTCTCGATGATCGGTCTCGTGCTACTGATCGGGCTGGTCACCAAGAACGGGATCCTGCTGGTGGATCTCACCAACCAGTACCGCGCCAAGCGGGGACTGGATGTGAATACGGCCCTGCAAGAGGCCTGCCCGATCCGGCTGCGGCCCATTCTGATGACCTCGCTGACCCTGATCCTCGCCATGACGCCAGCCGCCATCGGCCTCGGCGCCGGTGCGGAAACCCAGGGCCCCCTGGCAGTGGCCATCATCAGTGGCATGATCTCGGCCATGTTACTGACGCTGGTGGTGATTCCTGCCGCCTACTCGCTGCTGGAGAACGGCGTATTGCGGCTGCAGCGCCGGCTTACACGGGAGGCCTCATGACGCTGCGGGGCGGCGGGGCGTTGTGTCCGGTCAGCGGCTGGTCTACATTCCCCTGATCATGACAGCCAACGCGAACCAGTCCCCGCCCCCCCCCGGCTACAGTGCCCCACGGCCGCCGTCGGCCTTCCCTCCGGTGATCATGTCGCTACTGGCGCTGAACATCGTCATCTATTTTCTCGAGACCGGCATGCGCCTGCCGCTGCTGGAGTACTTCGCGCTCTGGCCCATGGGCATGCCGGACGTGGTCCGCACCCCCATGGGCCCGGTGGAACTGGACGGCTTCCGGGTCTGGCAGCTGCTGACCTACGGCTTTCTGCACGGCGGCACGCTGCATCTGTTCGTGAACATGTTCGCGCTGTGGATGTTCGGCGTGGCGCTGGAATACCGCTGGGGCTCGGCACGCTTCCTGTTCTACTACCTGTTCTGCGTGGTCGGTGCCGGCATCATTCAGCTCGTGGTAGCCACGCAGGCCGCCCGGACGGGTATGCCCTACCCCACGGTGGGTGCCTCCGGCGGCGTCTTCGGCATCCTGCTGGGCTTCGGCATGTGTTTTCCGAATCAGCGCATCATGCTGCTGATTCCGCCGATTCCCATGAAAGCGAAGTATTTCGTCGTGGCCTACGGCGCATTCACGCTGTGGGCGGGCATGACCGGAACCATGTCCAATGTGGCGCATTTCGCCCACCTGGGCGGTATGCTGTTCGGCCTGCTTCTAATCCTGTACTGGCGCGCCACCCGGCGCGACTAGCACGACACCGATCAGGAGCCGGTACCCATCGACAGGCCATCCAGGCTTCGGAATTCATAGCGCCAGAACATCCCCGCACGCCAGGCCTCGGTATGGCTCCCTTCCTCCGGTTCGCGGAGCTGTTGATCGTACTCCAGGCCCAGCACGTGGTTATCCAGCCGGTAACGGTAATCCAGCCGCAGGCTGTATTCGTCCACATCCATCAAGGCGTCACGGCGCTCCAGGGCCCGAAAACCCAGCATCAGGCCAAGGCTGTGTGATTGAAGTCCCGCATCCAGGCGGAACGTGGGGTGCACCAGCGTCATGGGCCAGTATCCCGAACGATGGCGGTAATCCACGCCGGGCGTTGCGGTGAGATCCAGTTCACCGACGCTGATACGCTCCGCATGGGTCAGGGCCAGCCTGTGCTCCCGCCGGTCACGATCCAGCTCGGACTCGTCCTCGATGCCCAGCCAGCGCATGGACATTCGGGTGTCTGAGCCCTCCCGTCCGGCGACGCGAATCGACCAGCGCGCCTCAGTGGCCCGGTCGCGAATGGTGCCGGTGCGGTTTTCCCGCTCGCGGACCCGGAACCCCCATTCATGATCCATCCAGCCCACAGCTCCGAAGGTCTGCGGCGCCAGTACCGCAACCCCGTAGTCGTCCAGTTGCAGACGCTGCAGTGTCACCCCATCAACGTGGCGTTCCACATTACCGGTGAGGCGAGCGCCCCACGGTATCCCGAGGGCGGCGCTGCCACCCAGCAGGCGTGAATCCGGCGTTAGATCGGCACCCAGCGGTCGGAAGCCATCGCCGAACCGGCGGTAGCGCAGGCGGTAATCCAGCGGCACCGGTTGCATCTTGCCAGTCAGTTGGGCACGCAGCCCCTGGTCGGATTCCGGCGCCTGATCCAGGCCGCTCTCATCCAGTCGCGCCCATTCCGCTTCCGCGGACACCGTCTGATGCGCGAGACTGAGATCCCAGGCACCGGCAATACTGGCGAGCACGCCTGCATCACGCTGGGCCAGCTGATCGCCGGGATCCTGATGCAGCACGTTGACGCTGTACCTCCCCGCACCAACGCCATCCAGAAGCCAGGAGGCACCCTGAAAGCGGGTATCATGAAAACGGGACGCCGCGCCGGGGTCCAGCGCATTCCAGTCCGCCTGATCACGGCCGGACAGCCATACCAGAGAGTGACGCCCGCCGGCCGGCCCGGTGCCCCGGGGCTGGACTTCCACCCGCACCGCCTGCAGCCGCTGATCCAGCGTCATGGATGTCAGCCGCGCCTGCTGGTCACCGGCATCCAGCCGGTAGGGCACGGTTGCTGTCCCGTCCTCGTAACGCAGGTGCGCCCATTCGGGGACGAAACCCTGCTCCGTGTGACGATAATCGGACCGGTTGAGCAGCGCCGAGGTGTTGAACTCCCAATACCGGCCGGCGCCCGGCGAACCGCGCACATGCAGGTTGAGATCCTGGTACAGGTGCGAGCCCTGATCCGGATACGGCGCATGGGCCTCGTCACCGCTGACCCGGTAGTGTTCCAGTCGGAAGGTGGTATCACCGGATACGCTTACCTCGGCCTGGGCCGTGTTCAAGGCCAGGATGATTGCTCCCGCTGTCAGCCAGACACGTCGCATCAATCCGCCAGCCGTCGTACAAACCGGATCAGCAGCTCCTGGGTGGTGTCATGGCGCTCCAGACCTTCAGAGCCTTCCACTTCCAGCTGAGCGCGCACACGGACCGACACCAGACTCACCAGCGCATCGTGATCCCATCTGGTTTCCAGCGTCTGCACGGGGCCCACTGACCGCAGTCGCAAGCGGGCACTGGCCGGCAGTTCAGCGAGATCCCCCAGCAGGCGGCTGCGATCAGGGAAATCCTGCCCCAGATACGGCTCCAGCCCCTCACGGTTCCACGCATCCAGCAGACGCTGGACGAACGCCTCCACCTCGGCCCGCGGCACCGAATACGCCGACACGGCGGTTTCCGTAACCGCACTGCCACCGATCGGCTCCAGCGTGCGCATGCCCTCGGCCAGCAACACGGTGGGCAGGCATAGCATCACCGCCAGTAACCATCTCATGGCGCGGAAGTCCGGCCCTGTTCCAGATCCGGCAGGGCACCGGCCCGAAAGACCTCCACCCCGTCCAGGGTGCGTGCCTGCTGCAATCGGGCCTCGGACGGCACACAACCGGGCAGAAGCAGGATGGCGCGGGCCAGTTGATCGCGGGCCTCACCCGCATCGTCCTCAGAGGCCAGTCGCTGATAGATGGCCCGCAGCGTGCCACAATCACTGTCAGGCGGCACTCCGGCAACGGGCCCTTCATCGGCCACCAGGGGCGTGAGACCCAGCGTGAGCGTGACGGCCAGGGCAAGAATTGGTGATGCCAGTCGCATGCGTCGTTCCTGCAGCTGAAAAAGGCCGCCGGGATACCCGGCCCCGAAAATCGCAGGCTACACCCGCTCCCCAAGTGGATCCGTGCACTGGATCACAGGCCATTAAAATCGCGATTTACCATGAATTTGCCGAGCATACCTTATGACGATTCTTGAAAAAAACAAGAAAATCCCGCCTTGGCTCATGCCCGCCGCGCTGACCCTGGCGGGCGCCCTGGTGATCGCCACCTCGCCCTGGCTCTTCAGCCAGGAGCGCTGGGTCATGGATGATCCGCATCGCCGTGAACATGTGTTCACCCTGATCGCGGACGGCGATCACCTCGTCCGGGGTGCGCAGAATGGAACCTTGCGGATCAGGGACAGGGACGGTTGGCATCGTCTGGGGCAGAGCCCGGGGCAGGCAGCCATCATGCTTCTGCTACCGGAACGTGAACTGGCAGTGCTCAACCGGGGTCTATGGCACTGGGGCACACCGGCTCCCGTGGCAGCACCGGATGGGGTCCGGATCAGTCATGCAGCGCCCAAGGGCGAGCAGCTGGTACTGGGCACGGCGAAGGGGGTACTGCTGTGGGACGGCCATGAATTCCACGATCTCGGCCTGGACGCCCAGGTCTACCGGGTGCATGTGGTGCAGACCGGCGCCGGGAAGGGCATCCATGCCGGGGCCATAGCCACGGGCATGTGGCACCGGCCGGAGGGCGGTGACTGGCGGCCGAACAATCCGGGGTTGCCGCAACCCGTGAATGCGCTCAGCCTGCTACAGGTGGACAACGGCGTCCTGCTGGCCGGCACCGACCAGGGTCTCTTCTGGCAAAGCGCGCCGGGCGAGCAATGGCGCCGGGTGGATGCGGGGCTTGGCCAACGCCGCGTACTGGCTTTGGCGCTTGATACGGATGGCTGGCTCTGGGCCGGAAGCGATGATGGCGCCTACCGCGTGCGCCTGGTGCAACGGGCACAGGCCGTGGAAACCCAGGGCCGCTGGGAGAAACTGCGCAATCCGCCCGGGGGCCTGGATCGGCCGGTCAGTTGGGTGGTGCCGCTGGGAGACGAGACCTGGATCAGCGCCGGGAGCGTTTATCGCCTTGATCACCGGGCCGGTCCGCACCTGTATCAGCAGTTCGCCGTCGGGTTGCTGCTGATCGCACTGGCACTTTACCTGCTCCGGCGAAACATGATGGGACGCGACAATGGATGAATACACGCTACCTGCCCATGATGGGGTGCAACTTCACTGCCGCCGCTGGTTGGTGGAGGATGGGCCGTCCCGGGCGGGAGTGGTTGTGGTCCACGGCCTCGGGGAACACAGCGGGCGCTATGACATGCTGGCACGCCATCTGAGCAGTGGCGGCTTCCAGGTCTATGCCTTTGACACTCGCGGTCATGGGCTCACCGCCGGGACTCCGGAGGCTCTGGGTATTCTCCCGGAAGAGAGTGGTTGGAATGACTGGATTGAGGACATCAACACCGTCATCGATCATGCGCGCTCGGATCTCAGAGGACAGCCCATTTTTCTCCTCGGGCATAGTCTGGGCTCACTCATGTGCCAGTATTACGCCGCGCTCCACGGCGAGCGCATCGACGGCCTGGTGCTCTCCGCCACAGACAGCCGCCCGGGCATCGGCACCCGTATCACCCACTGGGGCGGCACCCTGTTCAAGGCCCTGCACGGCCGCGACCGGCGCAGCGGCCTGATGTATGCCCTGGGCATCGGCAACATGAAACGCTCTCTGCCGGAACGCCGCACCGACCAGGACTGGCTGACCCGGGACGAGTCCATCGTCGACGCCTACCTGGCAGACCCGCTGTGCGGATTTCAGCCCAGCAACGGCATGTGGCACGCCATCGCCGAGGGCATGGAGCAGATCAGCAACCGGTTGCGCGGCCAGATTCCGCCGGATCTTCCGGTGCTGATGCTGGTGGGCACGGATGACCTGCTGAGCCTGGGAGGCCAGCGGGTACACGACTTGATGCAGGCCTATCAGGAGCACGGCGCACGGCGTGTGACCCTGATCAGCTATCCGGAAGCCCGGCACGAAGTGTTCAACGAGATCAACCGGGACGACGTTTACCGGGACCTCACCCACTGGTTCGAGGAACAACTGGTGGCGGCAAGGCACATCGCGAACAGGCCGGAACCGGACGCACCGGTGTCACCGGGCGAGGCACCAGCGCACTGACATGCGATGAAGTACCCGCTTGGCCCGCCCCGCGGGGCTTTGCCCCAGGGGAATGGGTCAGTGCGTCCCTAGACGATGGGGGGTTCTTCCCAGCCCGGCTGATTCTCCAGCTCCTGGCTGAACCGCTCCACCTCCCGCACCACGGAGCCAACACGCTCATACCGCGCCAGATGGAACAGCGCCTCACCCTGGTGAACCAGCGGCAGATTGGTGCGGCCGATCACCAGCCCGGCTTCCGGGGCCTCCACCGAGCTGGTGCGCTCCCCGAACGGGTCGGACACCCAGCCCAGCGGCTGACCTGCATCCACCCGGTCCCCCAGGGCAACCGCCGCACGCAGAATACCGTCCTGGCCCGCACGGACCCAGCGCGTGGCATCGGCCACAAAGGGCGCCGGGCGTGGCCGGCCCCGACTGGGCGTGAGCATGCCGAGGGCGCGCATGGCGCGCAGCACGCCACGGAGACCGGCCCGGATGGCGCCCTCATCGAAACGCAGCGCCTCGCCACCCTCATATGTGACAGCGGGCACGCCGAGTTCCCGGGCGGCCTCCCGCAGACTACCCTCGATGATGGGCGAGTGAATCATCACCGGCAGCCCGCAGGCCAGGGCCAGCGCCTCGTCACCATCATGCTCCAGGTCCGCGCGGATCTGTGGCAGGTTATCGCGGTGAACGGCACCCGTATGCAGATCGATCACGTGGGTGGCCTTCTGCAGTATCTGCTTGCGGAACAACCTCGCCAGCCGTGATCCCATGGAGCCGGCCTCGGTGCCGGGGAAACAGCGGTTCAGATCCCGCCGGTCCGGCAGGTAACGCGAGCGGGCCGTAAAACCCAGCACGTTGACGATGGGCACCGCGACCAATGTGCCTGCGAGCCGGTTCAAGGCTTTTTCCCGAAGCAGGCGGCGGATGATCTCCACACCGTTGATCTCGTCCCCGTGGATGGCGGCCGACACCACCAGACAAGGGCCGGGCCGGCGGCCGTGGATCACATGCAGCGGAATGGTCAGCGGCGTATGCGTGTACAGGGACCCCGCCGGCAGATCCACCGTGGCACGGCTCCCCGCCGCCACATGACGGCCCGCGATCTCGAATGCGGCTCTTGCCATACCACCCCCTGACTTGCTGTTCCGGTTGACACCATCACGATGCTACTCAACGATGTTGCGTTTACAGTCGCCGACAAGGAGCCTCCCCATGCTGTCCTGGGCACTGCTTTTCCTCATCGTCGCCATCATCGCCGCCGTCCTGGGCTTTTCCGGCATTGCCGGCACTGCCGCCGGGATTGCCCAGGTGCTGTTCGTCATCTTCATTATCCTGTTTCTCGCATCCCTGATTCTGGGCAAGCGCGGCCCCTGATCACACCATCGTGACCATCTCCTCGGCGCTGGTGGGATGGATGGCGACGGTGTCGTCGAAATCCTGCTTGGTAGCCCCCATGCGTACCGCCACGGCGAAGCCCTGCAGCATTTCATCAGCGCCATTGCCCATCACGTGCGCACCGACAATGTGCTGCTCATCGCCCACGGTCACCAGCTTCATGTGCGTCCGCACCTTCTCGTCGGACAAGGCGTAATCCATCCCCACGAAGGTGGTGGTAAAAGCCTGCACGGCGTTGCCGTACTCGGCGCGTGCCTCTTCCTCGGACAGACCCACCGTGCCGATGGGCGGATGACTGAATACCACGGTAGGGATGTTGCTGTAATCGAGATGCCGGTCCGGCATGCCGCCGAACAGGCGGTCGGACAGGCGGCGCCCGGCGGCGATGGCCACCGGAGTGAGCGGCATCTGGCCGGTGATGTCGCCCAGCGCATAAATGCCCTGCACATTGGTCTGCTGCCAGCGGTCCACCGGAATGTTGCCCCAGCGGTCGGTGGTGACGCCGGCGGCCTCCAGCCCGAGACCATCCGTATTGGCGTCGCGGCCGATGGCCCAGATGACCACGTCCAGGCCCTCCATCCGTTGCCCGTCCGCGGACTCCAGCACCAGCGCCCCGGGTTCGCCGGAGAGCCGGGCGGGAACGAAGCCTGGCTGCACCGTAACCCCACCCTGGGGCAGCGCATCCATCAATCCCTGCTGCAACATGGCATCGAAGCCGCGCAGCGGTGTCTGATGCCGGATGGCCAGAGTCGTGTCCGACCCCAGGCCGGCCAGCACGCCAGCCAACTCCACCGCGATGTAGCCAGCCCCCACCACAGCAACCCGGCGCGGTTGCTGCTCCAGCGCGAAAAAGCCGTCCGAGTCGATACCCAGTTCCGCGCCCGGAATGTCCGGCCAGCGCGGTTTACCGCCGGTGGCGATGACGATGTGTTCGGCGGTGATCCGTTCACCGCCCACCTCAAGCGTATGGGCATCAATGAACCGGCCATGGCCGCGGAACAGGGTCACCGCATCCTTGTCCAGGTTGCGCTGATAAATGCCGTTCAGCCGCTGGATGTACGCATCGCGCCGTGACTTCAGCGTGGGCCAGTCCAGCACCGGTGCCGGACTTGTGATCCCGTAGTCGGACGCGCGATGAATGGCTTCCATGGCGCCCGAGGCCTGCCACATGACCTTCTTGGGCACACAGCCGACGTTCACACAGGTGCCGCCCAAGCGGGCGGATTCAATCACCGCCGCCCGCGCACCGTGGCGAGTGGCGCGGCGTGCCGTCGCCAGCCCGCCGCTGCCGCCGCCGATGGAGATGAGGTCGAAATGCTGTGTCATGCACCCTCCGTGAAAACCTGACGGCCCGCCTTGGATCATCCGGGAACCGCCCATACGTTCGAAAAGGTTAGTAAACTGATCGATGCACACTATACGCCGCCGTCCGGTGACAGGACCATCCGTGCATTTCCGTACGCACAAACCGAGGCTGACCATGGACAACCCGCTCTTGCAAACCGACGGCCTGCCGCCGTTCTCCGCTATCCGGCCCGAACACGTGGAGCCGGCCATCGATCAGATCCTGTCCGACAACCGGCGCCAACTCGACGCCCTGCTGGCGGATGGACGCGACCATGATTACGACAGCCTGGTGCGCCCACTGGAGGCGATGACCGACCGCCTGAGCAAGGCCTGGTCGCCGGTCAGCCATCTGAATTCGGTGATGAACAGCGAGGAACTGCGCGCGGCCTACAATGCCTGCCTGCCGAAACTCTCCGAGTACAGCACGGAACTGGGGCAGAACGAGGCCTTGTTCCGGGCCTACGAGCAGATCAGCCAGCGTCCGGAATTCAACCGGCTGACCGCGGCCCAGCGCAAAACCGTGGAGAACGCGCTGCGGGATTTCCGCCTGGCCGGGGTCGACCTGCCGGCGGAGCAGAAACAGCGCTACCGGGACATCGCCAGCCGCCTGTCGGAGCTGTCCTCGAAATTCGGCGAGAATGTACTGGATGCCACCCATGCCTGGGAGCTGTTGCTGCCGGACGCCAGCCGCCTGGACGGCCTGCCGGAATCCAGCCTGGCCATGCTCAAGCAGGCCGCGGCGCAGAAGGATGCCGACGGCTACCGGCTGACGCTGGACTTCCCCTGTGTGTTTGCGGTACTGGCCTATGCCGAGGACCGGGAACTTCGGCGGGAGATCTACACCGCTTTTGGTACCCGTGCCTCGGACCAGGGGCCAAACGCCGGCCGATGGGATAACCGCGAACTCATGGAGGAGATCCTGTCCCTGCGTCATGAGCAGGCGCGGCTGCTCGGCTTCGCCAATTACGCCGAGCGTTCCCTGGCCACCAAGATGGCCGACAGCACCGATGCGGTCATCGACTTCCTCACTGACCTGGCGGCCCGCTCCCGCCCGCAGGCACAGCAGGAACTTGAAGAACTGCGCGCCTTTGCCAACGAGACCCTGGGGCTTGCGGAACTGGAACCCTGGGACATCACCTGGGCCGGCGAGAAGCTTCGGCAGGCACGCTACCAGCTGAGCCAGGAGGACCTGCGCCCGTATTTCCCCGCGCCGCGCGTCATCGACGGCCTGTTCCAGGTGGTGGAACGGCTCTACCAGGTGCGCATCGTCGAGCGCACTCACGAGGTGGAGATTTGGCACCCGGACGCGCAATTCTTCGAGATCCGGGACCCGGACGGCACCGTGCGCGGCCAGTTCTACACCGACCTGTATGCGCGGGAGAAGAAGCGCGGCGGCGCCTGGATGGACGAATGCCGGGTACGGCGACAGACCGCGGGCGGTGTGCAGACCCCGGTGGCCTACCTGACCTGCAACTTCACCCCACCGGTGGGCGATGCCCCCGCACTACTGACGCACGATGAGGTGCAGACCCTGTTCCACGAGTTTGGCCATGGCCTGCATCACATGCTCACTCGTGTGGACTGCGCGTCCGTGTCCGGCATCAACGGCGTACCCTGGGATGCCGTGGAATTGCCCAGTCAGTTCATGGAGAACTGGTGCTGGGACCGGGAGGCACTGGACCTGTTCGCGGCCCACTATCAGACCGGAGAACGCATCCCTGACACCCTCTATCAGCGCATGCAGGCGGCGAAGAATTTCCAATCCGCCATGCAGATGGTACGCCAGCTGGAATTCAGCCTGTTCGACTTCCGCCTGCATCTGGAGTACGACCCCGCGCGGGGGCCGCGCGTTCAGGAACTGCTGGAGGAGGTACGTGATCAGGTGGCGGTGATGCGGCCACCCGCCTGGCATCGCTTCCCCAACAGCTTCAGCCATATCTTCGCCGGCGGCTATGCGGCAGGCTACTACAGCTACAAGTGGGCGGAGGTACTGTCGGCCGATGCGTTTTCCCGCTTCGAGGAAGAAGGTATCTTCAGTGCGGACGCGGGCACGGACTTCCGCACCCACATTCTGGAGAAAGGTGGGTCCGAGGACCTCATGGACCTCTATGTGGCCTTCCGCGGCCGCAAACCCACCATTGACGCCCTGCTGCGGCACAGCGGCCTGGCAGCATAACGGTTCAGAGGCGGCGGGCCGGACGCACCGCCGCCTCGGTACAACGAGAAGGAGCACGGCATGACCAGCCCCAGCGACCCGGATTGCGTGTTTTGTCGAATCCGTGACGGCGGCATTCCCGCCGCAGTGATCTACGAAACAGACGAGGTGATGGCCATCATGGACGCGTTTCCGTCCTCGAAAGGCCACGCTCTCGTGATCCCGAAGGCCCATTACCCCGATGTGTTCGACATGCCGCCGGAGCTGCTGGCCACCTGTGCCAAGGAAGCACAGCGGCTGGCGCGGGCGCAACGCAAGGCATTGCAACCGGATGGTGCCACGGTGACCCAGTTCAACGGCGCCGCCGCCGGGCAGACCGTTTATCACTACCATGTGCACGTGACCCCGCGCTGGGAGGGTCAGTCACGCCGCAGCCATGGCAAGGAGGCGGCAGACCCGCAGGAACTCAAGACGCTGGCCGAGCAGATTCGCGCCGTACTGGACTGAATTTTCCGCAGACAGCCGCGGGCCGGGCCACGAGGTCCGGTCCGCGCCCATCCTCAATACGGATCGCCAATGAAACTTGCCTCCTGGAACGTGAATTCGCTGAAAGTGCGCCTTCCTCAGGTTCTGGACTGGCTGGGCAGCACCCAACCGGACATCCTGGGTCTGCAGGAAACCAAGCTCACCGACCACAAGTTCCCTGCGGCAGCGCTGCAGGAGGCCGGCTACCAGGTCGTCTATTCGGGCCAGCCCACTTACAACGGCGTCGCCGTGCTCGCCCGGGAAGCCATGCGGGATCCGATCACGGACATCCCCGGCCTGGAGGACCCCCAGCGGCGGGTGCTGGCGGTGACCGTGGCCGGCATCCGCTTCATCAATCTATACGTGCCCAACGGCTCGGAGGTGGGTTCGGACAAGTACGCCTACAAGCTGGACTGGCTGGAACGCCTACACGCTTGGCTTGCCCAGGAATTACAGCAGCACGAGAAACTGGTGGTTGTGGGCGATTTCAATATCGCCCCGGAAGACGCCGACGTGCACGACCCGGAGGAATGGCGCGGGAAAATCCTCTTCAGTGAGCCCGAGCACCAGGCACTGGGCCGGCTGCTGGCCCTGGGCCTGACGGATACCTTCCGGCTGTTCCCGCAGGAGGAGAAAGTGTTTTCCTGGTGGGATTACCGGATGAACAACTTCCGGCGCAACCGCGGCCTGCGTATCGATCTGATCCTGGCCAGCGAGGCCATGCGCCGGGCCTGCACCGCCAGCTGGGTGGATGTGGAGCCCCGCCGCTGGGAGCGCCCATCCGACCACGCCCCTGTTGTCGCGGAGTTCACGTCATGAAGTATGCCGACCTAAGGGATTTCATCGCCGGCCTTGAGGATCAGGGCGAGTTGAAACGCATCAGGGTGCCGGTGGACCCGAAGTTGGAGATGACCGAGATCTGCGACCGGACGCTGCGCCGCGAAGGGCCGGCACTGCTGTTCGAGAAACCGGTGGGCCACGATATGCCGGTGCTGGGCAATCTGTTCGGCACACCGCGCCGGGTGGCGCTGGGCATGGGTGCGGAGAGCACAGAGGCGCTGCGCGACATCGGCCAGCTTCTGGCCTTCCTGCGGCAACCGGAACCGCCCAAGGGCTTCCGCGATGCCTGGGATCAGCTGCCGGTGTTCCGCAAGGTACTGAACATGTCGCCGAAAAAGGTTCGCAACGCCGCGTGCCAGGAGGAGGTGTTCGAGGGCGACGACGTCGACCTGTCGCGTATTCCTGTGCAGACCTGCTGGCCTGGGGATGCCGGCCCACTGATCACCTGGGCGCTGGTGGTCACCCGCGGCCCGCACAAGGAGCGGCAGAACCTGGGCATTTACCGCCAGCAGGTGATCGGCAAGAACCGCGTCATCATGCGCTGGCTGGCCCACCGCGGTGGGGCGCTGGACTTCCGCGAGTGGCAGCAGGCCCATCCCGGGGAACCGTTCCCGGTGGCGGTGGCCCTGGGCGCGGACCCGGCCACCATTCTGGGCGCGGTCACGCCGGTGCCCGACGCCATTTCCGAATACGCCTTCGCCGGCCTGCTACGCGGCAGCAAGACCGAACTGGTGAAGTGCATCGGCTCGGATCTGCAGGTGCCGGCCAGCGCCGAAATCGTGCTCGAAGGGCATATCTATCCGGACGATGTCGCGCCCGAAGGCCCGTTCGGCGACCATACCGGCTATTACAACGAGGTGGACCGTTTCCCGGTTTTCACCGTGGAACGCATCACCCAACGCCACAAGCCCATCTACCACAGCACCTACACCGGCCGGCCGCCGGATGAGCCGGCCATCCTCGGCGTGGCCCTGAACGAGGTGTTTGTTCCGATTCTGCAGAAGCAGTTCCCCGAGATTGTGGACTTCTACCTGCCGCCGGAGGGCTGCTCCTACCGCATGGCCGTGGTGACCATGAAAAAGCAGTACCCGGGCCATGCCAAACGGGTCATGCTGGGGGTGTGGTCCTTCCTGCGCCAGTTCATGTACACCAAGTTCATCATCGTCACCGACGATGACGTCAACGCCCGCGACTGGAAAGACGTGATCTGGGCCATGACGACTCGCATGGATCCGCAACGTGACACGGTGATGATCGACAACACACCCATTGATTATCTGGATTTTGCCTCGCCGGTCTCCGGTCTGGGCTCGAAAATCGGTTTTGACGCCACCAACAAATGGAAAGGCGAAACCGAGCGCGAATGGGGCGAACCCATCCGTATGAGCGACGAAATCCGTCAGCAGGTGGACGCCCGCTGGAGCGAGTTCGGGATAGACTGACGGTTTATGGAAGCACTGATCCATTCCCAAGGAAGCGCCCGGCCCTAGGCCGGAAACCTCTCCCGGAACAGGCTGTCATTGTCAGTATGAGCTACCGAATCACCATCGAATCCTCTGGCCACGCATTCACCGCTGAGCCCGGCGAGTCCGTGCTGGAGGCGGCCTTGCGGAACGGCCTGGTCATTCCGTACAGCTGCCGGGGGGGTACATGCGCCACCTGCATGGGCAAGGTGGTGGAAGGGGAGGTCAGCTACCCCGACGGCGAACTCCCGCCCGGATTGGACCCGAAGGAGGCAGCCATCGGCCAGGCGCTGTTCTGCCTGGCCCGCCCGGAAGGCGATCTGAGCATCGAGGTGCGGGAGGTGCGCGATGGCGGCGACATTGAACCGCGCAAACTGCCCTGTCGGGTCGTGCGCATGGAACAACTGGCCCATGACGTGATGCAACTGGACCTGAAACTTCCCGACACGGAACGACTGCAGTTCCTGCCGGGCCAGTACATTGACATCCTGCTGCGGGACGGACGCAAACGCAGCTATTCGCTGGCCAATGCCCCCCACAAGGATGATGTGCTGGAACTCCACGTGCGCCACGTGGCCGGCGGCGCCTTTTCCGACAAGGTGTTCGCCGACATGAAGGAGAAGGCCTTGCTGCGGCTGGAGGGCCCCCTAGGCAACTTCTTCCTAAGGGAGGAATCCCCCCGCCCGATCATCCTCGTGGCGGGAGGGACCGGCTTCGCGCCCATCAAGGGCATGCTGGAACATGCCTTCTACATCGGCCTCGACCGCCCCATGCATCTTTACTGGGGGGCGCGCAGCCGTCGCGACCTTTACCTGGACGCGCTGCCCCAGGCCTGGGCCGCGGAGCATGTCCATTTCCATTACACGTCGTGCCTGTCCGAACCACTGCCCGAGGATGACTGGGACGGCGCCGTGGATCTGGTCCACAACCGGGTACTGCGCGACTTCCCCAATCTTGAGCCCTTCGACGTCTACATGGCCGGGCCGCCGGGCATGGTGCACGCCGCACGGCGTGATTTCGCCAGACACGGATTGCCGGCAGGCCAGTTATACTATGATTCATTTGAAAAAGCGGTGGACGCGCCGGTTTCGTTGAGACCCTCGTCCAGCTCTGCCCAGTAATCTGGCCCGTCTGCGCCCAGACTCTGCCGCGCGGGCCATCACAGCGCCGGTGAAGGATCAGACATGGAAACGGATGTTCAGCCCTCCGGGACGCCGAGGCACCGGCGGGGGAATGACCCCGCCGCCCTGCTGCTTGGCCTTGCTGGCATCGCTGGCTGCCTGCTTCTGGCCGCCATGCTCTGGCAGCATGACCGCGTGGATGCGGAGCAGCATTTCCTGGCCCGGCATCAGCCCGCGTTCGACGCCATGGTCGATGCACTGGACGATAGCACCTCCCTGAGCGCGCAACTTGGCCGTGCCATGGCATCTGCATCCGGTGACCGGACGCAGCTGTTCGACGCGCTGGCAAACGATTTCAGAAAGCGCTTCAAACCGCTGGAACTGGCCGCCTGGCTCGAGCCGCGGCCGAACGCGGCCGGCCCGTCATTCCGGGTGATTGCCGCGCAGGGCTCCAGTGAACAGCTGGATGGGGCCACCGTGGAGACTCTGCTGACCCGGGAGCACGCCGCCAGTCTGCGCCGTGCGGCGGATCATAACGGCCTTACCGTGGTGGACGGGCCGGTGCTGGTGCGCGGCACGGAAGGCATGCGCTCGGGCCAGCTGCTGCTGCAACCGGTGTTTTCCACCGATAGTGACCAACTGCGAGGCATCGTCGCCACGGTGATCCGCCTGGATCGACTACTGGATTCCTACCCCCAGCACGAACAGGTCCACCTGCATCTATTCGAGGTCAGCGCCGTGAACGGCCGCCAGCTTCCCCTGTATTCCAGCCAGGCCGGCAACGCCAGCCCCACCACCCGGAGTCTGGAGGCGCAGCCCCATTTACGGCGCGAGTTGGAAGTGGGGGACCGGACCTGGTCCACCTGGCTGGTTCCCGCACACACCCTGCCGGTGGCCTGGCCGCTGACGCACTGGATTCCGCTGGCCGCGGTGCTTGTGTTGATACTGGGCCTCACCGTCATCGGACAGCGCCGCAGTCACGCCTGCGATGCGCTCTTCCGGCGGGTCGCAGGACAGGAGGCGCTAATGACTGACGTGCGTCGCTCCGCGGAGCAATTGCAACGGGAAAACAGGCAGTTGGATGAAGATCTCTGCCGCACCCGGGCCCGGATGCGGCAGCGGGGGATGCGACTACGGGAACTCCATCGGCACAGCGAGGCACTCACGGCTGAAAGTTGGTTGTTCCGGCGCGCCTTCGATGACGCTGCCGCCGCCATGGCGCTGTTCGACCCGGAAACTGGCGTCTGTTTCCGGGCCAACCTGGCCTTCTCCGAGCTGCTGGGTTATAGCGGCAACGACCTGACGGGCCTGGACTTCCGTGAACTGACCCATCCGGCAGACGTCCAACGCACCCCGCGACTGGTGCGCTCCGCCCTACGTGGGGGCCCAGACCGCTTCCGCGCGGAAAAGCGTTACCTGCACCGTAACGGCTACGTGATCTGGTGTGAGGTGGCCGGTGCACTGCTGCGGGATCCGGACGGCAAGCCGCTGTACGTGGCGATCCAGGCCCATGACATCACCGTGCACCGCATCGGCCAGGATGCCCCGGCACCGGACCAGGCCATCCGTTCACCCCAGTGACGGCATCGCATGGCAGGGTCCGGGGTGCAGCGGTATACTGCCGGCAGACTGGAATCCGGATAGACGCCCTGATGCTGCGCCCCATGCCCGACGCCGAGATCCGCCCCTGCCCGCTCAGCCGCCTGACAGCCAGGCAGCCTGCGCACACGGGCATGAACCGGAACGGGCGCGCACGATGATGACTGCCGCTTGCAGCGGGCCGGCTATGGCCCGACAGGACGCCATGCTGCCCGGCGTGTCCCGCACCTTCGCGCTCACCATCCCGCAGCTCCCGGAGCCATTGCGTCCGGCTATTACCAATGCCTATCTGCTGTGCCGTACGGCGGATACCATTGAGGACAGCACCACCCTATCGCTGGATGACAAGGCGCAACATTATGACGCACTGGTGGGCATGCTGGAGGGCCGCACTGCCCCGGAGGCGTTTGCCGAGGGGTTGCTGGCCGCCGCCCCAATTGCACTGACCACCGAGCGGGAACTGATCCACCAGGCACCGGCCCTGGCCACCGTTTACCACGGTTTGCCCGAAGCGCAGCAGCGGGCGTTACGGCGCTGCGTCCGCATCATGTGCCAAGGCATGCTGCGCTTCGAGCCCCTGAAGCATCCGCATGGATTACCCGACCGGGAGCATTTCCGTGACTACTGCTATGTGGTGGCCGGCGTGGTGGGCGAAATGCTCACCGAGTTGTTCGCACTCAGCGATACAGCGATCGCCCGCCAACGGGATCGGCTGATGGCACTGGCCCGGGGTTTTGGTCAGGGCCTGCAGATGACGAACATCCTCAAGGATCTGCACGATGACCGGGCTCGCGGCATCTGCTGGCTGCCCCGGGATCTGCTGGAACAACACGGCTGTACCCTGGATGCGCAGGGACGCTGGCTGCGGGATGCCGCATTTCAGCGCGCCATGCGCAGTCTGGTGGCAGTTGCCCATCATCAGCTCCGGCAGGCGCGCACCTACACTCTGACTGTGCCACCACACCAGCAGGGCATGCGCCGCTTTTGTAGCTGGGCCATCGGCATGGCCCTTTACACACTCAGGAACATTGAACGCCGCCCCTGTTTCGGGGCAGCAGCCGAGGTCAAGATCAGCCGTACCCGGCTCCGGGCCATCATCTTGGGCTGCAATCTGGCCGTACGCAGCGACACGCTGCTGCGGGGTGGATTCACCCTGGCGACCCGTGGCCTGCCGTTGCCGGGCCCGGACGATCTCCATGGACTCACCGGAGGGCACTGCCCGGCATGAACCCTTATCGCCTCTCCCTGTCCCTGCTGTTCGCCCTCACCCTGGCCGGCTGCGCGGGAACCCCGCCCATGCCCGATGATCAGGTGCACGATCCGCTGGAAGAAACCAACCGCCGGATTTATGCCTTCAACGAGCAACTGGACCGGTACATTGCCAAACCAGTCGCCGATGCCTACGTCTTCGTCACCCCGCGTTTCGCTCGCCGCGGCGTAACCAATTTCTTCTCCAACGCAAAGT
>SLCE01000097.1 GCA_007125985.1 Ectothiorhodospiraceae bacterium | reverse complement strand
TTTCACCGGCGTGGCCACGATTGTGGCCAAGCTGTTCAACCTGGTGGGGCCCGACCTGGCTGTTTTCGGGCGCAAGGACTTCCAGCAATTGCAGGTAATCCGCCGGATGGCGGTGGACCTGAATTTCCCCTTGGAGGTCCATGGCTGCCCGATCGTGCGCGAGCCGGATGGCCTGGCCATGAGCTCCCGCAACGCCTATCTGACCGAGGATGAACGGCGGCGCGCCCCGGCCCTGGCAGCCGCCCTGCGTGCCCTGGTCGAGGCGGTGCGGCAGGGTGAACGGGACGTATCCCGGCTGGAGGCCGAGGCCCGCAATGCGCTGGAGGAGGCCGATCTGGGGCCGGACTACATCAGCCTGCGGCGCGGGTCGGATCTTGCTGATCCGAGGCCGGGGGACCGGCAACTGGTGGTGCTTGGGGCCGCGCGCCTGGGCCGTGCCCGCCTGATCGACAATATCGAATTTGAAGTGGCTGGTGGGTGGTAACCGCCGTAATTGCCGCGATAACGGTCTTTGGCTAGTATCCCGGCCGGCGAGAGGGGCCGCTTCCGGCGGCCGGTCTAATCACATCATTAACCGAGGGTGGGGAACCGCTCATGCAACTGAACATGCTCAAGTGCAAACTCCATCAGGCCTGTGTGACCCAGACGGAGTTGGACTACGAAGGCTCCTGCGCCATTGATGCCGACTTGATGGATGCGGCCGGGATTCTGGAGTACGAGCAAATCCAGATCTACAACCTGGCCAACGGCGAGCGCTTCACCACCTACGCGATCCGGGGGGAAGCGGGGTCGCGGATGATTTCGGTGAACGGCGCAGCCGCCCATCTGGCAAATGAAGGCGATCGCATCATCATCTGCGCCTACGCGGTGGTGGATGAGAAAGAAATGAAGGACTTCAAGCCCAGTCTGGTGTACTGCGACGCGCAGAACAATATCACCGGCATGCGCAAGGATATCCCGCTGCAGGTGGCCTGAATCCTGCGCCGTTGGTTACCGGCGGCGCCGCTGTGAGCTGTGGTGTCACCGGAGCCCATTACTTACTCCCGCCAATCAGCCTCAGCGTGCCGCCAGCCGATCCAGCTGCTGATCCAAGGCCCATTCCACATGCTCCCGGACCAGCGCCGACGGGTGGGTCAGGCGGTGACGCAGCGCCGTGATGATCTCCGGCGACGCCGGTGCGTTGCCGAGGCCGACCGCCAGGTTTCGCAGCCAGCGTTCATGTCCGAGGCGACGGATAGCGGACCCTTCCGTGCGCGTGAGAAATGTGCTCTCGTCCCAGAGAAACAGATCCAGCAGGCTTGCGTTGTCCAGTCCGTGGCGGGGCTGGAAATCCTGTTCCCCGGTGACCTGGCTGAACTTGTTCCAGGGGCAGTAGACCTGGCAGTCATCGCAGCCGAACACGCGATTACCCATCAGCGGCCTTAATGCCACTGGGATGGCGTCATGGCTTTCAATGGTCAGGTAGGCGATGCACAGGCGCGCATCCAACTGGTAGGGCGCCACGATGGCATTCGTGGGGCACACCGTCATGCAAGCCGTGCAGGAGCCGCAGTGCCCGGAGGCGGGCGCATCCGCCGGCAGCGGCAGATCGGTATACAGTTCACCGAGAAAAAACCAGGAGCCGGCTTCGCGGTTGATCAGCACGGTATGCTTGCCGATCCAGCCCAGGCCGGCTTGTTGTGCGAACGGTTTCTCCAGCACCGGCGCGCTGTCCACCAGCGCCCGATAGCCGAAAGGGCCGATCTCCCGCTCCATGCGTTGCGCCAGGTGCTGGAGGCGCTTGCGCATCAACTTGTGGTAGTCACGACCAAGGGCATAGCGGGCGACATACGCTGTATCCGGCATGTCCAACAAGGCTTCAGGAGCAACCTGTTGTTGGTCCGGCCAGTAATCCATACGCACCGAGATCACGCGGCAGGCATCCGGCACCAGCGCCGGCGGATCACAGCGCAACTCCGCATGGCGTGCCATGTAGTCCATGTCGCCGTGAAAACCGTGCGCCAGCCACTGGCGGAACCGCTCGTCCGCTCCATCCAGATCTACGTCGCTCACGCCGACCTGCTGAAACCCCAGTTCCCGGGCCCAGCCATCCAGTTGGCCCCGCAGGTGGTGCAGACGATCTTGCGTTATGGCGGTTTTGGCACTCATCCCGCGATGTTACTAACCTTTCGATAGGTAACGCCACGGGGCATCCTTGCCCCCGAGCACGCTGCAAAGCCAGAGCACCATGGGAATAGATCAGTGCTTCCTTAAGCCGCACCGGGGGCGGCACAGTCCGGATCGCCTCGGTTATACTCGCGTCCATGACTGACACAACCACCGCACTGTATCGCCCCGCGCAGGTTGCCGAGATGGATCGCTACGCGATCCAGGAGCTTGGTGTGCCTGGTCTCAGGCTTATGGAGCGTGCCGGTGCTTATGCCTATCAGGTGCTGCGGGAACACTGGCCGGACCGGCGAAATCTGGTGATTGTGTGTGGCGCCGGCAATAACGGTGGTGATGGTTACGTTATGGCCGAGATGGCGCGCCGTGACGGTCTGCGTGTGGAGGTTTTGCAACTGGTTCCGACGGAGCAGCTGCGCGGCGATGCGGCCACGGTTGCCCGTCGCTACCAGGGTGCCGGCGGTGTATGCAGACCTTTTGAAGGCCAGTTGCCGCAGGGTGCGGACGTGGTGGTGGACGCCCTGCTGGGCACCGGCCTGGATCGCCCGGTGGAAGGGCGCTGGGCGGAGGCCATCGATTGTATCAACGGCAGTGGTCTCCCTGTGCTTGCCGTGGACATTCCCTCCGGGCTGAGCGGTGACACCGGTGCTGTCATGGGGGTCGGGATTCAGGCGCATCTGACGGTGACTTTCATTGGTCGAAAGCGCGGCCTGTACACCGGTGCCGGACCGCGGTTGGTGGGTGAGATCCTCTACCACGATCTGGATGTGCCGCCGGAGGTTCATGCCCATCAGACGCCGGCGGCACAACGCGTCCGCCACGCCCTACTGGGATCGTCATTGCCGCGGCGTCCCCGCGATGGGCACAAGGGTTTGTATGGCCACGTGCTTGTGGTGGGGGGTGACCGAGGCATGGGTGGTGCCGCGTTGATGGCCGGGCGTGCCGCCCTGCGGACAGGAGCGGGTCTGGTGTCGGTGGCCACCCACCCCGCGCATGCGCCCGCCCTGCTGGCCGCGCAGCCGGAACTGATGATCCGTGGTGTGGAATCGGTGGTGGACCTCACCCCGATGTTGCAGCGCGCCTCGGTGGCGGTGCTCGGACCGGGGCTGGGCCAGGCGGGCTGGGGGCGAGCGCTGTACCAGGCTGTACTCGACGCCGGTCTGCCGTGCCTGCTTGATGCCGACGCCCTGAACCTGATGGCAGACGCACCTGTCGGCTGCCGGAAGGACTGGGTGCTGACCCCGCATCCCGGTGAGGCGGCCCGTCTGCTGGGCAGCCGGACTCCCGAGGTGCAGGCAGACCGTTTCTCCGCCATGGAGCAGTTGCTCGCGCGCTACGGTGGCGCCTGTGTGTTGAAAGGCGCGGGCAGCCTGATCGGTGCCAGCGGGCAGGTGACGCGGGTGTGTGATGAAGGCAATCCGGGCATGGCCACTGGTGGCACCGGCGATGTCCTTTCCGGTGTGATTGGCGGCCTGATGGCTCAGGGGTATGCCCCCTTCGAGGCCGCGGAGCTGGGGGCTTGCCTGCATGCCGCCGCCGGCGATCTCGCGGCCCGGGATGGGGAAAGGGGTATGGCCGCCACCGATCTGATTCCTTTCCTACGGCAATTGATTAACCCCTGACTATGGAACTACAGCTCGCGGATGCGCATGCGACGGAGGCCTTGGGTGCCCGGCTGGCTGCCGCAGTGCCCCCCCAATGCGTGATTTACCTGCATGGTGATCTGGGTGCCGGCAAGACCACCCTGGTCCGCGGCCTGTTGCGCGCATTGGGCCATCAGGGTCCGGTGCCGAGCCCCACCTACACCCTGCTGGAACCCTACACCATTGGTGAGCGCACCGTGCTTCACCTGGATCTCTATCGCCTGGCGGACCCGGAAGAGCTGGACTATCTGGGGTTGCGGGATTACCTGGATCAATCCCTGCTTATGCTGGTTGAGTGGCCTGAGCGCGGTGCCGGCATGTTGCCCGGTGCGGATCTTGAGCTGCGGTTGGAATACGTTGGCGAACAACGGCTTGCACGGTTGCTGCCTCATTCCGCCCGAGGCGCCGAACTAGTGCAGGGCATGAGCTAGGAAAACACTGATCTATTCCCTAGGGTTACTTCTAATTAGTTCTCGTATCCTTCTGCGCATGAAGGATATTTTCTTGCATTTACGCAGCAAAAGGTTATAAGTTGGTGTCATGGCTGTGACTCCGAGTGGTGGATTGCGCGCATGAAACGGTTGCTGGTGTTCCTCGTTCTGATGGCGGTGTCCGCGCTGGCACTGGCCGAAGTGCGTGTGGAAGGCACCCGGTTATGGGCGGATAGTGATACCACGCGTGTGGTGTTCGACCTGAGCGGACCTGTGGAGCACAGCGTGTTCACGCTGGACGACCCCGACCGCGTGGTGGTGGATTTCTCCGGTGCCCGGGCCAGCAGCTCCAGTATGCCCGATGGGCAGGGATTCCTGCGCCGCGTGCGATCTGCGCCGCGGGGCGACAGCGATCTGCGGATGGTGCTGGACCTGGAACAGCAGGTGGTGGTGCAGAGTTTCCTGGTGGCCCCCAGTGGTGATTATGGTTATCGCGTGGTGGTAGATCTCAAGCGTGCTGAAAGTCGTGAGACACCGGTGCGCACGGCATCCGGGGATGGCCGCCGGGAGTTGGTGGTTGCCATCGATCCGGGGCATGGCGGGCGTGACCCGGGCGCCATTGGTCCCAGCGGCACGCGGGAATCCGATGTGGTGCTCGCCGTCGGCAAGAAGCTGGCGAAACTACTGGAGCGGGAGCCGGGTATCCGGCCCCTGATGACCCGGGACAGCGATGTCTTTGTCCCGCTGGCGGAGCGTCGTGAACTGGCCCGATCCGAGCGGGCCGACATCTTCATTTCCCTGCATGCCGATGCGGTGGAAAGCGGCGGCCCCCGAGGCAGTTCCGTGTACACATTGTCCAGGAACGGTGCCACGTCGCAGGCCGCTCGGCTGCTGGCCCAGCGCGAGAACGCGGCCGACCTGATCGGCGGCGTGAACCTGTCCGACAAGGACGACCTGGTGCGCTCGGTGCTGGTGGATCTCTCCCGGGGCGCCACGCTGGAGGCCAGTATCGAGCTGGCGGCCGAGGTGCTCACCGAGCTATCCCATGTGGGGCCGATTCACAAGCGGGACGTGGAGCGTGCCGGCTTCGTGGTGCTGCAATCCCTGGATATGCCATCGGTGCTGGTGGAGTTGGCCTTCATCTCCAATCCCGTGGAGGAGCGCCAACTGCGAGACCCGGATCATCAGTGGAGACTCGCCCGTGCCATTGCAGGCGGAGTCACACGCTACGCGGAAGGTCACCTGCCCGCCGATACGCGCATGGCTTCGGAAAACGGCGAGCGTGAGTACCGCGTCCAGCGGGGTGACACCCTCAGTGGTATCGCGCGTCAACATCGGGTTTCCGTATCTGAGCTGCGTGCTGCCAACGATCTCAGCGATGACCGGATCGTGGTCGGACGCAAGCTGCGTATCCCCTGACGACCAGCGGGCGCCGATCGCGCTGCGTGACCCATGGATTGTGCCTGGTCTGATGCCGCATACTATGCGGTTTTCGCAGCAGGCGAACGTGCATGTCGGAATCACGCATCCGCAAACTTCCGGAACAGCTCATCAACCAGATCGCCGCCGGCGAGGTGGTGGAGCGGCCGGCGTCCGTGGTCAAGGAGCTGTTGGAGAACAGCCTGGATGCCGGAGCCGACCGGATTGAGGTCGATCTGGAACAGGGAGGCAAGCGTCTGATCCGTATCCGTGACAACGGTGCCGGCATGGATCAGGACGAGTTGCCCCTCGCTGTGGCCCGGCACGCCACCAGCAAAATCCGCAGCCTGCGGGACCTGGAGCAGGTGGGCAGCCTGGGGTTTCGCGGGGAAGCCCTGCCCAGCATTGCTTCGGTGTCACGGCTCACCGTGAGCTCCCGTCAGCAACGGGCGGATCTCGCCTGGGCGCTGGACTGTGATGGCAGTGATGCGCCGCTGGAACTGAGGCCCGCCGCCCACCCGCCGGGGACTACGGTGGAAGTCCGGGATCTGTTCTTCAACACGCCGGGGCGGCGGAAATTCCTGCGCGCGGACCGCACCGAGTTCAGCCATGTGCAGGAAACCATCAAGCGCCTGGCGCTGTCCCGGTTCGATTTCTCTCTGCAGTTACGTCACAACGAACGGGTGATCACCCAGCTGCCGTCGGCTCAGCCCGGAACCGAGGGTGCCGAGGAGCGGGTGGCGCGGCTGCTGGGTGAGGCTTTCGTGGAGCATGCGCTGCACGTGGAGGTGGAGGCCGCCGGGTTGGCCCTGTCCGGTTGGATCGCACTGCCAACCTTCTCGCGGGTACAGTCGGATCTGCAGTATTTCTATGTGAACGGCCGCGTGGTGAAGGACCGGATGGCATCCCATGCCATCCGGCGCGCGTATCATGATGTGCTGTTCAAGGATCGCTATCCGGCCTACCTGCTGTATCTGGATGTGGACCCGGGGCAGGTGGACGTGAACGTGCACCCCGCCAAGCACGAGGTTCGATTCCGCGATGGGCGGCTGATCTACGATTTCCTGTTTCGCCATCTGCACCAGATTCTGGAGCAGGTCCGCCCGGAACGGGGCACCGAATCGGCCGCCCGTCCGTTCTCGGCGCCGCCCGGCCAGGCCAGGCCGGTGTTCCAGGCGCCCAGTCAGGAGCGAATGGATTTTCCGGTACGGGAAGCCCGGGCCCTTTACGGTGAGCCGGCACCCGTCACGGAAATGACAGGGCCGGGCTCCGCGCCTGCGGCGGAGCCGGAGCGGCCTTCCGCGCCGCCATCGCGGCCCACACCCGCGGCTCAGGCGCACCCGCGCCCGGTGCCCGATCCGGATTCCCGCGATGCGCCGCCGCTTGGTTATGCCGTGGCGCAGGTGCATGGCATCTACATCATCGCCCAGAACGCGAATGGTGTTGTGCTGGTGGACATGCACGCCGCCCACGAACGCATTGTCTATGAGCGGCTCAAGCGCGCGATGGAGGCCTCCGGCATCGCCGCGCAGTCGTTGTTGGTTCCCCTCAGCCTGGCGGTCAGCCCGCAGGAGGCGGAACTCGCCGAAGTCCACGTCGAGGCCTTTGCGCGGCTGGGTCTGGAGGTGGACCGATCGGGGCCGGAAACGGTGCTGGTGCGACAGGTGCCCGTGCTGCTGCAGCATGCGGACGTGGAGGCGTTGGTCCGTGACGTCCTCAGCGATCTCGCTGTCACCGGCGATGCATCACGGCTGCAGGCCCAGTACAATCACGTGCTGGCAACCATGGCCTGCCACGGGTCGGTGCGTGCCAACCGCCAGTTGAGCCAGGCGGAGATGAATGCGCTGTTGCGTGACATGGAGCAGACCCCCAACAGCGGCCAGTGCAATCATGGCCGTCCTACCTGGACCCAGCTCAGCGTTGATGAGTTGGATCGGCTGTTCCTGCGGGGACAATGATGGCGAGGTTCACGCCCTCGGTGATCTGCCTGATGGGGCCGACCGCGTCCGGCAAGACCGGGCTTGCGGTGGAGCTGGTGGAGCGATTCCCGGTCGAGATCGTCAGCGTGGATTCCGCACTGGTATATCGCGGCATGGATATCGGCACCGCCAAACCCGGGCCGGAGGTTCTGGCGCGGGCTCCGCATCGCTTGGTGGACATCCTCGATCCGGAGGACGCGTACTCCGCAGCCCGGTTCCGGGAGGATGCGCTGCATGCGATTGCCGCGATTCATGCAGCCGGCCGCATACCCTTGCTGGTGGGTGGCACCGGGCTGTACTTCCGGGCGCTGGAGCGTGGTTTGTCGCCCTTGCCCGCGGCCGACCCTGGCTTGCGACAGGCCTTGCTCGCGGATGCCGAGCGTGAGGGATGGCGGGTGTTGCACGCGCGTCTGCAGCAGTTGGATCCGGCTACCGCGCGGCGCATCCATCCCAATGACACGCAGCGTATCCAGCGGGCGCTGGAGGTCTGCCTGTTGACGGGGCGGCCGATGAGCGTGGTGCTGGCGGAACAACAGGGGGCGGGCAGCGGTCTGCGCTTCCATAAATGGGCGTTGATGCCGCCCGAGCGGGCAGTGCTCCATGCCCGCATCGAACAGCGTTTCATGCAGATGCTGGAACAGGGGTTCGAGACCGAGGTCGCGACCTTGCGTCAGCGGCCTGGCCTGGATCTGAACCAACCGGCCATGCGCGCTGTCGGATATCGGCAGATGTGGCTCTATCTTGATGGAGCCATCGACCGGGCAACCATGATCCGGAAGGGGGTGGTTGCCACGCGTAATTATGCCAAGCGGCAGCTGACCTGGTTACGCAAGGAACCGGATCTGGCCTGGCTGGATCCGCACTCTTCGGGTCAGCGTTCGGACTTGATGCGGCGACTGGCACAACTGCTTGAGTCCTAGCGCATTCCGCAACGGTTGGCGCGATTTTTGATGGGGCTGCTGTGCTACACTGACGGCGCGGGAGCCGGGAAATTTTCGGGCGACGTACGGGGCGTGGGGGCAACGCGGAACAGGGCCCCGGGCGGAGCAAGAACAAGCGATCGATAAAAACGAGGGGTTTGATAATGTCCAAGGGGCAATCTTTGCAGGAACCGTTTCTGAACGCGCTTCGGAAAGAGCGGATTCCCGTGTCGATTTATCTGGTGAACGGCATCAAACTGCAGGGGCAGATTGAGTCGTTCGACCAGTTCGTCGTGTTGCTGAAGAATACTGTCAGTCAGATGGTATACAAGCACGCGATCTCCACGGTGGTGCCGGCCAGGAATGTGAAACTGGCCCCGGCAGACCCAGATCGAGGTAATGCGGATCTTGGCAACTCCTGAGTCGCGCGGCGGCGCGTCGGAACTGAATTTCTTTGAACGGCCTGCCGGGGGTGAGCGGGCCGTTCTTGTTCATCTGGACATGGATGGCGGGCAGGATGTGGAACTGGCTCTTGATGAATTGCAGTCGCTGGCCGAATCGGCCGGCGCTGATGTGATTGATCGTGTTGTGAGCCGGCGTGCGCGGCCTGACGCGCGGTATTTCCTTGGTAAGGGTCGGGTGGAAGAGCTCGCGGCCCGGGTGGGTGAGGGGCAGGCCGATCTGGTGCTGGTGAATCACGCCTTGTCCGCCAGTCAGGAGCGCAATCTGGAGAAAGCGCTGGGTTGTCAGGTGCTGGATCGCACCGGCCTGATCCTGGATATCTTCGCCCAACGCGCCCGCAGCCATGAGGGTAAGCTGCAGGTGGAGTTGGCGCAGCTGCGACACGTGGCCAGTCGCCTGGTGCGTGGCTGGACGCACTTGGAGCGGCAGAAGGGCGGTATCGGCATGCGGGGGCCGGGTGAGACCCAGCTGGAGCTGGACCGCCGCATGCTCGGCGTGCGCATCAAGCAGCTGGAGCGTCGCCTGGTCAAGGTTCGCAAGCAACGCGAACAGGGCCGTCAGGCCCGGCGCAGGCAGGAAATGCCCACGGTCTCGCTGGTGGGGTACACCAACGCTGGCAAGTCCACCCTGTTCAACCGGCTCACGTCGGCGCACGTGTATGCGGACGACCGTCTGTTCGCCACACTGGATACCACCCTGCGACGGCTGGAACTTCCGGCCGGCGATCCGGTCATTCTGGCGGATACGGTGGGTTTCATCCGTGATCTGCCGCACCAGCTGGTGGCAGCTTTTCATTCCACACTGGAAGAGGCTGCGGAATCGCAGCTGCTGCTGCAGGTGGTGGATGCATCCGATCCCAATCGGGATGAGAGCATTCGTGAAGTGGAAGCGGTGCTCGATGAGATCGAGGCGGGCGAACTGCCGCGCATCCTGGTCTACAACAAGGTGGACCGCACCGGCCGCGCCCCGCGCAGGCAGCGCAACCCGGATACTGGCCGCGACGAAGTCTGGTTGTCGGCCGTGAGCGGCGAGGGTCTGGAGCTATTGGCCGAGGCCATCCAGGACGCGCTCGGGGCTGAACGTGTACATGGCGTCGTTCACCTGCGGCCGGACGAGGGGCGCTTGCGTGCGCGCCTGTTCGAGCTGGGCCAGGTGTTGGCGGAGCGGTATGATGATGATGGGCGGTTGCAGCTCGAGATCAGCCTGCGCCGTACCGATCTGGACCGTCTGCATGATCGGGAGGGTGTGGCGTTACGTGTCGAACCCGTCTCTGCCTGAAAGCGGTTTCCGTGACTCCCTTGCGGCGGGCATGGCCGGGTCATTACAATCCAGCCTGTTTGAGTTCCGTTCGCGCGGAAAGCGGGCCTCCACGGCGAAAGCCATCCGATAGCGTGTTTTTTCTGGACTCATCACTTGATTGACCGAGTGGCTAACGCTGGCCGTCATCGCCTTGTGCCAGGCGGCTGAATGACTAACCGGCAGTTCTCAGGGACTGACCGTACGGAGAGACTGTATGTCCTGGAATGAACCGGGTCGCGGTAATCGCGACCCCTGGGGAGGTGGCGGTTCTGGTAATCAGGGTCCGCCTGACCTGGACGAAGTGATCAAGAAACTCCGCGGCAAGCTCGGCGGTGTGCTTGGCGGCAAGGGAAATGGCGGCGACGGCGGCGATTCCGGTGGCAGTGGCGGCGGTGGCGGCGCCAGTATCAGCGGTACCGGTATCGCGGTGATTGTCGGTGTGATTCTCCTCATCTGGCTTGCCTCGGGCATCTACATCGTGGACGAGGGTAATCGCGGGCTTGAACTGCGTTTCGGCCAATACCATCGCACCACCACACCGGGGCCGCACTGGCATCCGCCGTACCCCATTGGCACGGTGGAGCGGGTCAACGTCGAAGACGTGAGAGTCGCCGAGGTCGGCTATCAGAGCAGTGCGGGTGATCGGCGCCAGAAAATCCCCCGTGAAGCCCTGATGCTGACGCAGGATGAGAACATCATCGACGTGCAGTTGGCGGTGCAGTACCGGGTGCGCGAACCGATGCTCTACCAGTTCAACTTCCGTGATCCCGACCGCACCCTGCACCAGGTCACCGAGAGTGCGCTGCGCGAGGTGGTGGGGCAGCGCCGGATGGACTTCGTGCTGACTGAAGGCCGCACGGAAGTCGCCGAGGAAGTCTACCGGCTGCTGACCGAGACCATGGACCGGTATGCAACCGGGCTCGAGATCATCACGGTGGACGTGCAGGATGTGCAGCCGCCGGAGCCCGTGCAGGGCGCGTTCGAAGACGCCATCATGGCGCGTGAGGACGAACAGCGCGTGATCAATCAGGCCAACGCCTACCGTAATGAACTCGTGGCGCGTGCGCGTGGTGAAGCCGCGGAGATCCGAGAACAGGCCATGGGTTACCGGTTCCGGGTGGTGGCGGACGCCGAAGGTGAAAGCGCCCGGTTCACCGCTCTGGTGCAGGAATACCAGCGGGCGCCGGATGTGACGCGTCAGCGTCTGTTCCTGGACACCATGTCCGATATCCTCGGCCGCAGCAGCAAGGTGCTGATCGATCCGAGCGCCGGCGATCCCCTGTTGTATCTGCCGTTGGATAAGCTGCGGGACGGTAGACAGTCCAGTAGTGCCAGCGACGGTGGCGACGCCCGGCTAGATCCGGATGTGCTGAACCGCCGAATTTCCACGTCGGGCGCGGCGGACAGCCGTGCACGCGGCGACCTGCGTAGCCGGGAGGGCCGCTAACATGACTGGCATTCGCAATGTTGTGCTGATCATTCTCGGCGTGGCAGCCGTGGTTCTGTACTTCTCGGTGTTCACGGTGCACGAGACCGAGCGGGCTCTGAAGTTCCGCTTGGGTGAGGTGGTCCGGGCAGACTACGAGCCCGGGCTTCACTTCAAGGCGCCGTTTATCACCAACGTCCGCAAGTTCGATGCCCGGGTGCAGACCCTGGATGCCGAACCGGATCGTTACCTGACGGGTGAGTTGAAGAACCTGATCGTCGATGCCTTTGTGAAGTGGCGCATCGCGGATGTGCGTGACTTCTACACCACGGTGCAGGGCAGCGTGAACGAGGCAAACCGCCGTCTGGACGTGCGCATGAAGGATATGCTGCGGAGCGAGTTTGGCCGCCGTGACGTGCAGGATGTGATCTCCGACGACCGCTCGCTGATCATGGACATCCTCACTGAGGGGCTGAATGAGCATGCGCGCAGTATCGGCGTGGAAGTGGTGGACGTACGCCTCAAGCGTGTCGACCTGCCGCCCAACGTCAGTGAGTCCGTGTATGCCCGTATGCGGGCAGACCGGGAACGCGTCGCGCGTGACATCCGTGCACGTGGTGACGAGGTGGCTGCCGCCATCCGTGCCGATGCGGATCGTCAGCGCACAGAGACACTGGCCGAGGCACGGCGTGATTCGGAAGAGCTGCGCGGTCAGGGTGATGCCGAGGCGACTGAGATCTATGCCGGAGCCTTCGGGCAGGATGAGGAGTTCTTCGCCTTCACCCGCAGCCTGTCGGCGTACCAGAACGCATTCCAGAGTGAGGATGACGTGTTGGTGCTGACCCCGGATTCCGAGTTCTTCCGGTACTTCCGGGATTCGCTCGGTACGCCGAATAGCGACTAGCTCCCGATCGAGGGCGCTGCGCCGACCGAGCGCTTTTCCCGGCCAACGGGGAGGGCGCTCGGCTTTTTTGTGGAACAGGGGGCGGGGAACCGCACGCGATGAGTACCTGGGAGTATCTGTTATCGGCGCTGGCCCTGATGCTGGTTTTCGAGGGCATACTGCCGTTCCTCAGTCCGAGGAATCTGCGCCGCTACATGATGCAGGTGATGGAACTGGATGACCGTACGCTGCGCATCGCGGGGCTCGCATCCATGCTGATCGGCCTGGGCCTGCTGTATCTGATCCGGAGCTGAAGCCGGAAGACGGGAACACGATGAAGGAAGCCGATTTTTCCACTGATAATCGTTGGTTGCTGCCGGAGGGCGTGGATGAGCTACTGCCCGAGCAGGCGCTGGCCCTGGAGGGCTTGCGGCGGCAGGTGCTGGATTGCTACAGGAGTTGGGGCTATGACCTGGTGGTGCCGCCGGTCATTGAATACCTGGACTCGCTGCTGACGGGGGCCGGTAGCGATCTGGAACTCCAGACCTTCAAGCTCACCGATCAGCTCAGCGGCCGGCTGATGGGGGTGCGGGCTGATATGACACCTCAGGCGGCGCGCATCGACGCCCACAAGCTGCGGCACACTCATCCGGTACGGCTTTGCTATGTCGGGACCGTGTTGCACACGCGCCCGGAACGGCCCGGCCAGTCTCGTAACCCGATGCAGGTGGGCGCTGAGCTCTATGGGCATGCCGGGGTCGAGGCTGACGTGGAAATCATCGACCTGATGCTGGAAACCCTGTATTTGTCGGGCGCCAGTGAGTTGCACCTGGATCTCGGCCATGTGGGCATTTTCCGGGCGCTGGCCCGGGAGGCGGGCCTGGACTCGGATGCTGAACAGCGCCTGTTTGAGGCCCTGCAGCGAAAGGCAGCAGGGGAGATCGCGGAACTGCTGGAGCAGTTGCCGGCCACGGACGCCCGGGAGCGGATTGCCGCGCTGGTGGAACTCAATGGCGGCGTGGAAACGCTGGATCACGCCGGCGAACGCCTACAGGGGGCAGGCCCGGAGGTGCAGCAGGCACTGCGGCGTTTGTGGGCCCTGGCCTCGACACTGGAGCGGCGTCACCCTGAGGTCACGCTGCATTTCGATCTGGCGGAATTGGCCGGCTATCAGTTCCATACCGGCGTGGTGTTCGCTGCCTTCGTGCCGGGCAATGGCCGGGAAGTGGCGCGGGGCGGACGCTATGATCATATCGGTCGCGCTTTCGGGCGTGCCCGGCCTGCCACGGGCTTCAGCGCTGATCTCAAGGTGCTGTTGGACCTCGGCGCACAATCAGTGGCCGAACCGCCCCGAGGCATCCTCGCGCCCTGGTCGGATGATTCCGCGCTGCAACAACGCGTGCGCGAACTGCGAAGCCAGGGTGAGCGGGTGATGGTGGAACTCCCGGGGCATGAAGACGCGCCAGCGGAGCTGGGTTGCGACCGTCGGCTCGAGCAACGGGGCGGAAACTGGAATGTGGTGCCGGTACAGCGCTAGGCCGGCTGCGAGAATTCTGAACGTATTGGGTACTTCTGAATGGCCAAGAACGTAGTTGTGATCGGCACCCAGTGGGGTGATGAGGGGAAGGGCAAGGTGGTGGACCTGCTCACCGAGCAGGCGGAAGCGGTTGCCCGTTTCCAGGGTGGGCACAACGCCGGCCATACCCTGGTGATCGACGGCGAGAAGACCGTGTTGCACCTGATTCCTTCCGGCATTCTGCGCGAGCACGTGCATTGCCTGATCGGCAATGGCGTGGTGGTGGAGCCGGAATCCCTGATGCGGGAGATCACCAACCTGGAGGCGCGCGGGGTGCCGGCGCGCGAGCGTCTGCGAATCAGCCCGGCCTGTCCGGTGATCCTGCCCACGCACATTCTGCTGGATCAGGCGCGGGAAATTGCCCGTGGCGCCGGGAAAATCGGCACCACCGGTCGCGGTATCGGTCCGGCCTACGAGGACAAGGTGTCCCGTCGCGGTATTCGTATCGCCGACCTGTTCGATCGGCAGGTGCTGGAGGGTAAGCTCCAGGAACTGCTGAAGTTCCACAACTTCGTCCTGGAGAAGTACTACGGGGCCGAGACCGCGGACTACGAGGAAGTCCTGGAGAAGTATCTGGAATTCGGTCAGGTCCTCAAGCCGATGGTGGAGGATGTGACCTCCTTGTTGCACGCCCATATCCAGGCCGGCAACCGGATCCTTTTCGAGGGCGCCCAAGGGGCACTGCTGGACATCGATCACGGCACCTACCCGTTTGTCACCTCATCCACCACCACGGCAGGCGGCGCCAGTGCCGGAACCGGCGTGGGGCCACGGGCTCTGGATTACGTGCTGGGCATCACCAAGGCCTACACCACGCGGGTGGGGTCCGGCCCGTTTCCCACGGAGCTGGATTGCGAGATCGGGCGCCGGCTGGCGGAGCGCGGCCATGAATTCGGTTCCACCACGGGGCGCGCACGCCGCTGCGGCTGGTTTGATGCCGTGGCATTACGCCGTTCCGTGCAGGTGAACAGCGTTTCCGGTCTCTGCATCACCAAACTGGATGTGCTGGATGGGCTGGAAGCAGTGCAGATCTGCGTGGGCTACCAGTGTCGGGGAGAGTGGTATGACGTGCCGCCGCTGGGCGCGGAGGCCATGGCCGAATGCCAGCCGGAATACATCGAGATGCCAGGCTGGCAGGAGAACACGGCTGGCCTGACCGAACTGGACCAACTGCCGGCCAACGCCCGTGCGTATCTGGAGAAGGTGGAGGAGTTGGTCGGCGTGCCAGTGGATATTATCTCCACCGGGCCGGACCGCAAGGAAACGATCATCCTGCGGCATCCGTTTGACGTCTGAGCGTTACCCGTCAGGTGGATGAGTCGAGGCCGGCCCCTGTGCCGGCCTCGTGCGTTTTACACAGGAGTTGAGCAGCTTATCAGCGATCGCACAACAAAAAAGGCGAACCGTTCGGTTCGCCTTTCGATTTGGTGCCCAGGAGAGGACTTGAACCTCCACGGGGTTGCCCCCACTAGCACCTGAAGCTAGCGCGTCTACCAATTCCGCCACCTGGGCCTTGCAACAGCGTCGGAGCGACACTGGCTGCGACGGCTGCGTACTCTACAGAGCGCCTGATGGGCTGTCAACGGGCGGACGTGAAAAAAATGTCGGTATCCCGAGGCTTGAATCCCAGGTCTTTGATTGCAAGGTGCCTGGGTTCGCGTATCCTTCGAGACACGCTGATGTCAACCGGCATCGCACGATTTTCATTGGACGGGAGTGCCTAGCACTACATGGCAAAACGCAAAACGAAACTCGATCCCAAGGCAGATCCACACCTGGACCGGGAACAGAAAAAATACGACAAACCGGTTCCCAGCCGGGAATTCATCATGGACTTCCTGAGCGAGCAGGCGCGTCCCATGACGCGGGATGAGGTATCCCTGGCCATGGGGCTGGAGGATCCGGATGCGCTGGAAGGGTTGCGGCGACGCCTGATTGCCATGGAGCGTGATGGTCAACTGGTCCAGAACCGGCGCGGTGGCTACGTGATCGTGGACCAGCAGGAGCTGGTCCGCGGGCGTGTGATCGGTCATCACGAGGGGTACGGCTGGCTGGCCCCCGATGAGGGTGGCGAGCGTATCTATCTCTCGCCACGGGACATGCGCCAGGTCCTGCACGCTGACCGGGCGGTGGTCCGCCTGATCGGACTGGATCAGCAGGGCAAGCCCGAAGGCCGGCTCGTGGATGTGCTCAGTCGTGCCAACCGCAGCCTGATGGGGCGTTTTTTCAGTGAATCCGGTGTCAATTTCGTCACCCCCCAGAACAAGCGTATCCATCAGGACATCATTGTTCCCGCCGAGCACTGTGGCGGCGCGCAGGACGGGCAACTGGTGGTGGTCAGCATCGAGCAGCAGCCCAGCCTGCGCCATCAGCCCATCGGCCGCGTCATCCAGACCCTGGGTGAGAACATTGCCGCCGGCGAGGAAGTGGAGGCGGCGGCGCTCACCTTCGGCATTCCGGTGGAGTTTCCGCCGGAGGTGCATCAGGAAATGGAATCCGTGCCCGAGGATGTACCTGAGGCGGCGAAACGCGGGCGCACCGACCTGCGGAACCTCCCCCTGGTGACCATTGACGGCGCCGACGCAAAGGATTTTGACGACGCTGTGTACTGTGAGCCGAAGCCCAGCGGCTGGCGCCTGATCGTCGCCATAGCGGACGTGTCGCACTATGTGCGTCCCGGCTCGGCGCTGGACCAGGAAGCCCAGGAACGGGGCACGTCGGTCTATTTCCCTGGTCGCGTCGTCCCCATGTTGCCGGAAGCGCTGTCCAACGGGTTGTGTTCGCTGCGTCCCAGGGTGGACCGCCTGTGCATGGTCTGCGACATGCTGATCGATGAGCGTGGCGAGATCCGGCGTTCCCGTTTCTACCGGGCCGTGATGCGGTCCCGTGCGCGGCTGATCTACGACATGGTGGCGCGCATGGTGGTGGACGGCGACGAGGAACTCCGCGAGCGGTATCAGGACGTGGTGCCCCATCTGGATAACCTCTATGCCCTTTACAAGGTGCTGCGCAAGGCGCGGAGCCGCCGTGGCGCCATCGATTTCGAAACCACCGAGACCGAGATCCTGTTTGACCCGGAGGGGCGGATTGACTCGATACAGCCCACCCAGCGCAACGAGGCGCACAAGATCATCGAGGAGTGCATGCTGGCGGCCAATATGGCCACCGCACGCAAGCTGCGGCGACACCGCGTGCCGGCGTTGTTCCGCAATCACGAGCGCCCCGATGGTGACCGGTTGGACAACCTGCGGGATTTCCTGCGCGGCGTCGGGATGGAGCTTGGTGGTGGCGATGATCCGCAACCCAGGGATTATGCGCGGCTGGCGGACAAGCTGAAGAGCCGTCCGGACCGTGAATTGGTTCAGACGGTCATGTTGCGCTCGCTGCAGCAAGCCGTGTACCACCCGGACAACGAGGGCCATTTCGGCCTGGCCATGGAAGAGTACGCTCACTTCACCTCGCCCATCCGCCGCTACCCGGATCTGCTGGTCCACCGGGCCATCGGCCATGTCATCGCTGGCGGCAAGGGGCGGGATTTCTATCTCAACCGGGATGCCATGATCAGCCTGGGCGAGCATTGTTCCATGGCCGAGCGGCGCGCCGACGAAGCCACCCGCGATGCCCTGATGATCATGAAGTGCCGCTACGTGCGTGAACATCTTGGCGAGGAGTTTGACGGCATCATCACCGGTGTCACCGGCTTCGGCCTGTTCATCCAGCTGGAAGACATCTACGTGGAAGGGCTGGTCCATGTGACGCAGCTGGATAGCGACTTTTTCCACTTCGACCCCATCGCCCATGAATTGCGCGGTGAGCGCACGGGGCGCGTGTACCGACTGACCGACCGGGTGAGGGTCAAGGTGGCGCGGGCTGATCCGGATGAGCGCAAGATCGATCTCACCATGCTTGGCCATCTGGCCGAGGACGGCTCGGTACAGCCGATTCTGACCGCTGACGATGGGCGCAAGCCGGGCCGGAAGAAACCTGGCGGAAAGCGTGGGCCAGGCAGCAAGGCCGCGCGGCCGCCCCGGGGGCGCCGTCGTGGAGGACGGAACTAGGCATGGCCGGGGAGGAGCGGATCTTCGGCGTGCATGCCGTGCGCGCGGCCCTGAAATATGATCCGGCCCACGTGGTGGAAGCCTGGCTGGAGCGGGAGCGCCGTGATAAGCGAATGGCCCGCGTCAGGGACGAGCTGCGCCGGGCCGGTGTGACCACGCATCTGGTCAAGCGTCAGGAGCTGGACGCCCTGACCGGTGGCGGCGTTCATCAGGGGGTGGTCATCAGTTACCGGGGTCCCGCACCCCGGGATCAGGAAGACCTGGAGGTGGTACTGGAGGCGCTGGATGAGGATCCGTTCCTGCTGGTGCTTGATCAGGTGCAGGACCCGCACAACCTCGGCGCCTGTCTGCGAACCGCGGATGCCGCCGGCGTGCATGCGGTGATCGCACCCCGGGACCGTGCAGTGGGGCTCACGCCCACCGTACATAAGGTGGCCTCCGGGGCCACCGGTAGCGTGCCGTTTTTTCAGGTCACCAATCTGGCGCGCTGTCTGGACGCGCTGAAACAGCGCGGTATCTGGCTGGTGGGCGCGGCGGGAGAAGCGGAGCAGAGCCTGTATGACCTGGATCTGGGCGGCCCCCTCGCCGTGGTCATGGGGGCTGAGGGCGAGGGCCTGCGCAGGCTGACTCGCGAGGCCTGCGATTTTCTGGCCCATATCCCCATGACCGGGAAGGTGGAGAGCCTGAACGTGTCTGTGGCCACCGGGGTGCTGCTGTATGAGGCAGTGCGGCAGCGTCGTGCCGCCTGACACGGGCTTTCCCATTTCTGTCAATTGCTTGTATACTGCTGCGCTTTCCGGGCCTAGGTGTGCCGGAAATCCCTGCTTCACGGCATGAGCCGGAGGCTTTGTCGGGGACACCCGATCCATCCATAGGGAGTCGATATGCGACACTACGAGATTGTTTTCATGGTCCATCCGGACCAGAGCGAGCAGGTTCCGGCGATGATCGAGCGCTATCGCGCCACCGTCGAATCCAACGGTGGTCAGATCCATCGGCTGGAAGACTGGGGTCGCCGCCAGCTTGCCTATCCCATCAAGAAGCTGATCAAGGCGCACTACGTGCTCATGAACGTGGAGTGCGGCGCCGAGGAAATGGAGGAGCTGACGTCCGCCTTCCGTTTCAACGATGCCGTGATTCGGCACATGGTTTATGCCCGTGACGAAGCTGTCACCGAGCCCTCTCCGATGATGAAGGAGAAGGACGACAGCCGTGGCGAGCGCCCGGCCCGTCGCGATGACGGCGACCGTGGTGCGCGCAGCGAGGATGAGCGCGAGCAGCCCCGGCAGAGGGATCAGGCTGAGCAAGAGGCCTGATTCCAGCGCCTGCCGGCAGACGGTTCCGCTCCGTGACGCAATACCGCTGGCCGGACAACAGGCTGGTGCTGACCGGAACTGTGGCGCAGCCGCCGGAACACCGGCGAACGCCAGCAGGTCTGACCATCGGTCGCTTTCTGCTGGAGCACGACTCCGGCAGCCAGGGACCACAGGATGGCGGGCTCACCCGGTTCCGGATCCGGGTGCGGGTGACCGACGAGAGCTTGCTCGCAGTGGTGAAACAGCTGCACGCAGGCGCGCCGGTGACCGTCATGGGGAACCTGTGCATGGCCGACCACAGGGCGCATCGACAGACATTTGAGATACATGCCCGTCGGCTGTATCTCAACCAGCAACAGACAGATTGAGGATACGCAAATGGCACGCTTTTTCCGTCGTCGGAAGTACTGCCGCTTTACCGCAGAGGGTGTGAAGGAGATCGACTACAAGGATCTCAACACGCTGCGGAACTACGTTACCGAAACCGGCAAGATCGTTCCCAGCCGTATTACGGGCACGAGTGCCCGTTATCAGCGTCAGCTGGCTGCAGCCATCAAGCGCGCACGCTATCTGGCGCTGCTCCCTTACACCGATCGCCATTAAGCGTCGGGATGTAGCCGGGAGCGCATGAGGAGCCTGGCCGAGTTCATCATGCGGCGCCGCCTGCAGGCGGCGCTGTTGGTGGCTGTCACCGCCCTGTTGCCGATCCTGATCTGGTTGGGCAACGCGGCTCTGGCTCTGGTCACCATGCGCCTGGGGCCGCGCGACGGCGCAGCCGTGCTGGTCGGCGCCGTGGTGTTTTACGGGGCCGTGGAGTTGCTGCTGGGTGGCCAGGCGTTGGCGGTCGCCGTTATGGTGTTGCTGGTGTGGCTGCCGATGTTCGGCGCCGCGCTGGTGTTGCGAATCAGTGTCTCGCTGCCTTTGGCGGTGTTGACCATCACCGGGTTCTCGCTGTTGGCACTGGTGTTCTGGCATGTGGCGGTGCCGGATCCGAACGCCTTCTGGGAGTCCATGCTGGCGCCGATGCTGGAAGGGATGCCCGCCGAGGATCAGGCGAGCATGGTGGCGTTTTTCAGCACCACGCTGGTCGCCTACATGGCCATCGGTCTTTGGGGCAACACGGTGATCGGCTTGCTGTTGGGGCGCTACTTCCAGGCCCTGTTGTACAATCCGGGCGGGTTCCGCGAGGAGTTTCATGGTCTCCGGCTGGATCGGCGGCTGGCGGCGCTGGCGCTGGGGTTGCTGTTGGCGGCGAGTTTTGTGGGCCAGGGCGCCTTCCTGCAGTTCGGGCTGCTGTTGGCGACACCGTTCTTGCTGCAGGCTCTGGCCGTGAGCCATGCGCTGGTCTACCGGCGCGGATGGTCGAAGCTCTGGCTTCTGGTTGTATACGCGGCGTTGCCGTTCGTATACGTCCCGGTTGCCCTGATCGGCATACTGGACAGTTTCGTGGATTTTCGGCGGCGCTATGCAGGCCATGGTGCCGGTACTGATTGAAGGGGCCGTAACGGTTCCGGAAAACGTCTGAACCATTTGGGGTTGGAACGATGGAAGTCATTCTCCTGGAGAAGGTGGAGAACCTGGGTGACCTGGGTGACAAGGTAAGCGTGCGGTCTGGCTATGGCCGGAACTTCCTGATCCCGCACGGCAAGGCCAAGCCGGCCACGCCGGAGAACGTGAAGGAGTTCGAGGCACGTCGGGCCGAACTCGAGAAGCAGGCAGCCGAAGTGCTGGCCGCGGCCGAAGCGCGCAAGGCGCAGATGGAAGGCCTCTCGGTCACCATCAAGGCGAAGGCCGGCGATGAAGGCAAGCTGTTCGGCTCCGTCGGCACCGCGGATATCGCGGATGCGGTCACGGCTGCCGGCGTTGAACTGGCCAAGCATGAGGTTCGGATGCCCGAGGGGCCGCTGCGCGCCACCGGCGAGTACGAAATCCAGCTGCACTTGCACACCGACGTTGATACCGTTGTCACGGTGGTTGTTGAGGCAGACGAAGCGGCCTGAGGCCTTCGAGGGCGCACGCCCTCGACGCTCGTACTGACCAGGAACAGGCTGCACGGCGTGCCGTGCGGCCTTTCCGTGTTGTTGCCCTGGTCGTGCGGTTCGTTTTCGGGCTGGCCTGTTATCGGCCGGGAGCGGTGGTAATCTGTGTGTCCAACAGTTCCGTTCCACGGTAGTAAACGGAGTGCCCGAATCCCATGGCTGAAGCCAGTCGCGTAGTTCCCGATCTCGCCTCGTTGAAGGTGCCGCCGCATTCGCTGGAGGCGGAACAGGCCGTGCTCGGCGGCCTGATGGTGGACAACAACGCCTGGGAACGGGTCGCAGACCAGGTTCGGGAAGACGATTTCTACCGGCACGATCATCAGCTTATCTTCCGTGCCCTGGCCACGCTGGCGGACGGCCAGCAGCCCATGGACGTGGTCACCGTCTCTGAATGGCTGAAGGCCGCGAACCTGCTGGAGGACGCAGGGGGGCTAGCCTATCTTGGCGGCCTGGCCGCGGATACGCCGAGTGCGGCCAATATCCAGGCTTACGCGGAGATCGTGCGGGAACGCTCGGTGCTGCGGCAACTCATCCAGGCCGGCACGCGAGTCGCCAGTTCCGCGTTTCAGCCGGACGGGCGCAACAGCAAGGAACTGCTGGATGAAGCCGAGCGTGCCATTTTCGAGATCGCGGAAACCAGTGGCCGCTTCCGGAAGGGCTTCGTCGGCGTGCGCGACGTGCTGCCCACCGTGGTCGAACGTATTGATGTGTTGTCCCGGCAGGACGGCACCATCACCGGGTTGGCTACCGGTTTCCAGGATTTCGATGAGATGACCTCCGGCCTGCAGCCGTCGGATCTGGTCATCGTCGCGGCGCGGCCTTCCATGGGCAAAACCACCTTCGCCATGAATCTGGCCGAGCATGCGGCACTGAAAGGTGGTGAGCCGGTGGCCGTGTTCAGCATGGAAATGCCGTCGGATGCGCTTGCCATGCGTATGCTGTCCTCGCTGGGCCGGGTGGAACTGCAGAAGATCCGGACCGGCAAACTGGATGACGAGGACTGGCCGCGGCTCACGTCCACCATGAGCCTGCTGTCCGAGGCGCGGCTGTTCATTGATGACTCGGCTGGTCTGTCACCGCAGGAGATGCGCGCCCGCGCACGCCGCCTGAAACGGGAACACGGTCTGGGGCTGATCGTGGTGGACTATCTGCAGCTTATGCAGATTCCCGGGTTCAAGGAAAACAGAACAGGGGAGATCTCGGAGATCTCCCGGGGCCTGAAGTCCATGGCGAAGGAACTGGATGTGCCCGTCGTCGCGCTGTCCCAGCTCAACCGCTCGCTGGAGCAGCGGCCCAACAAGCGCCCGGTCATGTCGGATCTGCGCGAATCTGGCGCAATCGAGCAGGACGCGGACGTCATCGTGTTTATCTACCGTGACGAGGTCTACAACGAGGACAGCCCGGACAAGGGTTCCGCGGAGATCATTATCGGCAAGCAGCGAAACGGCCCCATCGGTACCTGCCGGCTGACGTTTCTCGGCAAATACACCCGATTCGAGAACTATATCCACGATGTGTATCGGGATGAGGGGTATCAATGAGCCGGGATACCCGGGCGGTGATCAGTTCCGGAGCGCTGCGGCATAACCTGCAGGTGGCGCGGCACGCTGCCCGCGGCGCTCGCATCCTGGCGGTGATCAAGGCGAACGGATACGGCCACGGCCTCCTGCGTGTCGCCCGCGCCCTGTCGGACGCAGACGCCTTTGCGGTCACCTGCCTGGAAGAGGCGGTGCCGCTTCGCGAGGCCGGGTTTGTGCATCCGATCCTGTTGTTGGAAGGGGTTTTCGAACCGGCGGAGCTGGATGTGGTTGCCCGTTACCGCCTGGATCTGGTGGTGCATTCGCCCTGGCAGTTGGAGCTACTGGAGTACCAGAACGGCACGCGACCGCTGTCCGTCTGGCTCAAGGTGGACAGTGGCATGCACCGCCTGGGGTTCACACCCGAGGAGGTACCGGCAGCCGTGGAGCGGCTCCGGGCGTGCCGCGGGGTTGGCCCGCACATTCGCTACATGACCCATCTCGCCTGCGCGGACGACCGTGAAGACGGCATGACCCGCATGCAGCTCTCCAATTTCACCCAAGCCCTGAACGGCCTGCGGGGGGAGCGGTCGCTGGCCAATTCCGCCGGTCTGCTGGGCTGGCCGGAGGTGCTGGCTGACTGGGTGCGGCCCGGCATCATGCTTTACGGGGCCTCGCCATTCATTGACGGGCTGCATCCGCGCCCGGATCTGCGTCCTGCCATGACCTTGCGCAGTCGTCTGATTGCCATCAAACAGGTCCCGGAAGGTGCCACCGTGGGCTACGGTGCCACTTTCCGTTGTCCGGAAACCATGCCGGTGGGTGTGGTGGCCATTGGTTACGGGGACGGGTATCCGCGCCATGCGGGTACCGGCACGCCGGTACTGGTCAACGGCCTGGAAACCCAGCTTGTAGGGCGTATTTCCATGGATATGCTCACCGTGGATCTCCGGGGGCTGGAAGACCGGGTGCGTGTTGGGGACCCGGTGACCCTGTGGGGAGACGGATTGCCCATCGAGCGGGTGGCGGAGCATGCCGGCACCATTGCGTACGAGCTGCTG
>SLCE01000036.1 GCA_007125985.1 Ectothiorhodospiraceae bacterium | reverse complement strand
GGGGCAACACACCCCCTCGACCACGCTGTTTACCGTCTTGAACCTTTCTTACTGACGGACCACGGTTCCCGTCAGAGGCGTGGCGTTGAGAATGTTGTCCACGACCGGTGAGCCCGCCTCGGAAGCAGTTCGAATCTCCTCGAGCGTCGCCGCATCGGCGTCGGAATCGACCTCCACTTCATATTCGATCGCCGAGAAGCCGGGCCGCACCTTGTCGTCGACATTCAGGTAACCGCGCAAGTCGAACGGTGCCCGGACCGTAATCCGGAGATGGCGGAAGTCCACTCCGCGCTTGTTCGCATGGGTGACCCACCCGATCGTCAGGCACGAGCCAATAGCTCCCAAAACCAGCTCCATCGGGTCAATGGCCGAATCCTTGCCGCCCAGCGCCTCGGGTTCGTCGGTCTTGATCTCGAAGCTGCGCGCACGTGTCACAGCAATGGCGCCATCGGCCCACTCGGTCACCGCCTCAAAGGCGCCTTTACCCTTGTCGGGATCTTCCGCAACCCCGGCACGGGTGGCCTCATAGCTTGCAAAGTCGAGATTGCTGGTGCTCTTTGCCATGATGCTACCCTCCACATCGAAGCAATCACCTGCAGTCGTCTAAGTGGCCGACTGCATTAAATAAAGTGACTGCGGAGCCGATCGAAGGCAAAGACTCACTTACACTATGATTATGCTCAATTGTGCTCCGGCACGAGGGCATGCAGGCGGCCATTGGACCGACGGACCCTGCCACGAGTATACGGGCGGCCTGGCTGGGGCTTGCGCCCAAGGAATCCGGCTACGGATTGCGGCGACGCCTTGGACGCATTTCCCAGCGAAACGACGTGTATCGGAAGCGCTTAATCGTCCTGCAACCTGTCCTGAGTCCTGGTTGCGAAATCGCTGGCGTCATGGCGCTCCCGGAGCTGCTCGGACGGATCGCCCCAGGTGCGATTGACCATCCGCCCGCGCTGGACTGCTTCCCGCTCAAGGAGCATGTCAGCCCAGCGAATGACGTTCGTGTATTCATGGACCGCGAGAAAGTCCCCGGCCTTGTACAGCCAACCTTTCACCAGAGCGCCGTACCATGGAAAGATTCCCATATCCGCGATGCTGTATTCGTCGCCCGCTACGAATTGGCGCTCCGCCAGATTACGGTCGAGCACATGCAGCTGACGTTTGACCTCCATGGCGTATCGGTCGATGGGGTATTGCCAATATTCCGGCGCATAAGCATAGAAATGGCCGAAGCCGCCGCCGAGGAAGGGTGCGCTGCCCATTTGCCAGAACAGCCAGTTCAGCGTCTCGGTGCGCTTGTGGTGATCGGCCGGCAGGAAGGCCCCGAACTTCTCCGCGAGATATACGAGCATGGAACCCGACTCGAAGACGCGCGTCGGTGTTTCGGTGCTGTAATCGACCATCGCCGGGATTTTCGAGTTGGGATTGATCTCCACAAAGCCGCTGGAGAACTGATCACCTTCGCCGATGTTAATCAACCAGGCGTCGTATTCCGCGCCGGAATGCCCGAGAGCGAGGAGCTCTTCCAGCATGATGGTGACCTTCACTCCGTTCGGCGTCGCCAGGGAGTAAAGCTGAAGCGGGTGCTTGCCGACCGGGAGCGCCTTGTCATGGGTCGGGCCCGCAATCGGGCGGTTGATACTGGCGAACCGTCCGCCGCTTTCCTGTTCCCATTTCCACACCTTCGGTGGGGTATAGTGCGATCCTTCCGTCATATTCCGGACTCTCTGCTTAGCGGTCATTGGGGCAGGCACGGGGCAGCTCAGGACGAACAGCGAGCTGCTCACCCTTCAGCGCTGCCAGCGCCGTGGCTGCCGAGGAATGGTTACGTCGCTTGCTGCGGGTCATCTACTTCTGCTCCCTACTCTCTCGAGCAGTCTACATCAGTAGACCCCACGTAGCCGGCCAACTTTCCTGTCCAACCCATTGGGTCCATTTCTCAGAAAGCACTGAGGGGTTCCGCCCCGTTTCCACGGACGGTTTGGAAACGCCTGAAAACTTCAGATCCTGTCTGGCGTGACGCTTGGCAGGTGCCCACCGGAGCGGCCGCCGAGGGCCGGACGGGCGAAATAATTAAAGGGCGCTGCTGGCCAAGCTGATCACTTCATGCACAACTCATCCGGGATGATCGGTGGCAGCTTCGTGGTACCGAGTGCATCCCGCAAGACATGGGATACGGGCCTGAGGATATTCGCTGGGCCCGCCGGCTGCCCGCCAGGCAAGCCCTGCGCTCGCGGCAGACCCGGTGGCGGGGACCGGACGGCGGTTTCCGCTGACGTTTCTCCCGCACGGACGCCGGGCACGGCGCGACCTACCGCCCTTGTTCCATACTCTTGATCAAGACGCACGATTGAGGGTGGTTCCGGGCATGGACGATGAGAAGACCAGCTTCCGCCACGGGTATCTGGACTATCAGGCGCTGACCAGGCAGCTGCGGCAATGGGCGGACACCTACCCCGAATTCGCACATCTGCACAGCATTGGCACAACGCCGGAGGGGCGGGAGATCTGGATGCTAACCGTCGGCAGCGAACCGCAGCGGATTCGACCGGCGGTCTGGGTGGACGGCAACATGCACGGCGCGGAACTCGCCGGCTCCAGCGTCGCGCTGGCGGTGGCCCAAGCGGCGCTGCGGCTGCACCAAGACGCGGAACCACCGCCCTTCGGCCTTCCCGAGCATGTGCGCGAGCGTCTGCGCGAAGTCCTATTCCACATCTGCCCCCGGATGTCCCCTGACGGCGCCGAAGCGATGCTAACCCGGGGCGGTTTTGTGCGCTCCGCACCCCGCGACCGGCCGGCGGCAGACAACCGCCCCCGCTGGCGCCCGCAGGACCTTGACGGTGATGGCATCTGCCGCTACCTACGCGTTCGCGACAACGCCGGGGATTTTGTCGAGTCGCAACGCCACCCCGGCCTGATGCTGCCCCGGCGCGTCGAGGACCCACCACCCTACTGGAAGCTGTACCCGGAAGGGGTGATCGAGGACTGGGACGGGGAACACATCCCGGAGCCGGAAATGCTGCGGTACACGACGGATTTCAATCGCAACTTCCCGTGGAGCTGGCAGCCCGAACCGGAGCAAATGGGCGCCGGCGATTACCCCGGCTCCGAACCGGAAACCCGGTCCATTATCGAGTTCGCCACCAGCCATCCGAATCTGTATGCCTGGCTCAACCTGCACACCTTTGGCGGCGTGTTCATCCGGCCCCTGATTGACGGTCCGGACAATCGCATGGACCAGGGGGACCTGGCGCTCTACCGGCAACTGGCCGCCTGGGCCGAGGAACTGGTGGGGTATCCCACGGTCAGCGGCTACGAAGAATTCACCTATGAGCCGGACACGCCGCTGCGCGGCGATCTCACCGACTACGCCTACCATCAGCGAGGCTGCCTGGCGCAGGTCTGCGAGCTGTGGGACCTGTTCCACCGCATAGGCCAACCAAAGCCGAAACGCTTTGTCGATCACTATACCGGGCTCAGCAGGAACGACATGGAACGCCTCGCCCGGTGGGATGCGGAGCACAACGGGCATCGGGTCTTCGGCCGCTGGCAGCCACTACAGCATCCGCAGCTTGGTTCGGCGGAGGTGGGGGGTGCGGATCCACGCATCGGCATCTGGAATCCACCGCCTGAACTTCTGCCGGAGATCTGTGATGGTATCGCCGCCTACTGGCTCCGCGTGGCAGCGCTGTTGCCCCACCTGGAGATCGAGGAGCTGCGCTGCACGGCATTGGGCGGCGGCCACTTCGAACTGCAACTGACTGTGGCCAATCACGGTTACCTGCCCAGCCATGGTGTCAACGCCGCCCGTGATCGGCCATGGAATGCGCCGATCCGGGCGCGGGTGGAGACGGCGCAGTGCCAACTGCGCGAAACACAATCAGCTCAGAGGGATCTCGGTCACCTGGACGGCTGGGGTCGCGGCCTGGGCGAGGGAGCCCACATGCCCTGGTATCAGCGTTCTCGGGGCACGAGTCACCGGATAACCACCCGCTGGCTGATCGAAGGTGAGGGAAGGGCCACAGTTTCCGTGGGCAACCCCAGACTGGGCATGCTGACTCGGACCATCAACATCCGATGACGCCCAAGTGGCGCTGGATGCTGCCAAGCCGATGGCGGACGGTTGACCGCCAAAGCGAGCGCGCCTTGTTCGTATCGGCATCGCTCTCGCTCGACATCTAACGCTCAGAGTAACCGGCCTGCTTTGGAGCGCAGCGTCGGCTTGAGGGAGCTACAGGCATAGTCTTGGCCAGGTTCCGCGGCGAGGGCCCCTGCGTGCAAATGCGCTTTGGGTTGAGTGTGCACCTGGAGAGCCTGTATTGAGCGGACTTGACCGCGGTCAATCCTTCTTGCATATGAGCAGCTATAGTGGTTGTCATACTCACTATTTCCCGTGAAGGCCCTGAGTCATGCGGCAGCACGAAGTCCACAGCCCCCGCGACGCACCACAGCCGATTCGCTCCTGGTGCTTGTTGCTACTGGTGCTTCTCGTCCTGCTACCGGTCACCGTGTCAATGGCAAGTCCGGAGCCATTGCATGCCGTCGGCGGATCTCCCGCTGAATCAGGCTTCCACACGCACAGTCCTTCGGACACCCCGATCTGCCATCACGTGGGTAATCATCAGACGGTTCCGGGTCTGGTTGCTGACAAGCGTTACCTGGACGTTCCGGATTCCGGCGAGGGTTCCGCCGCACTAACCGCGCCTGATCCGGCATCCAACCTCATCCCTACGCACCCCCCTGAGATTCCCGAACGATTGTCTACCCGTGCTCTGCCCAGGGTGCCGACCTACCTGCTGACCCAGCGCCTGCGCGTCTGATTCACCGACCTCCCGCAGCACTGCGCCCACGGGCGCTCCTTACACCTTGACCCGGGAGGTCACGACCCATGCATTCACTGATTCACGACACCGGTGCGGGCTACTGGCTCGGCCACTCGCTGATGGTGCTCCTCATGATCGCCGTCCTCGCCCTGGCGCTTGCCGGCGCCTACCTGATCCTGTCTGCCCTGCTGGGGCGACACCGGACAGGCGGCGGCGAACCGCTGCAGGCACTGGCAGAGCGTTACGCCCGGGGCGAGATGGGCCGGGAGGAGTTTCTTCGGCGCCAGCAGGATCTGCTGGACACCCACTGACCCGGGACAGAACGACTGTCCCTGACAATTCCACCCGTTGAAGCACACGCTTCAGGAGATTTCGAAATGACGATGAATCGCGGTTACAAGGCAGCACTCGGTGTGGCCCTGCTCGTTGGAGCGGGCGTTGTCGGTATCGCCGGCGCTCAGGGCATGCAAGGCATGATGGGCGGCGGCCAGGGCGCTCAAGGCATGCACGGCGGTGGCATGGGCATGATGCAGGACTGCCCGATGATGGGCGGCAAGTCCGGCGGCATGCAGGGCATGATGAGTGGCGGTATGCATGGCGGTGGCCAGGGTGGCATGGGCATGCATGGCGGCATGATGTCCGATGGCGGCATGGGCATGTACGGCAGTAAGGGCATGATGGGCGATCTGGATCTGAATGAAGACCAGCAAACCCAGCTGCGCGAGCGCCGCAGCGAGCATCGCCACGCGGAATTCAGCCGGATGGCTGAGATGATGGACTTGCGCGAGGAGATGCAGGTCCTGATGCGCTCGGAACGGCCAGACCCCGATGCCGCACGTGAACTGCACGGTCGCATGGCCGATCTGCACGGGGACATGTTGGCCGATCGCATCCGCATGCGGAACGACATGCAGGACATGCTCACCGACGAGCAGCGCCAGCAGATGCGTGAACGCATGGGCGAACGGCATGGTGGCATGGGCGGCAAACGCGGTCGCGGTGGTGACCATCAGCAGCATCACGGTGACGATTGATCGTCCACGGCAATCAGTGAATCGCAATGCCGAGGCGCTGCTGGTCACGCCAGTCGCCGCCCCGGCAACGAATTCCCCCAAGGAGGAGAACGACATGTGGACGCGCCTTACCCAACGACTGGGGACACCCTTAACCGTGGTCCTGATCGCCGGAGTCGCGCTGATCGGCGGCAACCTGGCTGCCAATCACTGGGAACACGTCATCGGCTTCGCACCGCTCCTGCTGCTCGCGGGCTGCCTCATCATGCATCTGTTCATGCACCGCCATGGAGGGCATGGTGGCGGGTAGCGCTGAGGACCACCGGCTGAACGCCGCTGGCCTGGCGGACCGCATCACGCGGCAGGCGGTCTACCCGCTGGCATTGAACGAGTGACGACATCGGTTGCCGTTGGCTGCGCGATTCGGCGGAAAAGGCCGTGCAACGGGGCAATACCAACAAACCTCTGAACAGGCGAATGCACGATGGACAACAGCGAGCTTCGTTTAACGGTCCCCGGCATGGGCAGTGACCACTGCGCAGGGATCATCGCCACGTCTCTGCGGAAGCTCGACGGGGTGGTGGACGTCACCACAAACATCGCCGCGCACCGTGTACAGGTCAGCTACGAGACCGACAAGCTGGACAGCAGCCGCATCCGCCGGGCCGTAGAGAATGCGGGCTATGACGTGGCTGCGGTGTCCGGCACTGGCGAGACGCAGCGGGTGGTTCTGACTGTGCCGGGCATGGGCTCCGACCACTGCGCGGGGATTATCCGCAGCTCTCTTGAGCGTCTGGACGGCATCGACAGCATCTCGACCAACATCGGCAATCATCGCGTCACGGTGGAAGTGGCCGCCGCCGGACCCCGTCCCGACCGGCTGCAGAAAACGGTGGAGGACGCCGGCTACGACGTCGCTTCGGTGAGCACCGAGGGCAGCGGCGATGTCGCGGACGATGCGGAAATCGAGGAAGCCTATCTCAGCCAGGCATGGACACGACTGTGGATTGCCGCCGTACCCACCACCCTCATCATGATCCTGATGATGCCACACATGTTCTGGCAGCCGATTCCGGGCTACCTCGCCATCGTCGCCCTGCTGGCCTTCCCGGTGGTGTTCCTATACGGCGGTGCCGCCACACACAAAATGTCATGGCGGTCGATCAAGAACCGCAATGCCAACATGGATGTGCTGATCTCCATGGGCAGCTTGCCGCCCTATCTGATCGGGCTGGCCGGATTCATCTATCCCATGACCTCGTTCATCGAGATGGCAGCCACCATCATGACGTTCCACCTGCTGGGCCGTTACCTGGAGGCCAAAGCCAAGGGCCGCGCGTCCCAGGCTATCCGCCGGCTGCTCACCATGGGTGCGAAAACGGCACGCGTCGAGCGCGACGGCGAGGAGGTCGAGGTGGCGGTAAAGGAGTTGCAGCCGGGCGACATCATGATCGTGCGCCCCGGAGACAAGGTGCCGACGGACGGCGAAGTGGTGGACGGCGAGAGTCACCTGGACGAATCGATCGCCACCGGCGAATCCGTGCCGGTATACAAGGGTGGTGGCGACGAGGTGATCGGCGCCACCATGAACAAGGAAGGCCGGCTGCGCGTGAAAGCGACCCGCGTCGGCGGCGACACCTTTCTGTCACAGGTCATCAAGCTGGTGGAGCAGGCGCAGGGCTCGCGCGTTCCCATTCAGGAATTCGCCGACCGCATGACGGCGCGTTTCGTGCCCCTGGTTCTGCTCATCGCACTCGGCAGCCTGATCGCCTGGTTGCTGTTCCCGGACGCGTTGCGACCGATCCTGTTCTGGGGTGCGGAGTTCCTGCCCTGGGTCAACCCGGATGCTGCCGTGCCGGTACTGGCCATTCTGGCCGCAGTTGCCGTTCTGGTCATCGCCTGCCCCTGCGCGCTTGGCCTGGCAACGCCGACGGCGCTCATGGTGGGCTCCGGACTGGGCGCCGAGCGCGGCATCCTGATCCGCTCCGGTGAGGCCATCCAGACGTTCAAGGATGTCAAGGTGATGGTACTGGACAAGACCGGCACCATAACGCGCGGCGAACCGAAACTGACCGAAGTGGTGCCGGCGGCCGGAACGGACGAGCAAACGCTGCTGACGCTGGCGGCCGCGGTGGAAAACGCCTCGGAACACCCCATCGCCCATGCCATCGTCGATGGCGCGCGCGAGCGCGGGGTGCAGCCGGGAGCGGTGACCGAGTTTCGCTCCACCGGGGCGC
>SLCE01000152.1 GCA_007125985.1 Ectothiorhodospiraceae bacterium | reverse complement strand
GAAACGGCCGCTATGCTTCCTGCCCGTGATCACCGTGGCGCTGCTCGGCGGCGGTAGCCTTCCCTTGGCTTCGGCTGAAACCGTCTGTTACCAGGGAGGGGCGGACCGCGGGGAGATCCGCTTCCATTTTCGCATCGAGCGCTCGACCTTCACCGGCGGATTCACCAGTTTCCGGGTCGAGTACTGCATGGAGGCGGGTGAACCTGACCAGGGAGATATCAGCGTGACCGTGGACCTGACCTCAGTGGCCACCGGCAACCGGGACTTGAATATTGGCATCCAGGAGCCCGAAGCGCTGGACGTGGATAATTACCCTTCAGCGGAGTGGCGCACGCGATCGATCGAACGGGACGGTAGCGATTTCCTGGTCACCGGCGAATTGACCATCCGGGGCGTCTCCAGGCCGGAGCAGGGCCGGTTCCAGCTTGACGGGGAAAACGGCGGCTGGCGACTGACAGGCTCCTCACGGATCAGGCGTCTCGATTACCAGGTCGGCATCGGCGAATTTGCGGACACCGACTTCATTCCGGATGACGTTCTGGTGGAGTTCGACCTGGGGCTGCGTTAAGGAAGCACTGCTTCCTTAGTTCTGGCAACGTCCCGGGTCAACCGGGGTCACGGCCTGTACCGGCTTCCGCCCCCTCCTCTGTCCGGCTTTCCAGGTAACCGTTGATCAACTCGACCCACAAACAGATCATCCGGTAACGGTAGCTGGGGCGGTTACGTAGCAGATCTGAGAACGCCAACCCGCGCAGGAATTCCACACTCAGATCGGCGAGCATCGGGTAATCCGGATGGTGGCGCCAGCAATCCAGCAGCCGGCCCACAACGCGATCCAGATCATAGCGGGCCGCTTTCTCCGCCACATACAAGGCCTCGCGCAACTCGTGGTCGTTGCGGGCCAGTGTCCACAGTTCCATTTCCGCGAGGTAGGATGGTTGTGCCATATTGTCGCTCAGCGCCTGTAGGGCCTGCTCCACGTCACCGCCCTGCCCGGCCTGGCTGATGAACGCCTCATCGATCTGCCGCTCGTTCCGCTGCACCAGTTGTTCAATGGTTGAGGCCAGCAATTGCGCCCGGTTCGGAAAGTGATGCAGTAGTGCCCCACGGCTCACCCCGGCCCGCTTCTGCACGGCCAAGGTCGTGGTCCTGGCCACCCCTTCTTCAATCAGTAACTCCACCGCCGCATCGGTGATCCGCTTCCTGAGGGAAGCTGCCGCTGCAGACCGTGTCTGCACCCCGTTCGCCATGGAATTGCACCCTTTGCAGTCCTTGAGTAGGCTACAGTCAGTCATGACTGACTGTAGCCCTGCGGCTCGGTCGTCGTCCGTGCCACGGCTTTAGGAAACACTGATCTATTCCCATGATGCTCAGCGTGCGCGAATGACCCGCCCTACGGGGCTTCGCAGCGTGTCCGGGTTCTGCGTTACGGCTCTTGCCAAGGGCTTGCCATTGCCTGCGAGCCGCGCCTTGCCCCCGAACACGCTGCAAAGCCAGAGCACCATGGGAATAGATCAGTGTTTCCTTTACGCTACCACTCCGGAGGCAGCAATGCTGGAACTCAACACCGTCAAGATCACCCAGGACGTCCAGAACCCCCGTATCGCCCGTCTCCTGTTAAACCGACCGGAACGACTGAACGCCATTAATGACGACACGCCGCGGGACATCCGCCAAGCCGTAGAGTGGGCCGAGGCCAATGACGATGTGCATGTGATTGTCGTCGAAGGCGCAGGCAAGGGGTTCTGCGGTGGGTACGATCTGGTGCATTACGGTCAGGGACAGATGGACCACCCGTGCCAGCAGGAGTCCCATCCCTGGGATCCAATGGTGGATTACGCCTACATGAAGCGGAACACCGACGATTTCATGAGCCTGTGGCGGGCCCGGAAACCCACCATCGCCAAGGTGCATGGGGCCGCCGTGGCCGGTGGCAGTGACATCGCGCTCTGCTGCGATCTGCTGGTGATGGCCGAGGATGCCCGCATCGGCTACATGCCGACCCGGGTCTGGGGTTGCCCCACCACGGCCATGTGGACCTACCGCCTGGGACCCACCCGCGCCAAGCAACTGATGTTCACCGGCGATGTCATCACCGGCAAGACCGCCGGCGAATGGGGGCTCGCCAACGCGGTGGTTCCAGAGGCCGACCTGGACCGGGAAACCATGAAGTTGGCCGAGCGCATTGCCGGTGTCCCCGTCAGCCATCTGTCCATGCACAAGCTGGTGGTCAACCAGATCATGCTGACCATGGGGCTTGAGCAGAGCCAGATGTTCGCCACCATTTTCGATGGCATTACCCGCCATAATCCGGAAGGGCTCTGGTTCCGTCGCTACGCGCAGGCGGAGGGCTTCAAGGCCGCGGTGAACTGGCGTGACAGCGGACGTAACATACCGGAGGGTGACGAGGCGCGGGCACGTATCCGTGAATTGGAAGAAGCGCTCCAAAAGCGTGACCAGGAGGGCTGAGCACAGCCCGCCCCGTGCGGTTTATCCGGGCCGTTGCCAGCGAACTTGGTGCACCCGGCCGCTAAGCTCGGCCTCCGGAATGCCGGATTGCGCCATGTCCAACAGCGTCCCCGGTTGCAGGGTGCTGGTGATGTCCTTTTGCGGAATGCCGCAGATGGACATGGCGCAGCGGACGTTGATAAAGCCTTGACGGGTCTTGAAGGCGCGCAGGTTCAGGGCTTCATGGACGCGTTTGAATGCATTCGGGTGGCACTGGTCCGGATCATCCACATGCATGAGCATGGCAAACTGGTGCTCGTCCAGCCGGCCCACGGTGTCCAGAGGCCGGACCGATTGCTGCAGGCGTACGGCAGTGATTTCCACCAGATCATCCAGCACGCCATCGCCATGGCTTTTCTGCAGTCGGGGCAGATCGGTCAGCGACACCACGGCTATGCAGGCCAGTCCACCACGCCCTTCCACGTGACGCAGCAGTTTTCCCAACGCCTGCTCCAGATACTGCCGGTTGCCCAGCCCGGTATGCAGATCAAAACTGTTCTGGGTGCCCAGTAGCCGGTTCAGTTCCAGAAGCCGTTGATTGGCCTGAAGCAGTTCGTTCTGCAGTGCAGCTACCCGCCCTGCGGCGTGGAGTCGCAGCAGCAGCTCGGTGTTGTCGGGGGACTTGTTGACGAAGTCATCAACGCCGCCGGCGAAGGCGGTGGACAGGGAGTCACTGCCCTCGCGCCCGGTCAGCAGCACGATATAGGTGTACTGGTTGTTGTCTTCATCCAGCTGCCGCACCCGGCGGGTGAGTTCCAGACCGTCCATCCCCGGCATCAGCCAATCCGCCAGGAGCAGGTTGGCCGGACGATCCTGAAGCTGGTCCAGCGCGTCCTGGCCGCTGGTGGCGACACGGATGTCCTCGTAGCCTGCCTGCTTCAGCGTACGACGGAGAATCTCCAGCGTGACCCGGGCGTCGTCCACAATCAGCACCGAAACCCGTGCGGGAGTCACCTGGGCAGTAAGCACGTTCATCCCTTGTCCGTTTTATCCAGTCGTTTGCCGTCAATCCCCGTCGCAGCCGCGGGCCGCAACGCGTAAACGCGCCCGTACAGGGCTGTACCTGCCGGATCATCTGGTAGGCTATTACAGCAGTCGTACCCGGGAAAGCCCAATTTCGCATTCACCCGCCGGGTGGTGGGGAGGGCCGGATCGGCGGTGCTTGCCATGCCGCGCTGGTTGACGGCTGGTGACAGGGACACGGAGGTATTCGGGATGAATTTGCGGGATCTCCGCTATCTGGTGGCTGTAGCGGACCATCGCCATTTCGGGCGCGCGGCCGAGGCCTGTTTTGTCAGTCAGCCGACACTCAGCGCTCAGCTGAAGAAGCTGGAGGAGTTCCTCGGCGTCCAGTTGGTGGAGCGGACCAGTCGCCAGGTGATGCTCACCCCCATCGGTGCCGAGGTCGCGCAACGGGCCCGATATATCCTGAACACCGCGGACGATATCGTGGAGGTGGCGCGGGCGGCGTCCGATCCGTTCTCCGGAGACTTCCGCCTGGGCCTCATCCCCACCGTCGGACCCTACCTGCTCCCGCACCTGGTTCCCGTCATGCGTGAGGCATTCCCCCGATTGCGCCCACTGCTGTACGAGGAGCAGACCGCCCACTGTCTGGAGAAGTTGCGCCGCGGCGAGCTGGATGCCGTCATTCTGGCCGTTCCGGTGGAAGGCGCGGAGGGCTTTGCCCAGTTGCCGCTGTACGATGAACCCTTCGTGCTCGCCGCCCCCAGGGACCATGCCCTCGAGGAAAACGCCCCTGTCTCGCTGGACAATCTCACCAGCGAGCGGGTGCTGCTGCTGGAAGAGGGCCACTGCCTGCGGGATCAGGCGCTGGAGATCTGCAAACTGGTGGGCGCTACCAATGAGCGGGAGTTCCGTGCCACCAGCCTGGAGACCCTGCGCCAGATGGTGGCCTCCGGCGCCGGCATCACCCTGCTTCCCGAGCTGGCCGCGCAGGCCGGTAGCGGGCTCGCCAACGCCGGTGCCGTGCGTATGCACCGTTTTTCGGAACCGCAGCCGAAGCGACATATCGCGATTCTCTGGCGCAAGGGCTCGGCGCGGGAAGCCACGGTGAAGGCCCTGGGGGAAACGGTGCAATCGCTGGACGCGGTGCGTAGCCTTCAGCAGGGCATCTGAGCACGCGGCCGTCCCCGCTTGCGCGTGTCGCGATGGCGGCGGCGGAATCCCGCCGTCGTGGCAAAGGCCTTGCAAAGCCTAGTAAACTCCCTGTCCATGGACGTCTCCGATATTCTCGATCCCCTGAACGATGCCCAGCGCGAGGCGGTGTCCGCCCCGCTGGGTCGGCACCTGGTGCTGGCCGGCGCCGGCAGCGGCAAGACCCGTGTGCTGGTGCACCGGGCCGCCTGGCTGAACCGGGTAGAGGGCGCCTCGCCGTTTACCCTGATGGCGGTGACCTTTACCAACAAGGCGGCTGCGGAGATGCGTGGCCGCATCGAAAGTCTGCTGGGTATGTCCGCCGCCGGCATGTGGACGGGCACCTTCCACGGCTTGTCCCACCGCCTGCTGCGCCGCCACTGGCGCGATGCGGGTCTCCAGGAAGGCTTCCAGATCCTGGATTCGGACGATCAGAAACGCCTGATCAAGCGCGTCATGCGCCTGCTGGAGGTGGACGAGGCGCGCTGGCCGGTGAAGCAGGTGCAGGGTTTCATCAACAGCCGCAAGGATGATGGGCTGCGTCCGGATGATCTGGGCGAAGGCCAGGATCCCTACACCGATCGCCTGGTCCGCATTTACCGTGCGTACCAGGAGGCCTGTCAGCGGGGCGGCCAGGTGGACTTCGCCGAACTGCTGCTGCGCAGTTATGAACTGCTGCGGGACAACCCCACGATCCGGGAGCATTACCGCAATCAGTTCCGCCATGTGTTGGTGGATGAGTTCCAGGACACCAATGGCATCCAGTACAACTGGCTGCGGATGCTCGCCGGCCCGGACGCGGATCTGTTCGTGGTGGGTGATGATGACCAGTCCATCTACGGCTGGCGCGGCGCCCGGGTGGAGAATATCCGTCGCTTCAGCGAGGATTACCCGGACACTCGGGTCCTCCGCCTTGAGCAGAATTACCGCTCCACCAGCACCATCCTTAACGCCGCCAACGCCCTGATCGCCTACAACACGGGCCGCATGGGCAAGAACCTCTGGACCGAGGGCGCCGACGGTGAGCCCATCGCCCTGTACGCGGCGTTCAACGAACTGGATGAGGCGCGCTTCGTGGTGGATCGCATCAACGAGGGGCTGCAGCAGGGCCAGAGCCGGTCTGATTTCGCGGTGCTGTACCGCTCCAACGCCCAATCCCGTGTTTTCGAGGAGGCGTTGCTGGCCCACGGCATCCCGTACCGGGTCTACGGCGGGCTGCGCTTCTTTGAACGGGCCGAGATCAAGGACGCCCTGGCCTATATGCGGCTGGTGAACAACCGGGATGATGATGCCTCCTTCGAGCGCGTGGTGAACACGCCCGCCCGGGGCATCGGCGGCAAGACCGTGGATATTCTGCGGGAACACGGCCGCGCCCGCAGCCTTAGCCTGTGGCAGGCGGCGGTCTCGGCGCTGGACGAACGCCTGTTGCCGGGTCGCGCCGCGAATGCCGTCACCCGCTTCCTGGCGTTGATCGACACGGTGGCCGAAGTGGCGGCGGAGCAGCCGCTGGCGGACGCTTTCGACACCGTGATCAAAAACTCCGGGTTGCGGGAGCTGTTCCAGAAGGATCGGGATGAGCGGGGTGAATCCCGGCTGGAAAACCTGGACGAACTGGTCAGCGCCGCCCGCGGCTTCGAACAGGAATGGCAGCAGACCGATGACCAGGACATGGACGCGCTCACGGCTTTCCTTGCCCACGCGGCGCTGGAAGCCGGTGAGGGTCAGGCGGACGACTGGGAGGAGTGCGTCCAACTCATGACCCTGCATTCGGCCAAGGGGCTGGAGTTTCCCTGGGTCTTCCTGGCCGGGCTGGAGGAAGGCCTGTTCCCCCATCGCATGTCCGCCGAGGACCCGGACCGGCTGGAGGAGGAGCGGCGGCTCTGCTACGTGGGTATCACCCGCGCTCGGCAGCGGCTGGTACTCACCTGGGCGGAGAAGCGCCGCATTCACGGAGAGGAACGCTGGGGCGCACCCTCACGCTTTATCCGAGAGATACCGGAAGAGCTGGTCCAGCACGTGCGTACCCGGGTCTCGGTGTCGCGACCGCGCATGGCGGTACGCCGCGGGCTGGTGGACGAGCCGGCGCCGGAGGGCGGTTTCGGCCTTGGCCAGCGGGTATTTCATGAGAAGTTCGGTGACGGGGTGGTGGTGCGCTACGAGGGTCAGGGCCCGGCTGCGCGGGTGCAGGTGAACTTCGCCAGCGTCGGCACCAAATGGCTCGTTGCCGCCTACGCCAACCTCTCGCCCGCATGAGCCCGCCCGGCAGAGCCTACCACTGAATGATCTTCCACCGGTTGATGTTGGGTGAATCCCCCAGCGCCTCGATACGCGTCGTGAGCTGGCCGGATCCGTCCACATCATAGAGGTAGTAGGGCGGGCCCACCGCCGGGGTGATCTTCACCGCGTACACCTGGCCATCGATGCTGTACTCCTCGATGGTGGCCCACTGCCGCTCGACGATGGTGACCTGGGGTTCCACCTCCTCCCCCAGGGTCAGCTCCTCCGGCGGCGGCGGCGCGGTGATGATCGGTTGGCGGCGCTCCTCGCTCAGCGCCGCCGAGGCGCCCAGCAACAGCGCCAGCGGCAGAAACAGTGTATAGCTCGTTTTCATGGCAGCTCTCCGCGTCCGCAATGGGCCGGGCCTCAGAGGTCCAGCAGGATCTCCCGCTCCCAGGCCGAGGGCTCGAAGCCGCGGTGTTCGTAGTGATCGAAGATGGCGTTGACCGCGTCCTCGGGTTCGTCCACCACCTTGAACAGATCCAGATCCCTTTCGTCGATCATGCCCTCGGCCACCAGATGGTCCTGGAACCAGCCCAGCAGCCCGTCCCAAAAGCCGTGGTGCATCAGAATGATCGGGATGCGTCGGGTTTTACCGGTCTGCACCAGCGTCAGGATCTCGGCCAGCTCGTCCAGGGTACCGAATCCGCCCGGCAGCACCACATACGCCGAGGCGTACTTCACGAACATGACCTTGCGCGAGAAAAAGTGGCGGAAATGCAGACTGATGTCCTGGTACGGATTGCCCGCCTGCTCCTTCGGCAGTTGAATGTTCAGCCCGATGCTGAGGGATTTGCCCGCGTGCGCGCCCTTGTTCGCCGCCTCCATGATGCCCGGACCGCCTCCGCTGACCACCGAAAAGCCGGCTTCGGAGAGCTGCCGCGAGGTTTCCTCGGCGAGTCCGTAATACGGGTGCTCGGGCGGCGTCCGGGCGGAACCGAACACACTCACCGATGGCTTGATCTGCGCCAGGCGTTCGAAGCCTTCGACGAACTCGGCCATGATCTGGAAGATCTTCCAGCTCTCACGGGTCATCAGTGAGTCGTTCGCCAGGCCACGACCATCAAATTTATCTGTTCCGTTCATCCGCCGTCTCCAGGCCGCGGACGTCACCGCCGGCCCATTACAAACTGCTCCCCTTTGCGTATCCTACGGCACATTGATGGTCCAGCGACAGCACCGCGGAACCGGACCCGTCCGGCGCTGGGCGTTTTCTGAACAGGCGGCCTGAGCCGCCATGTGACCGGGTAAGGGTTGGTGATGACTGACGCCTCGAACAAACGCCTGATTCTGGTGGACGGCTCCTCCTACCTGTACCGCGCCTTCCATGCACTGCCGCCGCTGACCAACTCCGCTGGTGAACCCACCGGCGCGATCTACGGGGTGGTGAATATGCTGCGCCGTCTGCTCAAGGACTATGAGCCCAGCCACATCGCCGTGGTGTTTGATGCGCCGGGCAAGACCTTCCGCGACGCATTGTTCGAGGAGTACAAGGCCAACCGGCCAAGCATGCCCGATGACCTGCGCACGCAGGTGAGACCATTGAAGGATCTGGTGCGCGCCATGGGACTGCCCCTGCTGGAGGTGGAGGGTGTGGAAGCCGACGATGTGATCGGAACATTGGCACGTCGCGCCGAGGCCGACGGCTGGGATGTGGTGATTTCCACCGGCGACAAGGACATGGCGCAGCTCGTCACGGACCGGATCACCTTGATCAACACCATGACCGGCAAAACCCTGGACGTGGCGGGTGTGGGTGAAAAGTTCGGTGTGCCGCCGGAGCGGATCATCGACTATCTCGCCCTGGTGGGCGACACTTCCGACAACATCCCCGGGATTCCCAAGGTGGGGCCGAAAACCGCTGCCAAATGGCTGGGCCAGTTTGGCGACCTGGACAGTCTGGTGGAGCAGGCGGAGGAGATCAGCGGCAAGGTGGGCGAGAGTCTGCGTGCGCATCTGGACAAGCTGCCCTTGTCCCGTCAGCTGGCCACCATCCGTTGTGACGTGAGCCTGGATCGGGCGCCGGCGGATCTGAATCGCGGTAAGCAGGATACCGCCGCGTTGCGCGAGCATTTCCGCCGCTTCGAGTTCTCCAGCTGGCTGTCCCAGCTGGAGCAGGAGCGTGCGGAGGCGGAGCCGGACCTTGCCGGAGATGACAGCGCGGAAACCGATTACCGGATGATTGCCGATCAGGGCAATCTGGATGCCTGGGTCCAGCGGCTGGAGCAGGCCGAGCTGTTTGCGGTGGACCTGGAAACCGACAGCCTGGATTACATGCAGGCGCGCATTGTCGGCTTCTCCTTCGCCATCGAGCCCGGCGAAGGGGTCTACATTCCGGTGGCCCATGACGGCCCGGATGCTCCGCAGCAACTGGACCGGGGGCAGGTGTTGGCGCAGCTCAAGCCCCTGCTCGAGGATCCGGACCGGCCCAAGCTGGGGCAGAACCTGAAATATGACATGAGCGTGCTGGCGCGACATGGCATCAGGCTGCGCGGCGTGGAGCATGACACCATGCTGGAATCGTATGTGCTCGACTCCACTGCCACCCGCCACGACATGGACTCCCTGGCCCTGAAGTATCTGGGCCGCAGTACCATCAAGTTCGAGGATGTGGCCGGCAAGGGCGCCAAACAGATCACCTTCAACCAGGTGCCGGTGGATCAGGCCACTCCCTACGCCGCCGAGGATGCGGACGTCACGCTGCAGCTGCACCGGACGCTGTGGCCCCGGCTGCAGGAAATCCCGGGGCTGGCCCGCATCTACAGCGAAATCGAGGTACCGTTGGTTTCCGTTCTGTCGCGGATGGAGCGCAATGGCGTGTTCGTGGACCGGAAGCTGCTGGCGGAGCAAAGCCGCGAACTTGCCCAGCGCATGCAGGAACTGGAACAGGCCGCGCACAAGGCCGCAGGCGGGCCGTTCAACCTGGGGTCGCCGAAGCAGATCCAGGAGATCCTGTTCGACCGCCAGGGCCTGCCGGTGTTGCAGAAGACACCAAAGGGTCAGCCATCCACCGCGGAATCGGTGTTGCAGGAACTGGCCCAGGACTACGAATTGCCGCGGCTGATCCTGGAACACCGCGCCATGGCCAAGCTCAAGTCCACCTATACGGACAAGCTGCCGCAGATGATCGATCCGGACACCGGCCGGGTGCATACCTCCTACCACCAGGCAGTCACGGCCACGGGTCGGCTGTCATCCTCTGACCCCAATTTGCAGAACATTCCGGTGCGCAGCCAGGAGGGGCGGCGCATCCGCAAGGCCTTCGTGCCGGCCGCTGGTTACAAGCTGCTGGCGGCGGACTACTCCCAGGTGGAATTGCGCATCATGGCACATCTGTCCGGCGACGAAGGACTGCGGAAGGCCTTCGCGGACGGGCAGGACATCCACCGTGCCACCGCGGCCGAGGTGTTCGGCACCGGCCCGGAGCAGGTCAGCGACGAACAGCGCCGCGCCGCCAAGGCGATCAACTTCGGTCTGATCTACGGTATGTCCGCATTCGGGCTGGCGCGCCAACTGGGCGTGGAGCGCGGCCGGGCGCAGGATTACGTGGACCGCTATTTCGAGCGCTACCCGGGTGTCAAGGCCTACATGGACAACACCCGGGCGCAGGCCCACGAGCAGGGCTACGTGGAAACGGTTTTCGGCCGGCGCCTGTACCTGCCGGAGATCAACTCCCGCAACAGCCAGCGGCGCCAGTATGCCGAGCGCACCGCCATCAACGCTCCCATGCAGGGCACGGCAGCGGATATCATCAAGCGCGCCATGATCCGGGTGGATGACTGGCTTCAGCGCGATGAGCCGGATGTGCTCATGGTCATGCAGGTACACGACGAGTTGGTGTTCGAGGTGCCGGAGGCCGAGGTGGAGGCCGTGACCCGGGAGGTGACCCGCCTCATGGTGGAAGCCGCCGAACTGGACGTACCGCTGGATGTGGACGTGGGTGTGGGGGAAAACTGGGAAGAAGCCCACTGATCGTGGTACAAAAAGAAAGGCCCTGGCTCTCGGGGGGAAAGACCAGGGCCAACAGTGCGGCCTTGGGGTTAGGCCGACTTTTGCCCGTCCGCCACAGGAAGGAGCGGACGAACCGCGCCGGGCACTGGCGCTCGATTGTGTAGACCGGCTGAACGGGGAAAAGTTCCAGCCGGCGGGGCTGTGTTCACGGTACTTCCTGTACCCCGAACCAACGGTCCAGCACTGTGTGCGCCTCCTCCACACCAAGCCTGCTTTGGGCCGAGAACAACTGCACGCTTGCGTGGGGAAAGCGGGCTTCCAATTCCTTGCGCACGGACAGCAGCACCTGCATGGCCGCTCCCCGCTTCAGCTTGTCCGCCTTGCTCAACAGGATGTGCACCGGTAGTCCGGTATCCCCGGTCCAGGCCAGCATCTGGCTGTCGAAATCCCGCAGCGGGTGGCGGATATCCATGATCAGCATCACGCCGCGCAGGGCCCGCCGCTTCGCCAGGTAGGTGGGCATCACCTGTTGCCAGTGGGCACGGATTTTCTCCGGCACCTTGGCGTATCCGTAGCCGGGCAGGTCCACCAGCGCCATGGCGTCGCTGATCGGAAAGACGTTGATCAGCTGGGTTCGGCCTGGTGTCTTGCTGGTGCGTGCCAGACTCTTCTGCCCGGTGATGGCGTTCAGCGCGCTGGACTTGCCGGCATTGGAGCGGCCGGCGAAGGCCACTTCCAGCCCGGTATCCGGGGGCAGCTGATCCAAGCGGTTGGCGCTCTTCAGGAATCGGGCCTGGTGGTACAACGGGTTCATTGTTAGTCCCCTTCTGGCAGAGCCGGAACATCCGAGGGGTTTCGTGGCCCCGGGGCTGGGTGCGGTCTTCCCCGCTCATTGTCAGCACGGCCACGACAGCAATCGACCGCCAATCCTGAACACCGCGCAATGGTAAAGGAAGCGCGGAACGATTCCCATGATGCCCTGCGGTGCCATTCGAGCACGCTTTAAGTCCGGGCCGGCATGGGAATAGTCCACCGTTTCCCGGGCGCCAGCAGCGGTTGGCGCACTGCCCGGAACGCTTTGTTTCTGCGCCGCAAAATTGACCCCGGAACCGCTGGCTGGTATAAAACCAGTCGTTTTGCCCACACGGTCGCGGCGCCCGCAGGGGCCCGTTCGGCGGCCTACTGGAAGCAGCAGTCCCTACTGTTCAGGAGCTTGGTTGTCCATGAAGATTTGGCAGCGTCTTGCCATCGCCTCTGTCGTGCTGGGTGCCGCCGGTCTGGCGCATGCCGGTGATGTGTCTCGCGGTCAGGAGTTGTCCAGTACCTGTGTCGCCTGTCACGGCGCTGACGGAAACAGCACCAACCCGGAGTGGCCGAAGCTGGCGGGACAGGGTGAACGCTACCTCTTCGAACAGCTGGTCGCCTACAAGGAAGGCACACGCCAGAACGCGTTGATGGCCGGCCAGGTGGCCGACCTGGACGAGCAGGACATGCGCGACCTGGCGGCTTTCTACGCCGCACAGACCCCGGAAATCGGTGCTGCCCATGAGGATCTGGCCGAGCTGGGCGAAAGCATCTACCGTGGCGGTATTCCCGACAAAAACGTGGCGGCCTGCATTGCCTGCCATGGTCCGGCGGGTGAAGGCATTGCCTCCGCGGGCTTCCCCCGTTTGGCCGGTCAGCACGCCACCTACACGGCGCTGGAGCTGCAGAAGTACCGTGACGGGGAACGTGATAACGATCCGAACCGGATGATGCGGGATGTGGCCCGGAACATGTCCGATGAGGAGATCGAAGCGGTGGCCTCTTATCTGGAAGGGCTTTATCGCCGCGAGCGCTAGCGTGATGGCGGGCCGGCCATGGCCCGTGTCCGCCGTTGCAAACGGACCCGCCCGCAAGGCGGGTTCCCCGTCTCCGGAACCGCAATTCCGTTACTTGTCCCTCCTCGTGCCCGGCCCACGCGCGGCAGATATCACTGAGACCCGGTTTTTCCTCCGGAAAGCTTAGTCGGACTGCAACTTTCTGGCCCCTCCATCGGTCTGGATCAGCATGGAAACCACGACGACCCCAAGCCAAGCGAGACCCAAGCGCCGTCGCCAGCAGGGTACGGCCGCAATTCTGCTCCAGTTCCTGGGTTCCATGAACCTGGCTATCACGCTATTGGTCGTGGTGGCCATCGCCTCCATTATCGGCACCATCATCCAGCAGAATCAGCCCTATCCGGATTACCTGTTGAAGTTCGGGCCGTTCTGGTTCGAGGTGTTTGCCAAGCTGGGCCTGTACGACGTGTACTCCGCCGTCTGGTACCTGTTCATGCTGACTTTCCTCGTGGTTTCCACCTCGGTCTGCCTGTGGCGGAACACGCCTGTCATGATCAAGGACATGCAGCGTTACCGCGAGCACCAGCAGGAGCGTTCGCTGCGTGCATTCAGCAACAAACGGGAATGGAGCACGTCGCTGGATGCTGCCGAGGTGGAGCGGATCGGGGCTCAGGCTCTGCAGCGCCATCGTTTCCGCTTCCGCCGAAAATCCCATGGGGATGCGCGACTGCTGGCCGGCATGACCGGGCGCACGAACCGGCTCGGCTATGTGTTCACGCATCTTTCCATCGTTGTCATCTGCATTGGCGGACTCATCGATGGCAACCTCCTGCTCAAGTTCCGGGAGTGGACCGGCCAGCTGCAGATCGAGACGCGCAATATTCCGGTGTCCCAGATTGACGAATCCAGTCGCCTGCCGGTCACGCGGGGGGCTTTTCGCGGCAACGTCAATATCCCGGAAGGTCGTAGCGCCGGTGTGGTGTTTCTGGACCTCAAGGACGGCTACGTGGTGCAGGATCTGCCGTTCCGCCTGCACGTGGAGGAGTTCCGGGTCGAGCACTACGATACCGGTGAACCGCGTTCCTTCGAGAGTGATGTGATCCTCACCGCACCGGAGTTGGACGCGCCCATTCACCAGACCATTCGCGTCAACCATCCGCTGGTCTACGAAGGCTACGCCATCTACCAGGCCAGCTTTGGCGATGGGGGCTCGCAGCTCGGGCTCCGGGCCTGGCCGTTGCGCGGCGAAGACCGGGACCCCTGGGAACTGGAAGGCGAGGTTCTGCAGGCCCAGTCCGTTGAAATCGGCGGCCGTGAATACCGCTTGGAGCTTGAGGATTTCGAGCTTTTCAACGTGCGCCCCACCGAGGAGGCGCAGACCCGGCGCGATGTGCGGAACGTGGGGCCCAGCTTTACCTTCCGTCTGCGGGCGCCTACCGGCGAGGCGCGGGAATACCACAACTTCATGCTTCCGGTGGAAGTCCGTGGCCGGCAATTCTTCCTGAGTGGCGTCCGCAGTTCGCCACAGGAGGACTTCCGCTATCTGCACCTGCCTGCCGACAGCCGCGGGCGGCCGGATACCTTCCTGAGTTTCTACAATTCCCTGCAGGATCAGGATGCGCTGCGCACAGCATCCGAGCGGGCCGCGGAGGCCACGCTGGCCGAATACGGCCTCGGTGACTCCGGCCTGGTGCCGCAGGTGGCGCTAAGTGCGCGGGATCTGGTGCGGCGGCTTCTGGAAGAGGATCTGCCCTCGGTGCTGCACTACCTGGAGCAGTCCATGATGGAACGCCAGGTGCCGGAGGACCGCCGGGAAATGTTGATGACCTTCTCGCGCCTTGCCATGGAACGCACCCTGTGGGAGGTGTACGAGGCGGCCCGGGGCGACGGTGATCTGCGACCGGTCAGTGACGCAGACGACGACGGGCAGGCGTTTTTCCGGGATTCCCTGGCCGCGCTGTCAGCCATGGATCTCTACGCAGCGCCGGTTTTCCTGCAACTCACCGACTTCGACCAGGTTCAGGCCACGGGACTGATGATCGCGCGGGCGCCGGGCCAACCCATTGTTTATCTGGGGTCTGGCCTGCTCACGCTTGGTATACTGTTGATGTTTTATGTATCCCACCGGCGGGCATGGTGCTGGATCAAGCCGCGACCGGGCGGCGGTACGGAACTGCTGCTGGCCGGGGCGAACCAGCGTGACCCGCTGGGCTTCCAGCGCAGCTTCGGCGCGCTGGCTGATGAACTGGATGCACGAATCAAGGCAGCCGAGGTGGCTGCAGGGCACAGGCGGGATTGAGGAGTGGGCGATGAGCACGACCCCGGAAAACGTGATGGAGCAGTTTGACGAGCGCGGTTTCCTGCGCCGTCTGAGCTGGTTCGATTGGGCATGGGCTGCCGCGTTCCTCGTGGGCACCATCTATGCCAGCGTCCATTTCAGCCAGTGGATGGATCGCTACGAGCAGGGCATCCTCTACCTGAGCTACATCTCGCTGGTCTGGGTGGGCTGGGTTTGGAAACCGGCCCGGGCGTTCAGTGTGGTGGTGACGGCGTTGACTCTGTTCGCGCTGTTCCAGTATCCGAACCTGGAGGCAGCGGAAAGCAATTTCTTCCTCAATTACCTGCTCGCCAGCCAGTCCGCCATCATGTGGATGTGCGCGCTGTTCCCGGCGGCAACGGTGGTGTATTTCGCCGGTTTGCTGGCGCGCTCGGAGTTCACCGAGAAAGTGGGCTCCGCCCTGACCTGGGCCGCGTCGGGGGCCGGCTTGATCGGCCTGCTGGTGCGCTGGTGGGAGTCCTACCTGATCTCCCCCGACGTGGGTCGCATCCCGGTGACCAATCTGTATGAGGTGTTCGTGTTGTTCGCCTTCACCACCGGGCTGATCTACCTGTACTACGAACACCGCTACCGCACCCGTGCATTGGGCGGCTTTGTGGGGCTGATTATCACCGCCTCCATCGGTTTCCTGCTGTGGTATCACTTCGACCGTCAGGCTTACGAGATCGACCCGCTGATCCCGGCATTGCAGAGTTGGTGGATGAAGATCCACGTGCCGACAAACTTCGTTGCCTACGGCGCGTTTGCCATTGCCGCCATGGTGGGCCTGGCTTACCTGGTCCAGGCGCGTAATCCGGAGGGCTGGACGCGGCGCGGCCTGCCGAGCGCCGAGACCATGGACGACATCATGTATCGCACCATCGCCCTGGGTTTCGCGTTCTTTACCATCGCCACCATCCTGGGCGCCTTATGGGCGGCCGAGGCGTGGGGTGGCTACTGGTCGTGGGATCCCAAGGAAACCTGGTCGTTGATCACCTGGCTGATCTACGCCGGATGGCTGCACCTGCGCTTCACCAAGGGTTGGCGTGGGGCGCCCATGGCGTGGTGGGCCATCGTTGGCCTGTTGGTGACCACGTTCACGTTCCTGGGGGTGAACATTTTCCTGTCCGGCCTGCATTCCTACGGCGAGTTGTAGGCGGCCGGTCAGCCACCGGTCGCCCAGACCCAGTCAGGGTTGGTCGTGGAAACCACCTGGCGCTTCGGTGGTCTACAGGGTAACGAGGCCGGCCCGGCTGGCCCGACGTTGATGATGCGGTCGCCGCCGTTTGGCGGTCGCCAAGGGGGAGTCCCGATATGCGAATGCTGTTTGCCGCCCTGCTGGGCGGATTGCTGATCACCGGACAGGTTGTGGCCCAGACCTTCGAGGAAGGCACGCACTACCGGAAGCTGGCGAATCCGGTGTCCACCGTGGACGCTGACCGGATCGAGGTGCGTGAATTCTTCTCCTACGGCTGCCCGTTCTGCAACCAGTTCCTGCCCCGGATCAATGCCTACGAGGAGCGCGCCGCCGATGATGTGGTGGTGGTGAAGCATCCCGTGGTGTTCAACCGGCAGACCGAGTCCCTGGGCCGCGCCTTCGTGGTGGCCGAGGAACTCGACGTGGTGGACGAGGTGCACGGCGCCCTGTTCGTCGCCTACCATGGCGACGGTAACCGGCTGGACTCTGCGGAGCGGGTGGCTGATGTGTTCGAGGCCCAGGGCATCGATCGGCAGGAAGTGCTCGATGCCTGGGAATCGTTTGGTGTGGAAACCGGTTTGACCCGTTACCAGCAGAATCTGCGCCGGTACATGGTGTCCAGCACGCCGTCCATGGCGGTGAATGGCCGCTATTTCATCGATATGAATATGGCAGGCAATCAGGAGCGGCTGATCCGCATTGTCGAATTCCTGGTCGAGAAGGAACGCAACGGGGCGCGTTGATGGAGGCCACCCGTGTGCTCCAGCCCCGTGAGCCGGCCGCCCCTCCGGCGCGGCCGGGCTCGCGATTGCGCTTGATGAGTTACAATATCCAGACGGGGATGCGAACCCGCCATTATCGCGACTATCTCACCCGCAGCTGGCAGCATCTCTTTCCCCACCCCGAACGTCCCCGCAACATCGAATTGATCTCGGAACTGCTGCTGGACTTTGATCTCGTCGGGCTGCAGGAAGTGGACGCGGGCAGCCTGCGCAGCGGCTTTGTCAATCAGACCGAATACCTGAGTCAGCGTGCCGGTTTTCCCTACTGGCATGATCAGACCAATCGACGCATCGGCCGCCTGGCGCAGCACAGCAATGGCGTGTTGAGCCGTTTCCGGCCACTGGAGGTCAAGGAGCACCGCCTGCCGGGCATGATCCCGGGGCGCGGGGCGCTGCACCTGCGCTATGGGGGGCCGCAGGACGATCTCCACCTGATCCTGATGCACCTGGCCCTGGGCCAGCGAACGCGCATGAATCAGCTGGCCTATGTGGCTGAACTGATCCAGGATTTCCGGCACGTGGTCGTGATGGGGGATCTGAACTGCCGGGGCGACAGTGTGGAGCTGCGCCATCTGCTGAATCACAGCTGCCTGCGGGAACCGCTGGCAGACCTGTTCACCTATCCCAGCTGGCGTCCCCACCGCAATATCGACCACATTCTGGTTTCCGACTCCATACGCGTGGAGCGAGCCGAGGTGGTGGACTATCCGTTATCCGATCACCTGCCCATCATGATGGAGGTGGAACTGCCGGAATCCGTGATTCTCGTCCCCTGATGCCTGCTGTTACTGCAGTGTCTCCGGTGTGAACAGTGTCGGCAGCGCCAGGCCTGTACGCAGCAGATTGGCAAAACCATCCGGGTCAAGGGGGTGTGCCAGCAGAAAGCCCTGGATCAGGTCGCAGCCGGATTCGCGCAGGAACGCGAGCTGCTGCTCGGTTTCGACGCCTTCGGCCACCACCCGCAGGTTAAGCTGATGGGCCATGGCCAGGATTGCGATGACGATGGCCCGGTCATTACGGTCGATGAACAGGTCCTCAATGAAGGAGCGGTCAATTTTCAGGATGTTCACCGGCATGTGTTTGATCTTGCTCAGGCTGGAGTAACCGGTGCCGAAATCGTCCACGGCCACGCTGATGCCAAGACGCCGCAGATGCTGAAGCAGCTTGCATTTCTCCCCTTCCATCAGCGTGCTTTCGGTAATCTCCAGCTCCAGTGACGCGCCGGGTAGCCCGTGTCGTTGTAGCAGGTTCTCCAGCAGGGTGGCCAGACGTTCGTCGAGTAACTGGTGGCCTGATACATTGACCGAGATCCGGGGGAGTTGCAGCCCGGCCTGGCGCCACATGGCCAGGTCGCTGCAGACCCGCTCAAGGAGCCATTCCCCCATGGGAATGATCAGGCCGGTTTCCTCTGCCAGCGCGATGAACTCATCCGGCGGGATCTGACCCAGCTCGCTGTCCTTCCAGCGCATCAGGGCCTCGGCGCCGTGTAACTCGCCGCTGACCGCATCCACCATGGGCTGATAGCACAGACTGAAGCTGCTGGCGTCCACTGCGGCCCGCAAGCGTGTCTCCAGCCGTTTCCGGCTCGCGGCACGCCGTTGTAACCCTTGGTTGTAGAGCATCAGCCCGTCCAGCGAGAGCTTGGCCTGCCGCAATGCCAGCTCCGCATGGCGCAGCAGGCTGTCCACGTCCAGCCCGTGCCGCGGATGACTGGCAATGCCTACACTGCATGAAATGCGCAGTTCATGGCCTGCGACCCGCAGCGGCTCCGCGAGCATGGACTGCAGCTCGCCGGCCTGATGCAACAGTACATCCTTCTCGTCCAGGGTGCCCAGCGGAAGGGTGAGCATGAACTCGTCGCCGCCCCAGCGCGCCAGTACGTTGCCCCCGGGCAGCCGTGAGCGCAGCCGCGCACTGACCGCCTTCAGCAGCAGGTCGCCCACGTCATGGCCCAGCAGGTCGTTGATGGTGCCCGCATCACGCAAATCGATCAGCAGCAGGGAAAAGGTATCCCCACGCTCACACAGGCGCGCCACGTGGCGCCGGAGCAGCTGGCGATTGGGCAGGCCCGTGAGCCGGTCATAGTAGGCCAGCTGAAAGATCCGCTGCTCGGAGCGCTTGCGCTGTAGCGCGCTGGCGAAGATGTCGCCGGCACCCCGTAGCAACTGCTCGCCCTCATCTGACCAGGCATGGCGATCCGCGATGCTTTCCACGCCGATGAAGCCCTGCAGGGTGCCCGAATAGATGATGGGAACCGCCAGCATGCTGCTGACGCCAGCCTGTAGCAGGTTGCCCCGTTCACGGTGCGCTTCGGCGGGAAGCCCGCTCGTGTCCTCGATGGATACCAGTTCGAGATCATAGAGCGAGCGGATCAGCCACGGAATCTCGCTGCGATACGGGCGGCGTCCGAATGCTGGCACCCGCGCCTCCTGTCCGTTGCGGCACCAGCCGTGGGTGTTGGTCAGCAGCCGATTGCGTAGCTGGTAGACATAGACGCGGTCCGCCCCGGTATAGCTGCCCAGGTCAGCCAGAGTCTGGTCGATGGCAGTGTCGATGCGATCTGGGTGGATGTTGATGAAGCGATAGGAAGCCTGGTTCAGCATGCGGTGAATCTCGAACCGGGCATCCAGCGCCTGCTGGCCGGCCTGGGCTGGTGGCACGTCCCGGAGCGCGCAGATGAGCCGTCCGTCGCCGGTGGGCTGCAGGCGCGCGCTGAGCACCCGGGGGCTACCTTGGCTGCCCGAGAGCTCTACGGTTTCCGGTCGACCACGTTCCCTGGCACGCCCGGCTGCATGCCAAAAGGCCCGTGCCGAGGTGGGGGTGAGTAGTGGAACGATGCCCCCGGTTTGCAGGGCGTCCAGTACGGCCGGGCTCTGGCCAGGGCTGACAACCCGATGCACATGCCCGCTGCCATCGAGAATCACCACGCAGTCCGACACCGTTCGCAGAACGGTGTCGAGCTCTATCGGGGATAGTGTGCCGCGACCGGCGAGCTGGCCGCCAGTTTGGTCGACATTACGGTCTGCGCCAGGTTGGCGAGAGCCGTCGTTCATGAATGTCGTGCTCCCCGAGGCGGGACGGAAGCCGAGTTCCCGGCATTTCGCCCTGATCAAGTTTTCGTTATCGTTACGGGCTCGTGGAGTCCCGGCCTTGGTGCACCGAGCCCTTACAAAAGGCTAACACAGTCCCGGAGAATTACACGCTCATTCGTTATCGCCCGCATAGGAGCCTGCCGTGGAGTGCTTGTCCACCGCTGATGCCGCAACCTGCACTGCCTGCCGGCTGTCCCAAAACCGTACCCGCGTGGTTCTGCCGGACGGGCCGCGTGGGGGGCTGCTTGCCATCGGCGAAGCGCCGGGTCGCCAGGAGGATGCCCAGGGCGTGGGTTTCGTGGGTATCGCCGGTCGGAATCTGGACGCGGCGTTGGCGGATTGCGGGTTGAGCCGTGACCAGTGGGCACGCAGCAATATCGTTCGCTGTCGTCCGCCGGACAACCGCAAGCCCCGTGCGGACGAGGTGAGCGCCTGTGCCGGTTGGCTGGATCAGACGCTGCAGGCATGGCGCCCGCGAGTGATTCTGGCTGTTGGCCAGTCGGCCGCGGAGCGACTGATGCCCGCCTGGCAGGGCAGTTATCTGGATACGGTAGCCCGCCTGCTTGCCGATGATGGCGTGCCGCCGGTCTACGGTGGCGTACCGGTGGTACCCATGCCCCACACCTCGCCGCTGGCCTGGAACCGTCGGCGGCCGGACGGCACCCCGATTCGCGACATCGGAATGCAGGCCGTCCGGCACGCCGTGGCTCTGGCCCAATCAGCTACTTGATAGCGATGGGATTCACCGGTGAACCGGAACCTTCAACCATTTTCAGGGGTGCCGCGGTGAATAGGAACGTGTACTGGCCGTCACTGGCGCTGTCATCGGCCAATTCCTCCAGCCAGGCGATTTCCGTAAGCACGATGCCCAGATCCCGCATCAGCGCGCCGTGCAAGGGGATGAGCACCGTCTCGCCGTCAATCTCCTGGATCACCTTCTCCACGGCCAGGTTGTCGGCGACCAAATTCGGGATTTCCATGTCGTCCAGCCAGTCCACCAATTCCCTGCTGTAGCAGAGCCCCGGCTCCGTCATTGCGTCCCAGGCGGTATCGGCATCTTCATCAAAAAAGCGCGGAATGGAGCCCGTACGCAACACCAGGATGTCCCGCTTCTCCAACTCCACGCCCTGGGCCTCGGCCGTGGCCTTGATATCGTCCAGATGCACGCAGCTGTCCGGCGCCAGCCGTCCGTTTTCCCCGCCCAGTGCCCGTCCCACATCCAGCAGCACCCCGCGGCCGACGATGCCGTATTCCCCGAGCGCCGACACATCACCGTGGACATGGCCGTGGATGGTGCTGTCGGGGCTTTCACCACCGTAGACATAGTCGCCGTACCAGGTGTGGGCCAGCGCGTCCACGTGGGTGGTCCCTTGCAGGTAGATGAAGGCGACGTCGTCGGAATACTTCATTCCGCCGGGCATGGGCTCCGACTTGCCACTCAGGTACATGCCCTGATCATGGGCCATGAAATGCAACGGAGGCGTGCGGCCCGGAAACACCGGGCCGTGGCCGTGGGTCATTGGCACCTGCAGCGTGAACGTGCGGCCGCTGCGTACTTCGGCCACGCCCCGCAGAACCTGTTCGGCATCCAGGTAGTTCAGGGCACCGACCTGGTCATCATCCCCCCACTTTCCCCAGTTGTTGGGCGCGTCCTGTTGCAGGCGCTCCATCACGGATTCCCCGGCCACGGCCGTGGCCAGGGCGAGCCCCGCCGCGATCCCCATGTAAGTGCCCACGCGGGCCGCCTGCATCAGTTCAATTCGGTTCATCGTTACTCCTCCTGATTCTTGTTGATGGACGCCGCCGTGGCCGCGTCATGCACTCATCTGCATCTTCAGCATAGAACAGGAACGGCGGGGAACGGCTGTAACGGGTCACGGGTCCGCGGCGATACGCGTGCCATGGCTGATCCGGTCCGACGGGTGGTTGATCACGCGTTCGCCGGGCTCCAGCCCGTCCAGCACTTGGGTGCGCAGGCCGCTGCGCCGGCCGATGTCCACCGTGCGCAGGGACGCCCGGCCATCGTCCGCCACGAACACGGCCCAGCGGTCGTCCTCGCGGAACAGGGCACGGGTGGGGATGTGCCGGACCCGGTCGGCTTCCCAGAGAATGAACCGGCCTTCCACGCGGTAACCGTCGCCCAGCGCCTCCCAGGTGTCGCGGGGTGACAGAATCCGCACCAATACCGGGACCCGCTGTTCCTCGACACCCAGTGCGGAAATCCGCTCGAAACCCCGAGGTTCGACGCGGCGCACTTCGCCGTCCAGGGTGTCGCCGCCGCCCCAGCGTTCCAGTTCCACCCGCATGCCGGGCCGCACCCGCACCGCGTCCATGGACAACAGGTCGATCCGGACCTCCATCGCAGACAGGTCACCGAGTTCCAGCACCGGTTCACCGGCGTTAATGGGGCCTTCGCAGCAGCGGTGGCGGTTGATCACGGTGCCGCCGATGGGTGCGCGCACGCCCAGCGAAGGCTGCGAATCCGGTGCACGTTCACCGTCGGCCACGGCCAGCGTGGCGCGGGCGGATTCCAGCTCGAACCGGGCCACCTCCACGCCGTGGCGGGCACCGCGTTCCGCCGCACGGCTGGCGTCGCGCTGGGCGCGGCTGCGGTCCATGGTCTCCGCGGAAATGAACTGCTGCTCGAACAGCTCCAGGTTTCGGCGGTATTCGGACTCCGCGATCTCCCGCTGCGTTGCGCGGATCTCGAGCTCCGCCTCGGCCAGTTCCAGGCGCGCCTGCGCCGCGGATACGGCCTCGCGGGCCTGCTCGCGGGTGCGTGGATCCAGCGCCGGCGACGGCAGGGCCTCCAGTTCAAAGACCACATCACCGGCGGCCACCGTGTCGCCCGGTTCCAGCGCGACACGGCGCAGGAAACCACCGATGGGCGCGGACACGGTGTGCGGGTCGCGGACGCGGGCGCGGCCTTCGTCCTCCACGTATTCGGCGAAATAGCCTTCCTCCACGGTGCTCACGCTGACCGGGATCGGAGAGGGCATCAGCGCGTACACGAGCAGCCCGAGGAGCAGCAGGGCGGCGAGGGATGTCAGTAGTTTCTTACGCAGACTCATGGGATCACTCAACGGTTTTCAGGGCGGACACCATGTCCAGCCGGTGCAGCCGGCGCAGGGTCAGTAGCACCGACAAGGCGGAAGCAAGCAGCACACCTGCAGCGGCAAAGGCATAAGTGCGCGGTGTGATGATGAAGGGAATACGGAACAGATCCGTGCTGAAAGCCAGGTTCAGCAGCCAGGCAAGCACGTAGCCCAGCACCCAGCCCACGGGAATCGCCAACAGGGTGATCAGCAGCATTTCGCCGATCAGGATCCACGCCACCTCCGCCCGCGTGAAACCCAGCACGCGCAGCGTGGCCAGCTCCCGCGCCCGTTCGGCGAATGCGATGCGCGCGTTGTTGTAGACCACGGCAAAGGCAATGCAGCCGGCCAGGACCAGCATGATGGCCATGACCACCAGCAGCGTGTCGTCGATGTACCCGCGGATGGCGGTTTCCGCCTGGCCGACCAGGCCGATGCCAGCCACCCGGGGCAGATCCCAGAGGCTGTCGAACAACGCCTGTTCCTGGTCACGGTCGGTCAGCAGCCAGGCGCCGGAGATGGCGGGGCCTTCCCCCATCAGCCGGTTCAGTGCCTGCCGCTCCATGTAGGCGCTGACGCCGACCGGTTCGGCCACCACGGCCGCCAGCTCCACCTCCACCGTGCGCCGCTGGCCCTCAAGGATTTCTACCTGGAGCAGGTCCCCGGGCCGGACGCCCAGATGTTGCGCCAGGTAATCGGTCATCAACAGGCCCTCCGGCGGCAGCCGTACCGGCTGCAGATCAGCGTCGATCAGCGAGCGCTGTCTGGGCTCGGCGTCAGTTCCCAGGATGGCCGTGCGATAGTCCCGCCTCCCGTTGATGAGCCGAACCGGCACGGTCCGGTAGCCTTCTGCATGGTAGACACCCGGCTTGTGGCGCAGCTCCGCAAGGGCCCGTTTCGGCGTGGGGTCCGTGAAGCTCAGGTGGATGTCAGTTTTCATCACCAGCCGGTACTGCACGTCGATCAGGTGATCCACCGCGTTAAACTGGAAGCTGCTGACCACCAGCAGCGCGCCGGAGAGCCCGATGCCGAGTACCGACATGCCCGCCTTGAACCGATGCCGCGCCAGGTTGCGGAGAATGATGCGGGTCGGCTGGTCCAGCCAGCCGCTCAGCCGGGAGCGCTCCAGCCAGCCCTGCCGGAAGCGTTCCGGTGCTGGCGGGCGCATGGCCTGCGCCGGTGGCAGGCGCACGGCGCCGGCCACCGCGCGCG
>SLCE01000105.1 GCA_007125985.1 Ectothiorhodospiraceae bacterium | reverse complement strand
GCGGTTCCGGTTCGAAGGCGGCCCGGCTGATCCGGACTCGGTCCGTTTCGATACCTGGTTGGAGGAGACGCTGGGGCTGACCGGCGCCGGCCGTGAGGCGCGCCTGGGTGCTTGGGCCGATGCACCGGCTGCGCGGGCCGCGCATCCCCGGGAAGAGCACCTGCTGCCGCTGCATGTGGTTGCAGGTGCCGCGACGGATGAGCCGGGTGTGCCCGTGTTCCGTGACACGGTGATGGCCAGCGCGCAGTCCGCGTACCGCTTCGGTGCCCCGGCGGAGCCTGGTGCTGGTTAGCGCTCGGGCTCGGTGTGCATGTTCTCTACGGCCGTAACCTGCGTATGCTGGGGCTCCCGAAGCGAGTATCCGGTGCCATGCGTCACATCATTCTGCTGAACAAGCCGTATAACGTGCTCTGCCAGTTCACCGATGACCAAGGGCGGCCAACGCTCGCCGACTATGTGCCGGTAAAGGGGGTCTATCCGGCCGGACGACTGGACCGGGACAGCGAGGGATTGGTGGTGCTCACGGATGATGGTGGGCTGCAGGCGCGCATCAGCCATCCGCGGCACAAGATGAGCAAGACGTACTGGGCCCAGGTTGAAGGCGTTCCTGACGCCACGGCCATTGACAGGCTGAGCGCCGGTGTGCAGCTCAAGGACGGCTTGACGCGGCCCGCCCGCGCCCGGCTGATGGGCGAACCACCGGGGCTTTGGCCGCGCCAGCCGCCCATCCGGGAGCGGCGCCATATTCCCACCGCGTGGCTGGAACTTACCTTGTCGGAGGGGCGCAACCGTCAGGTGCGGCGGATGACCGCGGCGGTGGGGTATCCGACGCTGCGCCTGATCCGCTACCGGGTCGGCTCCTGGACCATCGACGGACTGGCGCCGGGTGAGTGGTCGCGCGCCGGTTAAGGAAGCACTGATCTATTTCCATGGTGCTCAGCATGGAAATAGATCAGTGCTTCCTTAACGGCCGCCCGGGTGTGCGTTGACCTGCATCAACACGGAATCAGCCGCGTTGGCCGATGATACCGGACTGTGGAGTTGCGAAGGGGGGCGACAATGGCGGACGGCAGCAAACCCGGATTGCGTCGGGCCGACAGGCAGGCGCTACTGATGGCCAGGATGATGGAGGCGCTGGACGCTGCGCCGGGGACTGATGCGGCCGGGCAGCGGGAGTTGGACGCCCTGTTCGGGCGTTGCGCCGGATGCCCGGAGGCACGCCTGTGCCAGGCCTGGCTGGACGGCAAGGTTTCCGATACCGATTACCGGGACTTCTGCCCCAATGCCAGCCTGTTTGGCCGGCTGAAGGTCACGCCCTAGCCGGTTCCCGCCAGGCGGACGCAGGCGGAAGCGCGTCCCGTGCCTGGGCACGGGACGGATCGTGGTCCGGCGGCCCGGTCAGGCGGCGTGCCGACGGCTTTGCACCACCCGGAACCGGTTGGATACGAAAGCCGCATCGCACAGGCACGCATTCGCGGCCGGGTTCGCACCGGTGGCGTGGTAGTCGCTGTAGGCGGCGGTCTGATTGACGAATACGCCGCCAAGCAGGTTCATGGACAGCGACACCCCTCCTTCCAGGGCGGCGTTCTCCATGCGTTGCAGCACGGACTCATCCGTCGAATAAACGCTCCAGGTGATTGCCCCCTTGCTGCGGGCCAACGCAGTGGCGCGTCGGATGCTGTCTTCCGTGCTGTCAGTGGCTACCAGTACCGCGATGGGCCCGAACAGTTCCTCCTGATACAACAAGGCATCGGCGGCATCCACGCTGAGGATCAGCGGCGTGTGGACGCGCGCGTCCGGGAATTGCGGGTGTTCGCGCTGCTCCGAATCCAGAACCACCTTACCCAAAGCGCGAGCCCGTTCGATACGCTGCACGGTATCCTCCGACTGGATGGCGCCCAGTACCGCTGTGGCCCGGTCATTGTCCGATAGGAACTTGCGTACCCCCTCGGCCAGCGCCTCCGCCACCTGGTCAAAGCTCAGGTGCCCCTGATCTGTCTGAATGCCATCCCGTGGGATGAAAATATCCTGTGGAGCTGTACACATCTGGCCGGAGTAGAGACTCAGGGAGAATGCCAGGTTCTGACTCATGGCTTTCAGGTTGTCGGTGGAGTCGATGACGATGGAGTTGACCCCGGCCTTCTCGGTATAAACCTGGGCCTGGTGGCAGTTCTGTTCCAGCCAATCACCGAAGGGCGTGCTGCCCGTGTAATCGATCACGCGGATCTCCGGTCGCAGCGCGAGATCCTTGGTGATGGGAGCTTCGCGCGTGTCCACCACCATGGACACCAGGCAGGGGTCGAAGCCGGCATCCTTCAGCACTTCCTGACATACGGCAACGGAGATGGCCAGGGGCAGAATCGTATGCGGGTGGGGTTTGACCACCACCGGATTGCCTGTGGCCAGACTGGCGAACATGCCCGGATAACCGTTCCAGGTGGGGAACGTGGACACCCCGATCATCAGGGCCAGCCCGCGGGGGATCACATGGAAGGTCTTGTCCATTTCCAGTGGATCGCGTTTGCCCTGCGGTTTGGTCCAGCGGACCTGAGCCGGCGTGCGTGTCATGGCCTCGTAGGCGTAGGCAACGGCTTCAAGGCCGCGATCCTGGGCATGGGTGCCGCCGGCCTGAAACGCCATGGCGAAGGCCTGTCCGGTGGTGTGCATCACCGCATGGGCCAGTTCAAAACTGCGCCGATTCAGGCGATGAAGGATTTCCACGCAGACGCCGGCACGGACCTCCGGACCGGCGTCGCGCCAGGTGGGCAGCGCTGCTTCCATCGCTGGAAGCAGCTTGTCGATGTTGACCTTCGGGTAGCGCACGCCGAGGTTGAAACCGTAGGGTGAGCGTTCGTCACCAATTTCTCCCTCGATTCCGGGCATCTCCAGGCTGAATGATCCGTTCAGATGCGCCTTGAAGGCGGCCTCGCCCTGCGCGGGGGCATCCTCCCCGTAGATCTTGCCGCTGGGGGCTTCCGGAAACGGGCTCCAGTATTCCCGGGTGCGCGTGGCCTGGATGGCCTTCTCAAGGGTCTCCCGGTGTGTGTCGAAGTAGGATTGGGCCATGATTTGTCTCCTCGCAAGTATCTGCTGCTGGCCTGTGTGTCGCCTCGACCGGCACGGCCACAACGCTGTGAACTGGCTGGCCAGGCATCGACTGTCGACTGAAATTTCTCAATTTTTGTTGTATTGACAATGCCTTGCAGTGGATCGGGTTCTGTCTCCACCAATTGGTGGCATTTGCATGCAGCCTATTGTGATACAGAAACATTGGTTGTCAATGAGGATATTGTATCTCTTCAAAAGGATGCGCTAAGCTTGAACGCAGACAAAAAAAGCGAGACGCGGCCGTCGGACGGATCGTGTCGGGCGCCGGGAATCATGCCGGCCAGCGTCAGGTCGTCGTCCATGGAAGGCGATGGCAGGAGGAGACTTTCCGGATGTCATGCATCAATCCGCGCAATGCCTTATTCGCCCTTCCGGTGCCTGCCGATAAGGGGGTTGTGCGCCTGCATGTGACCGCCTGCCGTGCCTTTCCATCCATTCGTGTAATCCGCAGGAGTTAGGCCATGACATTCGAAACCATCGAGTTCGGTATCGACGGCGGCATCGGCCGTTTGGTGCTCAATCGCCCTTCCGCGCTCAACAGCTTTACGACACAGATGCACTGGGAAGTGGCGCAGGCGCTGGACCGGTTGGAGTCGGATGAGTCGCTCCGCTGCCTCCTGCTCACGGCCAACGGCCGGGGATTCTGTGCAGGGCAGGATCTGTCCGACAGCAGTGTCACCCCCGGCGGCGGCGAAACCGATCTGGGGCAGGCCATCGAGGAACATTACAACCCCCTGATCCGCCGACTGCGTGCGCTACCGGTTCCGGTCGTCTGCGCCGTGAACGGTGTGGCGGCCGGCGCCGGTGCCAACCTGGCTTTTGCCTGTGACATCGTGTTAGCCGCCCGCTCGGCATCTTTCGTGCAGGCCTTTTGTCGCCTGGGCCTGGTGCCGGATTCCGGCGGAACCTGGCACCTGCCGCGGCTGGTGGGTCATGCCCGGGCCATGGGCCTGGCCATGCTGGGAGACAAGGTCACTGCCGAGCAGGCCGCCGCCTGGGGCATGATCTGGAAGATGGTTGAAGACGATGCACTGGCCGACGAGGCGGAGTCGCTGCTCAAGCATTTCGTAGCGCAGCCCACCCGTGGCCTGGCGTTCATAAAGCAGGCCCTGAACGCATCCTGGACCAATTCGCTGGATGCCCAGTTGGATCTGGAACGGGATCTTCAGCGGGCCGCTGGACGCACCGAAGATTACGCTGAAGGCGTCGCCGCTTTCATGGAAAAACGCAAGCCGGAATTCCGAGGCCGCTGAATGCCCGTCGCGTGCCAATGAACCGGGCCAGGAGGATCAAACACCATGACGGATAGCACCCAGGCCACCGTACAGCGCCTGCCGGCAGCTGAGGTGGCGCGCCGCGCGGCCGATGCCATGTGGGCCGGAGACCGCGCCTCCCAGGGGTTGGGGATGCAACTGGAGGAGGTGCGGCCTCGCTACGCACGGCTGTCCATGGTCGTGCGTGAGGACATGGTGAATGGGCACGCAACCTGTCATGGCGGGTTTATTTTCTGCCTGGCGGATTCGGCGTTCGCATTCGCCTGCAACTGGTCCAACCGCACTACCGTGGCTTCAGGAGGTGTCATCGATTTTGTGGCGCCCGCGCGGCAGGGCGAGCGGATCGTGGCAATCGCCGAAGAGCGGTCGCGGACCGGCCGGACCGGCGTCTATGACGCCCGGGTGGAGTCCGAGGACGGCCGGCTGATCGCCTTGTTCCGCGGGCGTTCCTACACCTTGTCCAGCCAGATCGTGCCCGGGCTGGAAGTCGACGGGGGTTGAATCGGTCGATCAGACCATAATCGGTAGCAACGGATGCAGGCGGCGATCTGCACCGAATTGTTTCGGAGGAGATAAGCATGCTTTCCAGACTGAGGGCGAACGGTTTGCTGGATGCGGTGGAGACCTGCAGCCGGGATGAGTTGCGTGAGGTGCAGTTGCATCGGCTGCGCTGGACACTGAATCATGCCTACAAGAATGTGCCTTTCTATCGTCAGGCCTTTGATGACGCCGGAGTTCATCCGTCGGATGTCAATGCTCTGGAGGATCTGGCGAGGTTCCCGTTCACGGTGAAGAATGACCTGCGGGACAACTACCCGTTCGGCATGATCGCCACGCCCATGGAAGACGTGGTTCGCATTCACGCTTCCAGCGGAACCACGGGACGCCCGACGGTGGTTGCCTATACCCAGAACGATATCGACACCTGGGCCGATGTCATGGCCCGTTCCCTGCGTGCCGCGGGGGTCACGAGCAACGATCTTGTGCATGTGGCCTACGGTTACGGCTTGTTTACTGGCGGGCTCGGGGCGCATTACGGCGCGGAACGGCTGGGGTGTGCGGTGGTTCCCATGTCCGGCGGGCAGACCGAGAAACAGGTGCAGCTCATCAATGATTTCAAGCCGGACGTGATCATGGTCACGCCGTCCTATGTGCTCAATATCGCCGACGAGATGGAGCGTCAGGGGCTGGACCCCCGCAAGTGCTCCCTGCGGCTCGGTATTTTCGGAGCGGAGCCGTGGACGGATGCCATGCGGAAGGAAATCGAGGAGCGTCTCGCCATTGATGCGGTGGATATCTACGGGCTCTCCGAGATCATCGGCCCGGGCGTGGCCCAGGAATGCCTGGAAACCAAGGACGGACTGACGATATGGGAAGACCTGTTCTACCCTGAGGTGATCGACCCCGAGACCGGCGAGGTTCTCCCCGATGGGGAGGAGGGAGAGCTGGTGTTCACCAGCCTCACCAAAGAGGCGTTTCCCATCATTCGCTACCGGACTCGTGATCTGACGCGGCTTTTGCCGGGCACCGCACGCACCATGCGCCGCATGAACCGCATTACCGGTCGCAGCGATGACATGGTGATTGTCCGCGGTGTTAATGTGTTTCCCACGCAGATCGAAGAGCGAATCTGCGCGCATCATCAACTGGCCCCGCATTACCAGTTGCAGCTTACCCGCGATGGGCATATGGACAAACTGACCGTCCTCGTTGAGCCCCGACAGGATCAGGGTGTGCTGGACGAGGAGGAGCGGGTGGTTATTGGCAAGGAGCTGGCCCATTCCATCAAGTCCTACGTCGGGGTCACGGCGGACGTGCAGGTCGTGGAAGTCGGGCAGCTGGAGCGCTCCCTGGGCAAGGCCAAGCGCGTGGTGGACCTGCGCGATAAATCCTGAGGAAATGGCTGTTTCGGCCATCGCCTCGCCAATCAGGGCTTGATTGTCCGCGGTAGCCCGTTATGGTGGCGTCCAGCGCGAGCCCGTGGTGGGCTTGTGACCTGATTCGGGGGGCAGGGCAGGCACATGTCTGTCAGCAAGGTCATAACGGAGTTGGTCGACGGCTTCCGCCGTCAGCGACCGATTCGAGCGGGTTCGCTCATTATCACCGTTTACGGGGATGCAATCGCGCCTCGTGGCGGAACGGTGTGGCTCGGCAGTCTGATTGATCTGCTGCGTCCACTGGGTCTGAGCGAACGTCTGGTCCGGACGTCGGTTTACCGCTTGTCAAAAGAGGGGTGGTTTACGTCCTCGCAGATCGGCAGGCGCAGTTATTACAGCCTGACCAACAGCGGGATGCGCGCTTTTGAGCGCGCCTATCAGCGCGTTTACGCGGAGCCTCATCAGGACTGGGATGGTGAGTGGACGCTCCTGTTTGCCTCCCAGCTGCCGGCCGATGCGCGGGAGAGCCTGCGGCGTGAACTGGCGAATCTGGGATTTGCGTCCCTGGCGCCGACGGTTTTTGCGCATCCCCTGGCGCCCCGCGAGGCGCTGCTGGCCGCCCTGCAGGATCTGGATGTGCTGTCGGACGTAATTCTGATGCATGCGCGCCAGGACGGGCTGCCCACCTCGCGGCCCATGAATCGGCTGGTGCGGGAGTGCTGGAGTCTGGATGAGTTGCAGGAGGCCTATGACCGGTTTCTGGAGCGGTTCCGTCCAGTCTGGCAGGCGGTGAAATCCGCCCGGAAGCTGGACCCTCAACAATGTTTCCTGGTTCGGACGCTGCTGATTCATGAGATACGGCGGCTGCTGCTGCGGGATCCGCAGTTGCCTGACCAGGTGCTTCCTGCCAACTGGAACGGCACCTCTGCGCGCCTGCTTACCCGGAATCTGTATCGCCTGACCTATCCCCTGGCAGAGCAGCACCTTACGCGCGTTCTGCAAACGGCCGAAGGGCCGTTGCCTGATCCGGCCCCTTACTTCTACAAGCGCTTCGGCGGGCTCGCCTGAGTCCCCCGAAGCGTCATGCCGACGCTTCCCTCATGCCTCATGGCTTGACCCGTTCCTTCCTGCATACGATACGAAAAATCTAATTCAGTTGATAAAAAAAGAAGGAGTAGACTGGTTTGTCTCCTGAGGTATGGTGGGTTTCGTTTGTGTGTAAAATTTATAAACATATGAATTTAAAAGTAAAAAATAAAGATATCGGATGCTGCTCCGCACCATCATTCGGGTTTGCTTATATGACACAAAATGCTATATTTGTTTTGAATAAGATGTATCACGATTGAGAGCGATAGCAGTGCTTGCAAAGCATCCAGGAGGTCCTCATGTACAGCCAGCTCGTTGACACCGGTGCCAAAGGGGTCCCGTCCCGCGAGGGCATGACGCCGGAAGAGGCGGCATTTCAGGATCGCATTGATCAGGACATCACGATTGAGCCGCGGGACTGGATGCCGGAGCACTATCGCAAGACCTTAGTGCGGCAGATCTCCCAGCATGCGCATTCCGAAATCATCGGCATGTTGCCGGAAGGGAACTGGATTACCCGGGCCCCGAGTCTGCGTCGAAAACTGATTTTGCTCGCCAAGGTTCAGGACGAGGCCGGTCACGGCCTGTACCTGTATAGCGCGGCCGAGACCCTGGGCGTGGACCGTCAGGAACTGCTGGACGCCTTGCACGACGGGCGCGCCAAGTATTCCAGTATCTTCAACTATCCCACACTGACCTGGGCTGATATCGGCGCCATCGGTTGGTTGGTGGATGGCGCCGCCATCATGAATCAGATTCCGCTGTGCCGCTGCTCATACGGCCCCTATGCGCGGGCGATGGTGCGGGT
>SLCE01000245.1 GCA_007125985.1 Ectothiorhodospiraceae bacterium | reverse complement strand
TTCCTGGGGCTGTCCTTCTATGCCCTGAGCACCCGCAAGGACTTCAGCTTCATGGGGGGCTTTCTGTTCGCCGGTATTCTGGTGGCCTTCCTGGCGGCGCTTGGCGCCCTGGTGTTCAGCATTCCGGGGCTTTCGCTCGCGGTGAGCGCCATGTTCATCCTGCTGATGTCCGGGCTGATCCTGTACCAGACCAGCCAGATCATCAACGGCGGCGAAACAAACTACATCATGGCCACCGTGACGCTGTATGTCGCGCTGTTCAATCTGTTCACCAGCCTGCTGCACCTGCTGGGGGTGTTCGGCGGCGACGACTGAACGGGAAGACCCTTTTAATCAGGCAAGGGCGGGCTCCGTTTCCACGGGGCCCGTTGTTTTTTCGGGGGAAAACCAGTCCAGCTCTTTCCGGAGACTGACCACACTGCCTATGATGATCAGCGCTGGCGCCCGCACCTTCGCCTGCGCCACCAGCCCGGGAAGTTCTGTCAGCGAGCCGCTGATGGCTCGCTGATCCGTGGTTGTACCCTGCTCCACCACCGCTGCTGGAGTCCCCGGTGCCATGCCGTGGGCAATGAGACCGCTGGCAAGCTCCGGCAAACTTCCCAATCCCATGTAGAACACCACGGTCTGATTCGGACGCACCAGGGCGGGAAAATCCAGATCCAGGGAGCCGTTGTCGCGGCGATGCCCTGTGACGAACAGGCAGGCTTGCGCATGGTCCCGGTGGGTCAACGGAATGCCGGCATAGGCCGCACAGCCGCTGGCCGCAGTGATACCAGGCACAACCTGAAACGGGATCCCTGCTTGCAGAAGCCCCTGAATCTCCTCTCCGCCGCGCCCGAAAATGAACGGATCTCCGCCCTTCAGTCGCGCCACGCGCCGTCCTGCACTTGCGTGCTCAAGCAACAGACGATTGATCTGCTCCTGGGGTACGGGATGACGGTCGCGGCATTTGCCCACGTCAATCCGTGTGGCCGTCTCCGGGATAAAGTCCAGAATCGGGAGCGCCACCAGCCGGTCATGCAGCACCACATCGGCCTGGCTCAGCAGGCGAACGGCTTTCAGGGTCAGAAGTTCCGGATCTCCGGGGCCAGCGCCGATGAGATACACCTCACCGCGGCCGGGGCGCGTTTGCTGCTTCATGATGCCCACCGGGTCAACAGACTGTAATCTCGGAACGTTAAACGACGGCCGGCGGTCGAAGGAAACAATTCTTTGGTCGTACTTTATATATTTCTGTTATATAAAACTAAAAATATTATGCCATATAATCTATTTCATGAAGCTCAATCAACTGCGCTATATCTGTGAGGTTGCCCGTCGGGATCTCAATGTGTCCGCGGCGGCGGAGGCCTTGTTCACGTCCCAACCCGGTGTCAGCAAGCAGATCCGGTTATTGGAATCGGAGCTCGGGCTGGAAATCTTCGAACGCAGCGGGAAACACCTGACGCGCGTTACTCCCGCGGGCGAGGAGATTCTCCAGGCCGCGAACCGCGTCCTGGAGGATGTGCGGAACATCCGGGCCATTGCCGAAGAACACAAGGACGAGGCCCGAGGCAGCCTGAGTATTGCCACCACCCACACCCAGGCGCGCCACGCGTTGCCCCCGGTTGTGACCTCGTTTCGGGAACGCTTCCCCAATGTGAGCCTGCACATGCATCAGGGCACGCCCATGCAGATCGCCGATCAGGCGGCCCGCGGGCAGGTGGATTTTGCCATTGCCACCGAGGCCATCGAGCTTTTCGAGGATCTGGTGATGATGCCCTGCTACCGGTGGAATCGCAGCGTCATCGTGCCCGAGGGCCATCCCTTGCTGGATGTGCAGCCGCTGACGCTGGAAGCGTTGGCCAGTTACCCTATCGTGACCTATGTGTTCGGGTTCACCGGGCGCTCGAAACTGGACACTGCCTTCAGTGAATTCGGCCTGACGCCCAATGTGGTGTTTACCGCGACGGACTCCGAGGTGATCAAGACCTACGTGAGTCTCAACCTCGGGGTCGGGATAATCGCGTCCATGTCCTTCGAACCGGAGCGAGACCGCGGCCTGCGCGCCATCGACGCATCCCATCTATTCGAGCACAGCGTCACCAATATCGGTTTCCGCCGCGGAACCTATCTACGCAGCTATATGTACGATTTTATCAACACCTTCGCCCCGCATCTCACGGAGGATGTGGTACACAGGGCGATCGAGGCGCGGACAGCCGAGGAGCGGGACGCCCTGTTCCGGGAGTTGGCGCCACACCTGAAGGAACACTGAGACCGGGAACTGTCGCGGAGACTGGACGGGATGCCGCGGATCGCCCTCGACCCGCGGCCACCGTCAGGCTTTATTTCGCCTTGGCATCGCGGGCGGATTGCCCGTCGGACTTCTGCGGGGCGGCGCTACCGGCAGCCTTTTCCATCGTTTCCTTCATCTGCCCTTCCATGGTTTCCGCCATCCGGTTCAACACCTCGGCACCGGGCATCTGCGGCAGTTTGTCCATGTGCACCTGCCTGGCCTGCTTGAAGCAGCTGTGCCAGAAGGTGGACCGTGCTTCGAGCATCTGATCCAGCGTCTGCTCGCTGCGTTCAATCAGATCCCGGAATTCCTTGGGCAGGCCATCATTTCCCTTGAACACATCACAGAGCTGGTGCATCCACTCACCCTGCATTTTGAGGGCCTGATCCACAAACTGCTCACTCAGGTCGAGTTGCTGTTGGTAGCTGCGCTCCAGTTGTTCGCCGACAGGCGTGGAGCCACCGCCCGCCTTGGACCACTGGCTCCAAAGCTGCTTTTGCATCTCACTCATGCTGTCGAACAACGACTGGACTGACGCTTGCTGTCCCATCTTTACGTTACCTCGTTCACGCTATTGCTCGAGTGTGACATCCCTGACCGGGCCGAAGTCTGTACGCTCCGGCCCCGGCCAAAGGCAAGGTAACTATGGGTCACGCCCCAAGGGTCCGCAAGGCGCGACATAGTGCATATGACATGGCCCTACCAGAGGTAATCTGCGCCGCCCATGTACGGCCGTAGGGCCTCGGGAACGCGCACTCGCCCATCTGCCTCCTGGTAGTTCTCGAGAATCGCCACCAGGCAACGTCCCACGGCCAGCCCGGAGCCGTTCAGCGTGTGCAGGGGTTCCGGTTTGCCGGTTTCGGGATTGCGCCAGCGCGCCTGCATGCGGCGGGCCTGGAAATCACGGAAATTGCTGCAGGACGAGATCTCCCGATAGCGTTCCTGCCCGGGCAACCAGACCTCAAGGTCATAGGTGCGCGCTGCGGAGAACCCCATGTCACCGGCGCAGAGCAGCATGACACGGTACGGCAGCCCCAGACGCTGAAGTATGGTTTCCGCGTGTCCGGTCAGCGCCTCCAGTGCCTCATCCGACTCGGCCGGGCGCACCATCTGCACCAACTCCACTTTTTCGAACTGGTGCTGCCGGATCATGCCACGGACGTCCTTGCCATAGCTGCCCGCCTCCGACCGGAAGCATGGGGAATGGCAGACGAAGCGCTGGGGCATGTCCGCATCATCCAGGATGACATCCCGGGCAAGATTGGTGACCGGGACCTCGGCCGTGGGAATGAGGTAGTACGGATGGTGTCCGGCGATGGCAAACAGATCTTCCTCGAACTTGGGGAGCTGGCCGGTACCGCGCATGGAGTCCGCATTCACCAGGTACGGCACGTTCACTTCCTCATACCCGTGTTCGCTGCCGTGGACATCCAGCATGAACTGGATCAGGGCCCGGTGAAGCCGCGCAATTCCCCCGCGCATGACCACAAAGCGTGAACCCGCCAGCTTCGCACCGGCATCGAAATCCAGTTGGGTATGGATGGCGCCGAGTTCCACATGATCCAGAGGCCGGAAATCAAAGCGCGGCGGCTCCCCCCAGCGCCTCACCTCCAGGTTGTGATCTTCGCTGTCCCCATCGGGGATCTCCGGATCCGGAAGGTTCGGCATCTCCATATGCCAGGTGTCCAGGCTGTTCTGAATCTGCTGTAGCTCATGGTCCGCCGCCTTGAGCCGATCCCCCAGGTCCGCCACCAGGTCCAGCAGCGGCTGAATATCCTCGCCGGCAGCCTTGGCCTTGCCGATGGACTTGGACCGCTGGTTGCGCTCGTTCTGCAACTCCTGCACCTGTACCTGCAGGGAGCGACGACGTTCGTCCAGTTCACGGTACAGATCGACATCCAGCACGTACCCCCGACGACCGAGCGCCTGGGCGTGGCTTTCCAGATGGCTGCGCAACTGACGCGGATCCAGCATGGTGTTCTCACCCGTTGGTTGACTGGCTTGAGCCGCCGGCGGCGGCAGACGTGGCGGGGATTGTACCCGTTCCAGCCGGCGCATCGAAGTGCGCGCACGCGCCCACTCGCGGGCCTGCTGTTGCTCCAGAACGACTCGGGAGGCGTGCCCCTATTTGCGACGACGCCTGGTGGGTGGCGCCTGGGAATCCAGAGCGCGCAAACGCCGCAGGCGCTCGCCGATGCGGATCTCCAGCCCGCGGTCCACCGGCTGATAGTAGTTTGCCGGCGCCAGTTCTTCCGGAAAATAGTCCTCGCCGGCCGCGTAGCCCTCGGGCTCGTCGTGGGCGTAGCGGTAACCCTGGGAATACCCCAGTTCCTTCATCAACTTGGTGGGGGCATTCCGCAGATGCAACGGCACATCCAGCGAGCCGGTCTCACGAACATGCTTCATGGCACGGTTGAAGGCCTTGTAGACCGCATTGCTCTTGGGCACTGAGGCCATGTACAGCACCGCCTGCGCGACCGCCAACTCCCCTTCCGGACTACCCAGGCGTTCCTGCGTGTCCCAGGCCGCCAAGGCCAGGGTGAGGGCGCGCGGATCCGCATTGCCCACGTCTTCGGACGCCATCCGCACCACCCGCCGCGCCAGATAGAGCGGGTCGCAACCCCCGTCCAGCATGCGGCAGAACCAGTACAGAGCCGCATCCGGTGATGAGCCGCGGACGGCCTTGTGCAAGGCGGAGATCTGGTCGTAGAAGGCTTCGCCGCCTTTGTCGAAGCGGCGCAGGCCGGCCGCCGTGGTCTCATCCATGACGGTGTCGTCGATCACCGATTCAGCCAGATCCGAGGCCACTTCCAGCAGCGTGAGCGCTCGGCGGGCATCACCATCAGCCACGGCGACCAGACGTTCCAGGGCCGATTCCGTGATCTCCAACCCACGCTCACCCAGTCCGCGCTCCTGATCCAATAGGGCTCGGTGGATCAGGCTGGAGAGATCGTCCGCGGTGAGGTTGCGCAGCACGTAGGTGCGTACCCGAGACAACAGGGCGTTGTTGAGTTCGAATGAGGGGTTCTCGGTGGTGGCGCCGATGAAAATCAGCGTCCCGTCCTCGACAAAGGGCAGGAAGGCGTCCTGCTGGCTTTTGTTGAACCGGTGCGCTTCATCCACGAACAGCACCGTGGCACGGCCTTGCGTCTGCGCCATGCGCGCCTGGTCCACTGCCGAGCGGATATCCTTCACCCCGCTCATCACCGCGGACAGTGTGATGAACTGGGCCTCGCTGGCCTCTGCAACCAGCCGGGCCAGCGTGGTCTTGCCGGTACCGGGCGGCCCCCAGAGGACCATGGAGTGCGGATGCCCGGCCTCAATACTGCGCCGCAGGGCCTTGCCAGGCGCCAGCACATGGGTCTGACCGACGAATTCGTCGATCCGCCTGGGCCGCATGCGATCCGCCAGTGGCCGGGTCGCGACAGCCGTCTCCATTACCAGCTGCCTCCGGTGTCTCCCACCACGTCAACCCCTTCGGGTGGTTCGAACCGGAAGCGGTCACGATCGAATCCCACGTTCTGGCGCACGTCATCGAGCACCAGTTCATTGGTCTGGCCCAGACCGTCTTCCACGATCACCCGGTGGGGCAGGCCATCCGCCATTTTCAGACGCACCGCATTGACCTCCCAACCCGTCTCCCGGGGCTCCAGGAGTATCCAGCCATCCTCGACGCTGAGCCGAAACTGCTCTTCCAGCGCTCCGAATTCGCCACTGAGCATCAGTGCGGGGCCGCTACCCAGAACCTCCTCCAACGGCCGGACGCTGACCTGGGCCAGGTCGCGGTCGTAGACCCACAGCCGTTCGCCATCGGCAATCAGATCCTGCTCAAATGGCTGCTCATACTCCCAATGAAAGCGATTCGGGCGCTCCAGGGCCAAGGTGCCCTCGCTACGCTCGATGACACGCCCGTCCTCGTCCCGGGTCTCCTGCACGAAACGGCCTTCCAGGCTGTTGACACTGAAGAAGTAGCGTTCCAGTTCTTCCAGGGGCCCGGCCTTCAAAGGCACGCTGAGCATCATCAGGAGTACGGCAAGAGGTGCCAGGCGTCTGAACATGGATCTGTCCTCGATGGATTCGGATTGCGGAGGCGTGCTCACGGATACGGTGCCCTGCGCCGCCCCATTGCGGTGGACCACCGGTGTCGGGCCCCGGTTCCGCCTCAGTCCCTGGGTGGCGGCGGCGCGATCACATCGCGGCTGCCATTCGGCTGCAGGGGGCCCACGATACCGGCCGCCTCCATCTCCTCAACCAGCCGGGCGGCCCGGTTGTAGCCGATCTTAAGCCGACGCTGCACCCCGGAAATGGATGCCCGCCGGGTCTCGGTGACCACGCGCACAGCCTGGTCGTACAAGGGATCCGATTCCCCGCCCGCATCCGGGTTCTCACCGGGCAAGCCCGCCAGCGGCATGGTTTCCGCGGTCTCCTCCAGCACGCCGTCAATGTACTGGGGTTCGCCCTGCTCCTTGAGGAACGACACCACCTTGTGCACGTCATTGTCCGACACAAAGGCACCATGCACCCGGCGCGGCATGCCGCTGCCGGGCGGCAGGTAGAGCATATCACCGTGGCCCAGTAGCGATTCGGCGCCCTGCTGATCCAGAATGGTCCGGGAATCGACCTTGGACGACACCTGGAAAGCAATCCGCGTGGGAATGTTGGCCTTGATGAGCCCCGTGATCACGTCCACGGACGGCCGCTGGGTGGCCAGGATCAGGTGGATACCCGCCGCCCGCGCTTTCTGCGCCAGGCGGGCTATAAGTTCCTCCACCTTCTTGCCGACAATCATCATCATGTCGGCGAACTCATCCACCACCACGACGATATAAGGCAGCGTCTCCAGTTCCGGCGGCGTGGCCTCGGGGTCATCCTCGGGTGTACGCCACAGTGGATCCTTGAGCGGTTCCCCCGCCGCCTGGGAATCCCGCACCTTGCGGTTGTATCCGGCGATGTTACGCACACCCAGGGATGCCATCAGCCGGTAGCGTCGTTCCATCTCGCCCACGGACCAACGCAGGGCATTGGCGGCCTCTTTCATGTCCGTGACCACCGGGGCCAGCAGATGCGGTATGCCGTCGTAGATGGACAGCTCCAGCATCTTGGGGTCGATCATGATCAGCCGCACGGCGTCCGGGCTGTTCTTGTACAGCAGGCTCAGGATCATGGCGTTGACGCCCACCGACTTCCCGGAGCCGGTGGTGCCGGCCACCAGCAGATGCGGCATTTTCGCCAGGTCCACCACCGTGGGGGCGCCGGCGATATCCTTGCCCAGGGCCATGGACAGCGCCGAGCCGGCCTTTTCCCAGGCTTCCGAGCGGACGATCTCGCTGAACGCAATCAACTGCCGGTTTTCGTTGGGGATTTCCAGCCCGATCACCGACTTGCCCGGGATCACCTCCACCACGCGTACGCTGATCACGGAAAGCGCCCGGGCCAGATCCTTGGCCAGATTGCTGATCTGACTGACCTTCACCCCGGGAGCCGGCTGCGCCTCGAAGCGGGTGATCACCGGGCCCGGTTGCACGGCAACCACTTCGATTTCCACACCGAAATCCGCCAGCTTCAGTTCGAGCTGCCGAGACATGGCCTCAAGTGATTCCTTGGAGTAGCCGGCCTTCTGCTCCGGAGGCGGATCCAGCAGGCCCACATTGGGCAGACCTTCCGGGCTGGGCTCACCCTTGAACAGGGGGATCTGCCGCTCCTTCGCGACCTTTCTGCCGGATTTCAGCGCAGGCATGGTGGGCTCAATCTGCGGGGGCTTCCGGTGCTTGTTCTTTTCCTTGTCCCGCTCCAGGGATTTCGAACGGGCGCGCCGCGCCTTGCGCCCTTCCATGACATCCTGCAGACGCGCGAACTGCCTGCCCCCCCAAGCGACCAGTTGCAGGGTCAGGC
>SLCE01000069.1 GCA_007125985.1 Ectothiorhodospiraceae bacterium | reverse complement strand
GAGCTGTTGGGCCACAGCGATGTGTCCACCACGCAGATTTATACCCACGTGCTCAATCGCGGCGGGCTGGCGGTGCGGAGCCCGCTGGATGCGCAGTGAGGGGGAGGCGATGGTGTGCGCCATCGATGAACCTGCTCCCTGTCCGCCTACTCCTTCGTGGACTCTAACCCGCGGGCACAGGGGAGGCAAACGCCTCCCCTGTGCCCGGCATCACCCGCACTTGCTGTCGCCGCAGCTCAGGCAGGTCATGCAGCCGTCCATCATGATCACGGCCTTGGTGCTGCACTTGGTGCAGAGCTGGGCGTTTTCCGGGTAATCCCCGGTGTGGGATTCCGCTTCTTCGGCGTATTCCACTTCGCCGCGCAGTTCCGCGCGCTTCTTTTCGATGAAGGCGCGCTGGTGTTCGTCCAGCCCTTCCGGCTCGATCATGCCGATCTTGCGCAGGTGCTGTTCGATCACATCACCAATCTCGGCCACCAGCGAGGGCATGAAACGCCCGCCCTTCTTGAAGTAGCCACCGCGGGGGTCGAACACGGAGTGCAGTTCTTCCGTGAGGAAGGTGCAGTCGCCGCCCTTGCGGAACACCGCGGACACGATGCGCGTGAGGGCGACGATCCACTGGAAGTGGTCCATGTTCTTGGAGTTGATGAAGATCTCGAACGGCCGCCGTACTTCGTGCTCGGTGCCCTTGTTCAGCACGATGTCGTTGATGGTGACGTACAGCGCGTGCTCGGAGAGCGGCGTCTTGATCTTGTAGGTGCTGCCCTCCAGTTCCTCGGGGCGTTGCACCTGTTCGTGCATATGCTCAATGTCAGGGGCGTTGGCCGCCTCCAACGGAGCTTTGCCTGTTTTCGGTTCGGCTACGTCCTTGACCACTTCGTAACCGACGATTTTTTTCTCAATCTTGATGGCCATGTGCATCGTCTCCCGGCTCAGAACTTGCCGTAGTAGCCTTCCTTGAGGGCGTCGAACAGGTTGGCGGCGGTGTGGATCTCGCCGTCGTACTCGATCTCGTCGCCACCTTTCAATTCCACCGTGCTGCCATCGTCCAGTTCGAAGCGGTAGGTGGTGTTGGCCAGGTCTTTCTCCTTAACCAGCACGCCCTGGAAGGCTTCGGGGTTGAAGCGGAAGGTGGTGCAGCCCTTCAGGCCCTGACTGTAGGCGTAGTGGTAGATGTCCTTGAAATCCTCGAACGGGTAGTCCGTGGGGACGTTGGCCGTCTTGGAGATGGAGGAGTCCACCCACTTCTGCGCTGCCGCCTGGATATCCACGTGCTGCTTGGGCGTGATGTCGTCGGCGGTGATGAAGTAGTCCGGCAGGTCGTGCTCGCCGTCCCCGGCGTTGGGCATGGCCTCCTGGTCGATGAAGTGGCGGTAGGCCAGCAGTTCGAAGGAGAACACGTCCACCTTTTCCTTGGATTTACGCCCTTCGCGGATCACGTTGCGGAAGTAGTGATGCGCGAAGCTGGGCTCGATGCCGTTACTGGCGTTGTTCGCCAGGGAAAGGGAGATGGTGCCGGTGGGTGCGATGGAGCTGTGATGCGTGAAGCGCGCACCCTTCTCGGCAACAGCGGCGGCCACGTCCGGGTCGACTTCGCCCACCCGCTGCATGTAGCGGCTGTACTTGGCCAGCAGCACTCGGCCCTTGATGGTGTCGCCCACCTTGTAGCCGTCGCGCTTCATTTCCGGCCGTTTGGCCAGCATTTCGCCGGTGACCGTGAAGTCTTCGTCCATGATGGGCGCCGGGCCTTTCTCCTCGGCCAGTTCCACGCCGGTGCGCCATCCCACCAGGGCCATTTCCTTTGCCACCTGCTCGGTGAAGGCCACGGAGCCGGCATCACCGTACTGCATGCGCAGCATGGTGACGGTGGACCCCAGACCCAGGAAGCCCATGCCATGCCGGCGTTTGCGCATGATCTCGCGCTGCTGCTGCGGCAACGGCAGGCCGTTGATCTCCACCACGTTGTCCAGCATGCGGGTGAAGATGGCCACCACTTCGCGGTATTCGTCCCAGTCGAACCAGGCCTTGTCCGTGAACGGCTCGCGCACGAATTTGGTGAGGTTGATGGAACCCAGCAGGCAGGCGCCGTAGGGCGGCAGCGGTTGCTCGCCGCAGGGGTTGGTGGCCCGGATTTCCTCGCAGAACCAGTTGTTGTTCATCTCGTTGACACGGTCAATGAGAATGAACCCGGGCTCGGCGAAGTCGTAGGTGGAGGTCATGATCATGTCCCACAGCCGCTGCGCCTTCACCGTGCGCTGGATGCGACAGGCCACCAGGCCTTCCTCGTTCACCACGTAGCCGTCGGTCTGCGGCCATTGCCGCCAGATGATGAGGCTGGGGTCATGCAGGTCGATGTCGTCGGTTTCCGCTTCCTTGATGGTCACCGGGAAGGCCAGCGGCCAGTCATCGTTGTTCTGCACTGCCTGCATGAACTCATCGGTGATCAGCAGGGACAGGTTGAACTGCCGCAGCCGGCCGTCTTCGCGCTTGGCGCGGACGAAATCCAGCACGTCCGGGTGGCCCACGTCGAAGGTGGCCATCTGCGCGCCTCGGCGGCCACCGGCGCTGGAGACCGTGAAGCACATACGGTCGTAGATATCCATGAAGGACAGGGAGCCGCTGGTGTAGGCGCCGGCGCCGGAGACATACGCGCCCTTGTGCCGCAGGGTGGAGAACTCGTAGCCGATGCCGCAGCCGGCCTTCAGCGTCAGCCCCGCTTCGTGCACCTTGGCGAGGATGTCATCCATGGAATCGCCGATGGTGCCGGAGACGGTGCAGTTGATGGTGCTGGTGGCCGGCTTGTGCTCCTGGGCACCGGCGTTGGAGATGATGCGGCCGGCGGGAATGGCGCCATGCCGCAGCGCCCAGAGGAAACGCTCGTACCAGTGTTCGCGCGCCTTCTTGGTGGTTTCCACCTCGGCCAGCGCCTTCGCGACGCGCTGGTAGGTGGCGTCCATGGTGTCGTCGATGATGCGACCATCCTTGGCCTTCAGACGGTATTTTTTGTCCCAGATATCCTCGGACGCACTCTGGACAGGAATCTCAGCCGCGCTGTGAGCCGGCGCGCGCGCAGTGGCAACGGTACTCATTTCCGTGTCTCCCCCCGGGGTGATGGTGTGCGGGATCAATGACTTGGGTTTCTTATCCACAGTGTGTTCCACAACATATCAACACGTGAACCCAACGAACCCCTATATGTTGGGGTTGCTGAGCAGATCATAACCCAGAGAAACGGCAAGTCAACGGTTGACAGAGCGCCGTTCACTGGTGCCAGGAGCGGCTCCACACCACCAGATCTAGTGGTTTCAGAGGGTTGGCTTCAGACCTTCATGTCCGGCCTTCGGCCGGATGCTTGAGAACGCCCCGCTGGCTGGCGGTCGATGTGTCGGCGCACGGCCCTGCGGCTCGCGGAATGCGTAGGGCGGTCACTGCCGCAGGTGGTTGCCGCCAATCCGGCCGCAGGCCGGGCCATTCGGGCAGGGAGTGTCGTTGTTCGGTGGCTGCGGCATGCATGAAACCGGCCTACAAACACCTACCAGACGTCCGCCGGCACTGCACCCGAGCGGCCGTGCAGTCGGGTCGGGTCCACACCCAGGAAGCGCAGGATTTCGCTTTCCCGGCGCCAGGCGTCCCGGTATCCGAGTTGAATGAGTTCCCGGCAAAAACCGGCCTGGAACAGCAGGTAGGACATCACCGTGGCCCCGGCGCCCTCCTGGGTGGCGCCGCTGCCACGGAGGAAGAAGCGGATGGTGCGCGGCAGTTCGTTGGCGTGCCGGGCAGCAATGGCGTCCAGATCCTGGCTGGGGGAAATCAGCAGGGTCTGGATCGGCCGCAGACGGATGCCGGCCTTCTTCCGCACCTTTTCCGGAATGCCGCGTATCGTCTGGTTGATGCGTTCGAGGCGCTCCAGGTCCCCTTCCAGCATGTCGATGAACGCGGAATCCAGCATGTGGCCGAGGATTTCCGCCACCGACGGATAGCGCTTGGGCGGCTCACCGCGGGGTCCGCCACTGAGATTGCCGCTCACGCCGATGACCAGCACCCGGTCCGCCCCCATGTGCAGCGCCGGGCTGATGGGTGCAAGCTGGCGCACCGAGCCGTCACCGTAGAAGGCATCGCCGATGCGTACAGCCGGAAACACCACAGGAATAGCGGACGAGGCCAGCAGATGCTGCAGCCCAAGCCGCGTGCGCCGCCCCTTGCGCCGCGCCCTCCCCCAGTCACGAATGCCCTCGGCGCCCTGGAAGAAACTCACGGATTCACCACTGGTGTAGCCGGAGCAGGTAATGCTGAGTGCCCGCAGGTCGCCGGCCTGGATGGCTTCCTCGATATACGGGAAACGCAGCAATCGAGAGAGCAATTCCGCCAGCGGGCTGTTGTCCAGCAGTGAAACCGGCCGGTGTGCGCCCACCCCACCCAGGAACAACGCCGCCATCCAGCGGCTCAGCCGCCCGACCACGCGCCGGCCCTCGGTGCGATAGACCTGGTCTGCGGTGAAATTCCCCCAGACCGACTCCATGGCCTTGATGCCCTCGCGGAAGCGGGAGGCATGAGTGGCCACCACGGTGGCGTTGATGGCGCCGGCCGAGGTGCCACAGATAATGGGGAACGGGTTGTGGATCTCCGGCGGAAGGAGCTCCGCCACCGCCTTGAGCACGCCGACCTGGTAGGCTGCGCGCGCACCGCCACCGGACAGTATCAGACCGGCGCAGGGGCTCTGGCAGACTTCGTCAGACTTGCTCACGGCAGCAGTTTCATCGGCGGATGATCAGAAACACACCGGCCACGATGGCCAGTACGGCCAGAATAAGATGATCATAGGCGAAGCGCAGACCGATCAGGGATTGCAGACCCTGCAGAATCAGCCAAACGCCGAGTAATGCCGCACCAATGCCTCGCATGATTGCCCTTTGTGGTTGGACATACAGAAAGAACGGGTGGCACCAGGCCACCCGTTCCGGTTTGACTCGCGGTTGGCCTGTGCCGCCGCGTCAGTCTTCCAGCGTGAAGCCGATTTTAACCGTGACCTGCCAGTGTGCAACCTTGCCGTCGACGATATGGCCACGGGTATCCGTGACCTCAAACCAGTGCATGTTCCGCACGGATTCGCCCGCCTTCGCAATCGCACGGCGAACGGCGTCGTCCGACCCGGTTGTCGAGGAACCGGTCACTTCGATGTGTTTGTAGACGTGATCGCTCATGCTTCCTCCTTGCTGCTGTGATGAACGGCTAATGGCCGAGCACGTCCGCAGTCGTGCGCTCGATGCCGGCCTCCTCCAGGGCACGTCGCGTGGTGGGATCGGTGGCGGGGTCCACCGGCCGGGTCAGGCCCCAGAGGAAATGCGTGGTGAACCCGGCGCGCACGGCGTCCTGTGCCGTCCACAGCACGCACACATCGCGCGCCAGGCCGCAGACGTAGACCGTGTCGACGCCGCGATCCCGCAACCAGCCAGCCAGGCCGGTGGACGGGCGCTGCCCATCAGGGCCCACGTTATTGCGAAAGCCGCTGTAGGAATCCACCTGGGGATCAGTCCCCTTGCGGATGATCACATCCGCCTGCTCCCAGGGCAGGCTGGGATGCAGTTGCGCCCCCGGCGTGCCCTGCACGCAGTGATCGGGCCACAGCACCTGGTCTTCGCCATGCAGTTCCATGGTTTCGAAGGGCTGGCGCCCTTCGTGGGAACTGGCAAAGGAGATATGGCCTGGGGGGTGCCAGTCCTGCGTGGCGACCACATGCCGGAAAAGGCGGCGTTCCATGAGTTCCAGCACGGGGCCGAGAATGGCCTCACCCTCATGGCAGGCCAGTGGCCCGCCCGGCATGAAATCGGGCTGGATGTCCACCAGCAACAAGGCGGAGCGATCAGGGTCGAACGCTGCCATGGCTTGCCTCCCTTGTGGTGTGGCTTGCCCTACCGACAAGTATCGGGGTCAGATCCGCATGTCACAAGGCCGCCGGCATGATCCGCCCCATGGGAACCCGCTTAGGTCCGGCCAACGGCCGGAAACACTGAACGGGTTCACTCTGTGGGCTTCGCGTGCAAGCCTGCGAAGCTCTGGGTAACCGGCATGACCTCGATGCGGTTGATATTCACATGCGGCGGCAGGCTGGCGGCCCAGTAGATGCATTCGGCAATATCGTCCGGTGTCAGCGGACTCTTGCCTTCATACAGGCTGTCCGCCTTCTCCTGGTCACCGCGATAACGCACCACCGAGAACTCGCTTTCGCTCAAGCCGGGTTCCACGTTGGTGACGCGAATCGGCTTACCGTAAAGATCGGCCCGCAGCCCCAGGGAAAACTGCTTCACGAACGCCTTGGTGCCCATGTACACATTGCCGCCCGGGTAGGCATAGTTACCGGCCACCGAACCCAGGTTGATGATGTGCCCGCGGTTGCGCTCCACCATGGCCGGCAGGAGCGTACGCGTGGCGTAGAGCACCCCTTTGATGTTGGTGTCCACCATGGTTTCCCATTCGTCCATGTCGCAGCCCCAGGCCGGCTCGATGCCCAGCGCCAGCCCGGCGTTGTTCACCAGCACATCCACATCCCGGAACGCCGGCGGCAGATCACCCAATGCCTGTTCCACTGCGGCGCGGTCCCGCATGTCCAGCGTAATGGCGTGAACGACATCAGCGCCGCCCAGTTCATCCTGCAGTTGCCCCAGGCGCTGTTCGCGACGACCGGTGATGACCACCTTCCAGCCTTCGCGCACGAAGCGCCGGGCGGTGGCCGCACCGAATCCGGCGGTGCCGCCGGTGATAAGGGCGATCTTTGCTCCGTTATCGCTCATTCCGCGTGTCCTCCCGTTTCTTGTTTGTAAAGAACCTCACATTGCTGCGGGGTGCCGCGTCGCCAAACGCCCCAAGCCCTGAACCAGCATGCACGAGGTTGACGCAAACCGGGGTACGCCGCTCCGGCCTGCGGCAGGCGCCGGCAGCGCCGGTCACGCTACGCGACAGACATCGGATGTATCGGGCGTTTGACGGTCATTGCGGTTTCCAGACTTCGCCGCTCTCGGCCTCCCGTTCCAGCCGTCTCAAATCCTCCGCGACCGCGTTTGACGACCGGGTGAAGCGTGCGAACAGATCGTACAGTACTGGCGTCAGGAACAGGGTCAGCAAGGTGGCGAAGCTCAGCCCACCGATGATCACGATGCCGATGGCACCGCGGCTCTCCGCACCGGCGCCGGTGGCCAGCACCAGCGGCATGGCACCGAAGACCGTGGAAACCGCGGTCATCAGAATGGGCCGGAAGCGCAGCACGGTACCTTCGATGACGGCCTCGCGCACGCTCCTGCCCTGATCGCGCAGCTGGTTGGCGAATTCCACGATGAGGATGCCGTTTTTCGCCATCAACCCGATTAGCAGAATCATGCCGATCTGGCTGTAGATATTGAGCGAGACGCCGGTGAACAGCAGCGCCCCCAGCGCCCCGGTGATCGCTAGCGGCACCGACAGCATGATGATGCCCGGGTGGATGAAGCTCTCGAACTGGGCGGCCAGCACCAGGAACACGATCACCAGCGCCAGGGCGAAGGTGAGGTAAATGGCCCCGGAAGTGTCCATGAATTCCCGGGACAGCCCCAGGTAGCTGATCCGTGCCTCGGCGGGTAGTTCTTCCGCTGCCACGCCTTCCAGATAGCGCAGCGCGGAACCCAGATCATAGCCGTCGGCCACGGAGCCGGTGATGGTCACTGACGGCAGCCGGTCAACCCGGCTCAGGCTGGGCGGCGCACCGACTTCCCGCAGCGTGATCACGGAGCTGAGCGGCACCATTTCGCCGTTGCCGATACGCACGAACATGTTGCCCAGATCGGACGGCGTGTCCCGGTCACCGGGTTCGGCCTGCAGCATCACATCGTATTCGCGACCGCGGTCCAGGTAGGTGGTGACGCTGCGTGAGGCAAGCATGGTCTGCAGGGTGCGGCCCACGGTATCCAGGGAGATGTCCAGATCCGATGCGAGCAGGCGGTCCACCTCGACCCGCAACTGCGGCCGGGTTTCCTCATAATCCAGCGTCAGGTTGAGCAGGTTCTCGTTCTCGGCGGCCCGCTCCATCACCCGGTCGGCCCAGGCCTTGAGGGTCGCGTAGTCCGGCCCGCCGATGACGAACTGGATGGGCTGCTGGAAACCGCTCTGCCCCAACCCCGGCGGGTTGACCGCAAAAGCCCGCACGCCCGGGATACTCAACAGTTGCGGGAAGATCTCGGCCGCGATTTCCTGCTGGCTCACGTCCCGATCACGCCAGTGGGACAGCCCAACGATGGTGAAGCCGTTTTCGTAGCGGTTACGGAACCCCACCACGGACAGCACCCGGAACACATCACCGCTCTCCACGTACGGCTGCAGAACATCCTCGATCTGGCGCACGTGGTGATCCGTGTAAGCGGCACTGGAACCCTGGGGCGCCTGGCTGGGGATAATGATCACACCCCGGTCCTCGGTGGGCGACAGTTCCTCCGGCAGAGCCTGGGCCAGCATGAAGGCCACGCCACCGGCAATGGCACAGATACCGATGACCAGCAGCGGCAGATTGATGGCCCGTTCCAGCGCCCAGCGATAACCGTTGGTCAGCCCGATGAACACGGCTTCGGTGGAGCCCACCAGCCCGCCCTCGCTGCGTGTGGGGCGCAGCCACTTGGAACAGAGCATGGGCGCAAGGGTCAGCGCCACGATACTCGAGAAGATCACCGCAGCCGCCAGCACGAAACCGAACTCGGTGAACAGCCGGCCGACGTTGCCTTCCATGAAGGCGATGGGTACGAAGACCGCCACCAGGGTCAGGGTGGTGGCGACAATGGCGAAACCCACCTGGCGCGCGCCGCGGTAGGCTGCCAGCAGCGGCGGCTCGCCCTCGTCAATGCGGCGCTGGATGTTCTCCAGCATGACAATGGCGTCGTCCACCACCAGGCCGATGGCCAGCACCAGCGCCAGCAGGGTCAGTACGTTGACCGAGAAGCCCAACGGCCCCATCACCGAGAAAGCCCCGATCACGGCCACCGGGATGGTGACGGCGGGCACGAAGGTGGCGCGCACGGAACGCAGGAAGACGAAGATCACCAACACCACCATGGTAACGGCGATGCCCAGGGTGATCAGCACTTCACGAATGGATTCGCGGATGAAGACCGACTCGTCATAGCCGATCATCAGTTCCATGCCGGGCGGCAGGCTTTCCTCAATGGCGCCGATCTCGGCCCGCACCGCATCGGAGACGGAGATGACGTTGGCCTGGGACTGGCGGATGATCCCCAGCCCCACGGCGTTGTTCGCATTGCTGCGCAGAACCGTCTTGTCGTTCTCGACACCGCGTTCCACCCGCGCGATTTCGCCCAGACGGATGGGGTAATTCCCCACACGCTTGATCACCAGGTTGGAGAATTCATCCGGCGTGTTCAGGCGGCTGTCGGTGCGTACCGTGAGTTCCCGCGTTATGGATTCCACCCGCCCGGCCGGCAATTCCAGGTTGTTCCGGCGCAGCGCGGTCTCCACGTCATCCACCGTGATATCCCGGGCTGCCATGGCCTCCCGGTCCAGCCATACGCGCATGGCGTAGCGGCGCTCACCACCGATGCGGATCTGCGAAACCCCGTCAAGCACCGCCAGCCGATCGACGATCTGCCGGTCCGCGTAATCGCTGAGTTCCGCCGAGCTCATGTGCTCGGATGTCATGGTGATCCACATCATCGGCCGGGCATCCGCCTCGGTCTTGGTCACCACGGGGGGGTCGGCTTCGTCGGGCAGGTTGGCGAGCACGCGGTTGATGGCGTCGCGCACATCGTTCGCGGCGGCGTCGATGTCGCGATCCAGATTGAACTCGATGGTGGTTTCGGCGCGGCCGTCACGGCTCTCTGAGGTGATAGCGCGGATGCCGTCAACGCTGCTGATGGCCCCTTCGATCACCTCCGTGACCTCATTGTTCATGACCTCGGGCGCCGCACCCAGATATTCGGTGGTGACCGAGATCACCGGCGGGTCGATGTTCGGGTATTCGCGGACGGGAAGCTGGGTCAGCGATGCGATGCCCAGCACCAGGATCAGCAGACTGAGCACGGTGGCCAGCACCGGGCGCTTGACGGAGATATCGGAGACGATCATCGCAGCTACCCTGTTTCGCCGGTCGTCATGGAGCGGCCTGGCTAGCGGCCGGAGGAGCTATCCGCCAGCCGTTCATTATCGGATTCTGTGCCCACGACTCTCACCGTGGCACCATCACGCAGACGCTGCAGCCCGGCGGTCACGACCTGATCGCCCTCGCCCACGCCTTCGCGGATTTCCACCATGCCCTGCCGGCGCTGACCGGTGGTGACTTCCACCCGGCGGGCCATGTCGTCCACAACCAGGAACACATACACGCGGGCACCCTCGGCGAGCAGGGCTTCCTCCGGGACCAACACCGCATCCTCCCGCTGGCCGAGCACCAGACGCGTGGTCATGAACATGCCGGAGCGCAACAGCCCCTCGTCATTGGGGATTTCCGCCTGCACGCGCACGCTGCGGGACACGGGATCAACCCGGCTCCCGACGCGGATGACCTGCCCTTCAAACGTACCGTCGGCGAAGCCCACGTTGCGGGCTTGCACCCGCAGGCCAGGCCGCAGGCCGGACAGGAACCGTTCGGGTACCGAGAAATCCAGGCGGACGACGCTTAGGTCATCCAGCGTGGTGAGTCGCGTTCCCGGGGCCACATAGGCGCCCAGGCTGATTTCACGCAGCCCGGTGATGCCATCAAAGGGAGCACGGATGGTGCGTTCGCGCAGGCGCGTTTCGACCACAGCCACCCGTGCTTCGGCGCTAGCCACTGCGGATGTGAGTTCGTCAACCTGGGCCTGTGGAACGCTGCCATCCTCGCGCAGGGCCTGGGCCCGTCGCAGTTTGGTGCGGGCATCATCACGCTGTGCGATGGCCTCGCGCAGTTCTGCCTGTTCCCGTGAGCGGTCCAGTTCGAACAGCACATCCCCTTGGGAAACCTGCTGCCCCTCCTCGAAACCAATGGCCGCTACCCGGCCGGCCACTTCGGCCACCACGTCGATGGATTCACGGGCCAGGGTGGAGCCCACCGCCTCCACGGCTTGCTCCACCGTGCCCAGACCGGCCTCGTACAGTTCCACGGGCACCGCCGAGCCGCCACCCGGCCGGCCTCCGGCCTGCTGGTCTGCCGGATCATCTTCCAGCCACACCCAAGCCAGGGCGATCACGCCGGCAACCACCAGCAAGCCGACAATCTGGATCAGCCACCGCATCGCCGCGCCCACCCATGCGTCTCGAATTTCAATTTTTCCACCTTCTTTGTATCATCCTATCGACTGCCATGAACTGGCCACCGGTTACCGCTGACGCCGCGTACTGAATGGCTCGGGCAGACCGAAGGCATTATTTCTCACCCGGCCCCCAAACACCATGCCCGCCATTCCATACCACTGCCACAGCGCTGGGTCACCAGTCTGGTACAATCACTGCATTGAACGAATCAACGTCGTGATCGAGACGCGCATCGCGGCTGAATATGGCCGTTTTCCTGAATTCAATAGGAAGTACCCATGACCATGAACCGATTGCTCATCGCCTTTGCCCTCCTGCTAGCCTGGTCCTTGCCTACGTTTGCGGACAACGGGTCCGATGCGGACACCTATGTCATTACCCTGAACTCCGGCGAGGGTCAGGTCCAGGGCGCCGCACTGGAGCTTGCAGCTTACCTGGCACGGGAAGGTGATAAAGACGTACACGTAGTGCTCTGTGGCGACGCCGGCGAACTGGCCATTGAGCGGAACATTCCACCCTCTCTGGAACCGCGCAGCGTCAGCCCCAAGGAGATGCTGATGGAAGCGATGACAGGAGGAGCAGAGGTGCACGTCTGCCATCTCTTCCTTCCCAACAGCGGTCACCGGCAGTATGAGGAAGATGATTTCGACGAGGGCATCACCCAGATCAACCCGCGGCGTATGGCAGAACTGGTGAGCGCACCCGGCACCCGTATCCTGGGCTACTGAGCGGGGACCGCTTCCGCCAGCAGCCCGGCTCACCCTGGGTGATCCAGCACGCGCACCTTCGCCCGGATGTACGTGCTGTGCGGTACATAAAGCAGGTCGGCCACCTTGCGCACTAGGGCTTCCTGGTGCGCATGTACCCGACCATCGGCAGCAGTCACCCGCCACATTAGCTCCACCAGCCGCTCCTTCTGCTCGGCACCGAAGTGTTCGTTGATCAGGGCAGTGAAGCCAAAGTACGACACCGATTCATCCGCTTCGGCGCGGGCCAGCGCCATCACCTCCCGCGTCTCATCCTCTGACAGATCGAACTTGCCCCGGATGCCGGCGGCAATCGTCTCCAGTTCCACCGGATTGCGACTATCCGAATCCACACGGGCAACCTCCATCAACAACGCCGTCGCGGCGAGCTGCAACGCATGCGCATCACCACCCTGTTCCAGGCCCTGCTTGTCCTCCAGAATCTGCTTGCGGAAATATCGCCGTACAGCAGCCAGCATGTATTCCTCCCGGTTAGCCGCTCAAGAAGCCGGTTTTTCCGTGCAACGCTGATTCAGACCATGATCCGCTCCGGTAATTCCCCGGGGAGGCACTCCCCGATTGACACATGTGACGAAATGACACATTCCCTGCATGGGGCCAACGGCACGTAACACGCTGTTTTACAGCCAACGCATCCGTTGGCACGCTGCCTGCATGAATGGAAGCGGAAAGCAAACAAGCAGGAGGCTTCGATGACGAACCTGAAACGCTACACCGGCATAGGATTTATTGCCCTGCTTCTCTCCGGGGCTCTCATTCTCACCGGGTGTGAAGCGGTGGACGACGACGAGTTTGAAGAAATGGAACAGGAGTTCGAGCAGCAGCAAGGACAGTAGGCTCGCAACTTCCAGAAGGCTGAATCCGCGCGTTAGCAATATCTCCCCTGATGCCCGCCGCCGCCAGGCAGCGGGCTTTTTTGTCGCCAGACAACAACAATTGATTCCCTGTCAGGTAATGCAGAGAATTGCGGTCTACCATCCAAGATAGGTCGCTGTGCGCGATTGCGCGCCCCCGATAGGCGAACGATCCAGGTTGCGGCGCAGCCTGGCGTGTGGCCGTAAGTCGGCACAACTCCCGCCTGAGCGAACTGACCAGGATCTCGACCTTTGAAAAACCTGCATCTCAAACTGCTTGCACTTCTGCTCTGCACCCTGGGGATCGCCGGCACCTGGTACAAAGCCGAGGTCATCGGCCTGCCGCTGCAGCCGGACGCCGAGGCCCAGGTGTGGACAGTGGAAGCGCGCATCAACTTCCGGGCCGAGGGCGGGCCCAGCCAGCTGCATTTCATTATCCCCAGCGTTCCGCCCGGGTTCGACGTGCTGGGCGAGGATTTTGTCTCCGGCGGTTACGGCCTGGCGCGGGACAGCGATGCCAACAACCGGTTTGCCCTGTGGACGGCGCGCCGTGCGTCCGGTGAGCAATCCCTGTACTACCGCATCCAGCTGACCGAGAGCGGGGAGGAGCGGCGTGTGGTCAGCGGCCCCCAGCCGCCTTTCCCGGAAGTGCCGGATTACCCGGAGCCCTACCGCTCGGCCGCCATGACGCTGCTTGAGGAAGTGCGTCAGGAGTCCGCCGATATCGCCTCCTTCACCCGTCGACTGCTGCTGCGGTACAACGCCGAATCACCGGACGAAGGGATGAAAGTCCTGCGCGAGGTGGCGCAGTCGGACCTGGAGCACACAGAAAACATCATCCACATTCTGGCCGGGGCACGGATCCCGGCGCGGCCGGTGATGGTGCTGCCATTACGCGACCGCATGCGCCGCGGCTCGCTGGAGAGTTTCCTGGAAGTGTACAACGGTACTGAATGGGTGCCGTTCAACCCGCGTACCGGTCAGCGCGGTTACGGGGATGATCTGCTGGTCTGGCAGCGCGGCGACGGCGAACTGCTGGAAACCAGCGGCACCAGCCAGCACCAGGTGGAGTTCTCTGCGGCCCGCACGGTGCGCGAGATGATCTCCATCGCCGAGCAGCGGGCTGCCCAGCAGGGTTCACTGCTGATTGATTTCTCTCTGCTCAGCCTCCCGGTGCAGACGCAGAACATGTACCGCATCCTGCTCATGGTGCCCATCGGCGCGCTGGTCATGGTGTTCATGCGCAATGTCATCGGCGTGAGTACCTTCGGCACCTTCATGCCCATCCTCATCGCACTGGCTTTCCGTGAGACCCAGTTGCTTTGGGGTATTTTTCTGTTTACAGGGATCGTGGCGGCGGGCCTGGCAATCCGTTTTTATCTGGAGAATCTGAAACTCCTGCTGGTGCCCCGGCTCGCCTCGGTACTGGTCGTGGTGGTGATTCTGCTGGCGCTGATCAGCATTCTGTCACACAAGCTGGGGCTGGACCGCGGCCTGTCCGTGGCACTGTTCCCCATGGTGATTCTCGCCATGACCATCGAGCGGATGTCGCTGGTCTGGGAGGAACACGGCCCACCGGAGGCCATTCGCCAGGGCCTGGGTAGTCTGGCGGTGGCCATCATCGGCTATATGGTGATGTTCCAGGAGCGGCTTGAACACCTGATTTTCTACTTCCCGGAGCTACTGCTTGTGGTGTTGGCCATCACCTTGCTCATGGGCCGTTACACCGGGTATCGCCTCACGGAGTTGTGGCGATTCCGGCAACTGCTGCGGACCCAGGAAGGGGACCGGTCATGATCCGCTACCTCCGCCGCCTCCGCGAAGCGCAGCTTCTGGGCATGAACCAGCGCAATGCGGATTACATCATGCGTTGCAATCCCCGCCGCAACTATCCCCTGGTGGACGACAAGCTCATCACCAAGCGCCGGGCGGATGCAGCGGGCATTCATGTGCCCAGCCTGTACGGCGTCATCGAGATCGAACGTCAAATCCGCCGCCTACCGCAGATGCTGGAGGGTATTGACGACTTCGTGGTCAAGCCGGCCCATGGCAGTGGCGGGAACGGCATTCTGGTGATCACCGGTAGCCGCCACGGCAAGTACCGGCGCGGCAATGGCCTGCTGATGGACCTGGATGAGGTGGGCCACCACATCTCCAATATCCTCAGCGGTATGCACAGTCTGGGCGGACAGCCCGATCAGGCCATGATCGAACAGCGTGTGATTTTCGACCCCTTGTTCGACCGCGTAAGCTATCAGGGCGTACCGGACATCCGCACCATTGTCTACCACGGCGTTCCGGTGATGGCCATGGTACGCCTCCCCACCCGCATGTCCGACGGCAAGGCGAATCTCCATCAAGGGGCGGTGGGCGTAGGGCTGGACATGGGCACGGGCCGCACCACCACGGCTGTCTGGAAGAACACGCTCATTGACACACACCCGGATACAGGGGAGCCCATTACCGGGCTCGGGATCCCGGATTGGAACAGGCTGGTGGAGCTCGCGTCACGCTGTCACGAGCTGGCAGACCTCGGGTACCTGGGCGTGGACCTTGTGCTGGACCGTGAGCACGGCCCGCTGGTGCTGGAACTGAATGCCCGCCCCGGGCTGAGCATTCAGTTGGCCAACCGCGAAAGCCTGCTGAAACGCCTGCGGCGTGTGGATGCGCTGGAAACGCTCCCCGACAACCCGGCGGAGCGTGCGGCATTGGGCCGCGCGTTGTTTGCCTCGGCCAACCCACCCAGGTTGCAGACGGCATGACCCCGATCTTCAGGATTGTGACCCGGCGCACAGATCGCAAGCGATGGGTCGCGAATACTGGTTTTAAGGCGATCGGCGCGCCCCGTTTGCCCTCAGTCTCCTCCAAGGCGCTCGGGTCGTGGCAGGCACCATGCATGGAACGCATGACCCTGCAGAAGATCAACGACTCCACAAGCGCTGTTGGGCAGGCCATTGGCCTGCCCTTTCTTTTCGGCACCGGATTTCATGTCGGCCCGGCGCCCGGCACTTGTCACACCTCGGGCGGGCCGGCAAGATCCCATCATCGTCATCTGTCTCCGGAGCCACCCATGCGTTCTTATTCGCTGACCCTAGCCGGTCTTTGCTGCGTCGCCTTACTGAGCGTCGAAGCCGTTGAAGCCGCCGATTTCCGCGTCTACGGTCGGCTGCATGCCGGCTACGCGCAGCTTGATTCCGGGCAGGGAGGAAGCACCTCACTGGTCAATGATGAGCGCAGTAATAGCCGTCTTGGCGTGAATGTGCAGCATCCGCTGGGGGATAACATCGGTGGCCTGGGCCGCATCGAACTGGGCTTCGACCCCACCAATTGGGATAACGACGAAGACCCCATCAACATGCGCGAAGCCTGGGTCGGCATCCAGGGGAACATCGGCCGCCTGACTCTCGGCCGCATCGGCAGCGCCTACAAGACCACCGGCGGCACCGGCTGGGATCCGATGAACGCCACCCTGTTGCAGCAGCGCCGCACGGGCGGGGCCTCCGGCGGGCCCTTCGGCCACAACAGCTATGTGGATCGGGCCGTGGAGTACCTAAGCCCGACGTTCGCCGGGCTGCAGCTGAGAGTCCAGCTGGGGCTGGACAAGCGTAATGACGAAGGCAACGATGGCAACTACACCGTCGGTCTGTCGTATCAGGAAGGCCCCTGGGAACTGATCGCTGCCTGGGCCAGGGACGATAGCGACGACACCCCGTCCGGTGAGAGCCGCAACTGGAAGACCGGGATCCGCTACGCCACATCCGAAGGCGCGCTATTCTACCGCTACGAGGATGTGAAGATCCGCGATCGCCTGGATCTGGCGGCGCCGGCTGGCGATGACGGGCTACCCGACGCGGCCGGTTACGACATCGCCGACCTGACCGCCTTTGACCTAGGCTTCAACACCCGCCACCATCTGGTGGGGCTGCAGCAGAACTACGCCAGTAGCATACTCTGGCTGGCGATCGGCCACATGAATGCGTCAGAAGACGATTTTGACGTCACCAGTTACACCGCCAGCTGGACCTGGCCTCTCAGTGATGCGCTCAACTGGTACATCGGATACCAGCACCAGGACCGGGACAGCGGCTATCAAACCGGGCGCCTGAACCTGGTGGCGAGCGGATTCAACCTGACTTTCTGAGGACCGCCTTCTTGCGCAAACACCAACAAGCGACACTCGCCCTGCTCCTGGCTTTGTTTCTGGGGCTTGCCGGCTGTGCCGGCCTGCAACCGGAAGTCCAGGAGCCGGAATTCCGCCTTACGCGGGTGGAACCGGTACAGCTGGGGTTGCTGGAACAGCGGTTCCGGCTCACCTTCGCGGTGGACAACCCCAACAGCATGTCATTGCCGGTGCGTGGGCTCAGCTACCAGGTAAAAGTCGCGGGCATGGATTTCGCCCAGGGCTTCACTGACGAGGCCTTTACCATCCCTGCCCGGGATACCGGCGAGTTCAGTGTGGAAGCCAGAACCAATCTGATGGACTCGCTGCCGCGCCTTCTGCAACTGGTGCGCAATGGTGAACGGCAGCTGGCCTACAGCCTGGACGGTGAAGTGGAATACGGCCGCGTGTTCCGCGGCACGCGGACTTTCGAACAGACGGGAACGGTGCGACTGGATCTGCCCTGAGTGCCACGCGCGTGTCATCGCGCGATGCCACTCACACGCGTTCGTGCAGACCGCACTCCCGCTTCAGGCCGAAGAAGCGGGTTTCTTCTTCACTCATACCATCCTCCAGGCGGCGCGTGGTGTGCACGTCGCCAATGGACACATAGCCCTGATGCCAAAGGGGGTGGTACGGCAGATTGTGACGCTGCAGGTACTCGAATACATCGCGGTCCGTCCAATCGATAATCGGATGGATCTTGGAACGCCCGTTCTGCTGCTCCACCACCTGCAGGTGCTGCCGGGAGCTGGCCTGCTGCCGGCGCAGACCCGCAAACCAGGCGTCGGCGCCCAGGTCTCGCAACGCGCGCCGCATGGGTTCAACCTTGACCAGTTCGTTGTAGCGATCAATCCCCTCAACGCCCTGCTCCCATAACCGACCATACCTGGCCTCCAGCCAGGCCGGCGTTAGCCGCGGGCGATATACCTTGAGGTTGAGTTTGAGACGGCGCTGCAACTCATCCACGAATTGATAGGTTTCCGGAAACAGGTAGCCGGTATCCACCAGCACAACCGGGATATCCGGATGCTGGCGGGTGATCAGGTGGAGCGAAACCGCCGCCTGGGCGCCGAAACTCGAGGACAGAACGATACGCTCCGCGAAGCGCTCCAGCGCCCAACGTACCCGGTCCTCAGCGCTGGCGGCGGCGAGGCGGGCGTTGGTTAAGCTCAGGTCCTCGACCTGGGAGTCGTCTGCCCTGCTAATTGCCTGACCGCGGTCCGCCATGGAAACCTCTTTCGTCTTGCCGTTTTCCGATGGCGTTACGATACCGGGGTGCTATCAGGCTGAAAAAGAATGAATGTCTCTATATTCATTCAAACCGAGCATAAAGGAAACGCTGGCGGCTCAGCCTTCCAGAATGACCCGCGCCTGCTCCCGCGAACGCTGAGTGTCCTCATCACTGAGCACGCGAGCTTCCAACTCCTGGCTGATCGCCCGGGCACTGGTGTCACCCTGGCGGGCAGCCACAGTCGCCCACACATTCGCCTGCACGGGGTCCGCTTCCACAATTCCACCTTCCAGGTAAAGGCGAATCAGCAATTGCTGCATATGGGTGTCACCTGTGGCGGCGCCCAATCGGGCCGCCGCCAGGCCGCGCTCCACGTCTGCTTCAATGCCCAGGCCATCCAGATACATGCGCGCCAGGAAGCCCGCCGCCTGCGCCACGCCCTGCTCCAGTGCCTGCAACAACAGCGCCTCTGCCTCAGGCCCGAGCTCGGAACGCCCGCCGAGTACATCTGCAAAATAAACGGAGCCCAACGCGAGCGCCGCCTCCCGCACCCCCAGGTCCATACCGGTGCGGAACCAGTCTTCCGCCTGTTCCCGGTCCACCTCCAGGAGTTTTCCATCCAGGTGCATCCAGCCCAGGTGCAGGGTGTAACGGGCAGCGCCTGCCTCTACCGCGCGGCCGTACCAGTAGGTGGCGGCGGCACCATCCTGTTCCACCCCCAGGCCCTCCTCATAAAGCCAGCCCAGGTTGGCACTGGCTGCCGCGGAGCCCTGAACCGCGGCAGCACGATACCAGGGATAGGCTTTGGCGGGCTGCTCCTGCTCGTGCAGCCAGGCGTAAGCAGTGCGCTCCATTTCATCCACGGACACGGCAGCGCTTGCGTCACTCCAACGGAGCGGCGCATCGGCCGCGACCAACGGCGCAGACAACAACAGGGGAACGAGCAGATATACGGCGGGCGGAATGCGCATGCGGCCTCCGTAAAAACAGGATATTTCGTGGAGGCGGAGTGTAGCGGGCGACGATGACAGGCGTATGACGGCCGGCGGGGCGTTCTATCACCCCGCCGGCACCCGGTTTTCAGTTTTCTCCGTTCTTGTCGCGCAGGCGTTCGCGCAGCGCCTCGGCCATGTAGTCCGCCTTCTCCCGTGCGAGCACGCCAGCCAGGAGAATCAGCGCGATCAGATTCGGCGCCGCCATCAATCCGTTCAAGGTGTCCGCCACGTCCCAGATCGGCTCCAGGCCGCCGATGGCCCCAATAAACAGAAAGGCCAGGAACAGCACGCGATAAGGCATCACCACCCGACGCCCGAACAGATACTCCCAGCTTTTCTCGCCGTAGAAATTCCACGTGAGCATGGTGGAGTAGGAGAACAGCACCACCGCAAGAATGACCACGTAACCGCCGAGCCCGGGCAGGCCGGTGGCGAAGGCGCTGGACGTGAGTTCGGCCCCCGTGGTGCCATCCTGGAACACACCGGTCACCAGTATCACCAGAGCGGTCATCGTGCAGACCACAATGGTGTCGATGAATACCTCCCACATCCCCCAGAGCCCCTGCGCCATCGGCTTGTTGCGTGCCTGGGCATGCACGATGGATGCGGACCCAAGACCGGCCTCATTGGAGAAAATGCCCCGGGCGATCCCGTACCGGATGGCCATGGCGACGGTGGCCCCTGCAAACCCCCCGACAGCCCCCATGGGGGTAAAGGCATGGGTGAAGATCAGGCCAAACGCGGCCGGAATGCGGTCATAGAAAGAGACCAGAACGCCAATCGCCCCGATCAGGTAGACGATGGCCATGAACGGCACAATCTTCTCTGCGGTCACGGCGATACGGCGGATACCTCCCAGCGTGACCGCACCGACCAGGACGATCACTACCACACCGGTCAACCACTCGGGGATATTGAACCCGGTATTCAGAGCCGCGCCCATGGTATTGGCCTGGACCATATTGCCGATCCCGAAGGCGGCCAACCCTGCAAAGAAGGCGTAAAGCAACCCCAGCCATTTCCAGTTCGGGCCCAGACCTTTCTCGATGTACCAGAACACGCCGCCGGAGATGTAGCCGTTGTCATCCACGTGGCGGTATTTGACCCCGAGTGTGGCCTCAGCGAGTTTCGTGGCCATACCCACCAGCGCCACCATCCACATCCAGAAGACCGCGCCGGGCCCACCAAGGGCAATGGCCGTGGCAACGCCGGCAATATTTCCTACGCCGATAGTGGCCGCCATGGCAGACGTTACGGCCTGAAACGGCGTGATGGCACCCGGTTCATCCCGCCGGCCACCGCGGAACAGGCGGCCAAAGGTATGACGCCAGGCAAAAAACAGATGGGTGAACTGGAAGAACCCCAGCCGGATCGTCAGGTACAGGCCGGTTCCCACCAACAGAATCATGAATGGCGGCCCCCAGACAACGCCGTTCACGAAGCTGTTGATGTCGAGCAGCAGATCGATCATGGACTCACCCCTTCTTATTCAATCCCTTTATTCCCTGGTGAACCCGAGCCATGCCCGCGCAGGTAACGGCCGGTTTGCTGAGTATAACGAAGGGAACCGCGGCTTCAGGGGCGAAATCGCTGACCTAACTGTGACACATGTGCCACAAACGCACACCAGAACATCGTCGAACGCAACGGGAGATGACTTATAAACCATTGATAAGGAAGGACGACAAAGTTGGCACACGATCTGCATTGTTCTGATTGCCAGAAGGCAGCATTCTCTTCTCCCTCCTTGTACGCCATCACCAATTGATGGCGTATTTTTTTGCCCACCTGAACATCAGCGCCCATCTGTTCCCGAAAAGACAAAGTGTTATTCCATTTTGCCGGATGGTGCGCCGCACCATGCCTGGTAGACTCCACGTCAACATCTAGAAACACCCTGACTGAAGGAGTTACAGCCATGACCGAGAAGCGCGAAATGAACACCGAACTCGACTTTTCCCCGGAGCGTCTGGTGCTGATTGAACTGGAAGCACGCCGTCTGCGCAACCAGCATCTGGCCGCGGCTGTTCGTGGCGGTATCCGTCGTCTGAAGGCACTGATTGCCGACCGCGGCGCCCCCGCTGTACACGACAGCGCCATGACCCGCGGCGCCTGACCGCCGCACTCGCTCCTCAGTCTCCAGGCCGGGGTCCGCCCCGGCCTGGTTTTTCCCCGCCCTATCGCACGCAGACTTGTCCGCCGCAGCCACAGTGCTAAGCTGCGCCCATGGCGCATGCAAAGTTCTGCATAATTCTGACCCTGATCGTCCTGCTGGTAGCAGGCGGTATCGTCCATGCCCAGGCGTCCATGCCCGGCTCTGGCGATACAGTGCATGCGGACGCCCATACCCACCACAGCCACACGCATCACGTGCCCACCACGACCTCTGATTCCGGTCATGGCCACGACCATCATGCCGGCGATTGTTCCTTGTGCGCCAACTGCCTGGCCGCGACCGTGACCGATGGCCAGCCCACCCCGGTGCCCATGGCCCGCAAGCAGATGGCCATCAATGTCGGCAGTCCGCCACGGCATATCCCTGATCCGCTTCTGAGACCGCCACGCAGCCTCGTCTGAACATGCGTCTGTAAGGCCTTCGCGACAGGTGTCGCGAAGACGCACTCAGCTGTTCGGATGAGGTGTCTCCATGTCCACCGAAAAGGACCGCCGGCCTCTGGCCGTCGGCGAAACGGCCGATGACGGCCGCCGCCGTTTTCTGAAAACTGCCGGCGCAATGGCAGGGGGCGCTCTGGCCTCCGCGCCACTGCTAGCCTCAGCACGCAATACCGACCCGCTCGGGGTCGGCCCCCACCACCTGTACGAACCCGCAAAGGGTTCGATGATGTTCCATCAGGATCATGACCACGCCCACGGTCGCACCGTGCTGCCCGGAGCACCCGAGCCCGGAGAGGTGGAATACCGGGAATTCGACCTGAGCTTTGATCTGGTGGAGCACGAACTGCTGCCTGGCGTGAAGTTTCCTGCCTTCGCGTTCAACGGGCAGGTACCCGGCCCCGTGTTCCGTGTGCAGGAGAACGACTGGATCCAGGTCAACGTCACCAACAATACCGAGGAGATGCACACCGTTCACTGGCATGGCGTGGACCTGATCTACCCGATGGATGGCGTGCCGATGGTCTCCCACGACCCGATCCACCCCGGCGAGACCTTCGTCTACCGCTTCCAGGCACGGCCACACGGCACCCGCTTCTATCACTGTCACTGGGGCACGCCACTACACATGATGTCGGCCCTGCATGGCGCCTTCATCATCGACTCGCCGGATGACCCTATCCGGCAGCAGTTCCCGTATGAGCGGGACTACGTGCTGATGCTGGAGAGCTTCGATGTGGAATTCACCCGGCAGCACATCAACGAAGTGCTGGAAGGCATGGGTCAGGTAAACAAGCTCATGCGCGACCGCCGGCTTTCCCACATCACGCACGGCTTCTTCAAGCGCTACGAGGATTTCGTCAAGGCGATCGAGGACGGCTGGCGCCCGCCCTACACCCGCGGTAATGCGCCCGGGGGTCACATCCAGCCCAACTTCTTCGCCATCAACGGCAAATCCTTCCCGGCCACCGTGGGCGAGCACGGGCACATCCGTATCCGCAAGGGTGAGTACATCCGCATCCGGCTGATCAACGGCGGGATCGCGGATCACCACATGCATCTGCACGGGCACCAGTTCTGGAAAGTGGCCGAGGACGGCAATCCGCTGCCTTATCCGATCAAGCTCAACACGGTGCCGGTCACCCCGGGTAAGACGGTGGACATCATCGTTTACGGCGACAACCCCGGCTTCTGGGATTTCCATGACCACAAGGAAATCCACAGCCGGAACAACGGCATCTACCCGGGCGGCATGATCACCATGCTGGAGTACGAGGACATGGGCGACCCGCCCTATGTACCGTCGTTCTCGGTCAACCAGTGAGGAGTGGGATGATGACGAGAAAACGCTACTGGCTGGCCGGTGTCGCCCTGGCGGTGACGGCCCCGGTGACAGCCTTCGAGATCGACCCGCATGTGACACCGGAGATTGTGATCAGCGGCCGGGCTTTGGCGACGCTGGACCTGGAATCGGCCGAACGCACGGCGGATGGCAGCACCTCGGACGAGCGGTTGAACATTGGCGACTCCAGCCTGCTGTTTGGTTTCGCCAAACACCTCCATAACGACCAGACCTACGGTTTTGGCGCCTTTGGCTTCAAGGCGCTGGGCAGCTCAGCCATGAACGAATCGCTGTTCCTTCATCAAGTCTACGCGGGCGTTGGCGGGCGGCAATGGGAGCTGCGGCTGGGGCGAACCAACCTGCCCAACACGCTGTTGCGCTTCCCCACCGTGCGCGATGATGATCTGCTGGCCTACACCCATGCGCCCAACGCCCGCCTGGAAGGCAGCAGCGACACCCTGAGCCTGTACGGCGAGCAACTGGCCGCTGACTGGTGGTTCACGCCCCGCGTTTCCATGACGGCCGCCGTCACCGCGCGTCCGGAAGGAGCGCCGGGAGACCCGAGCTACGGCAGCTTTAACGGTGGGGCAGCGGCACTGCGCTACCACGTGCCGGACACCGTGGATATTGACCGGGGACTGACCTTTGCAGGGCTGCTGCTCGACGTTCAGCCCTTCGATGAACGCGCCGGGCTGGACGACGGCGAGCTGGTGACGCTGCAGGCGGCGGCCCGGTTCAACATCAGCGGACACCCGGAGCGCCTATGGCATCTGGACACGCAACTGATGTGGTCCACTGGCGAGGACGACGACAGCCTGGCAACGCCACTGGAGCGGGCCCGCGCGGACAGCGTGGCGGCGGTGGCTTCGGTCCGCTACCGGCACCGCCCCTACCTGCAGCAGCGCTGGCAGGCGGCGCTGACCCTGGCCGCGCAGGACTACCGGGGCTTTGATGATGCCACCCGCTATGCCGCGGTTCCCAGCATTGCCTGGCGTCTAGGCAACGGGATCGATGCCGTGGCCCAGGTCAGCCATGAACGCTATCAGGGCGACCTGCGCGAGGGGTTGGGGCTGGAGCATGACACCCGCGTGCAGTTTGGCATCAGCATGCGCTTCGACCACACCTTCAACAAGTCCGTCGGTCGGCGCGACGACATCCTGTTCCTGGAGCACGACATGCTGCTTCCGGGGCCACGCTTCGGAGGACATTGATCATGAACCGGAAGAAAACGCTAACCCTGTTGTTCGCTGCGGCCCTCGCGGCCTCCGCCCCTTTGGCTTTCGCGGGTAACCACCACGGAGATCACGGAGATCACGGAGATCACGGAGATCACGGAGACCACGGAGACCACGGAGACCACGGAGACCACGGAGACCACGGAGACCACGGAGACCACGGAGACCACGGAGACCACG
>SLCE01000142.1 GCA_007125985.1 Ectothiorhodospiraceae bacterium | reverse complement strand
TGGCGAAGATGTTGCTCAGTAGATTGATATGGCTGAGCATCACGCCCTTGGGCTTGCCGGTGGTGCCGCCCGTGTAGAGCAACACGGCCAGATCATCGCCGCCGCAGCGTGCATCGTCCACGGGCGCGGATTTGGCCAGCAGATCTTCATACGCCACGGTACCTTCCGGCGCCTGGGATTCGCCCACGTAAACGATAGTCTTCAGTGACTGGGAATGTTCGCGCAGCGCTTCGATCATGGGGCGGAACGCATCATCCACGAACAACACACTTGCGTCGCAATCATCCAGCGCATAGGCGATTTCCAGCGCGCTCCAGCGCACATTCAGCGGCGCGATTACCCCGCCGCCCCAAAGCACGCCGTACACGTATTCCAGATAGCGGTCGGAGTTCATTCCGAGCATTGCCACCCGGTCGCCTCGCGCCATTCCCAGTTCCCGAAGCCCACCTGCCAGAGAGGCCACACGTCCCACCAGTTCACGCCAGCTTTGCTGCCGTCCACCGAAAATCGTGGCGACTTTGTTCGGACATTCGTTCAGACTCTTGTGCAGGGGCTGGGTGAGTTGCATCGGTTCTCCTCGCAAAATACGCCGGGGCAGCGGGCTTGATTTTCCAGTTTGGCCCTTGAGCGCGCCTTGACGGCATCGTCGGAAACGACGATTTCACCGCGCCAGGAGCGGCGTAGGCTTGTTATATTCACAGCACAATACAACAAACTTGCTTGACGCTTGCAACCTATTTTGAATAACGTGGCAACCATCGGCCTAACCGCCTTGGCTCGCCTGCAGTCCGCCCGCCATCGGCTGGCCAAACAGAGGATTCAAACCCATGAGCGACGAAGTACTTTTCACCACAGAGAACGGCATTGCCTTCATCACCATCAACCGGCCCAAGGCGCGCAACGCCGTGAATCGGGCCGTGGCCGAGCAGATTGCCGCCGCCATCGACACGCTGGAATCGGATGATTCACTGCGCGTGGGCATCCTGACCGGCGCCGGTGGAACCTTCTGCGCGGGCATGGACCTGAAGGCCTTCGTCCAGGGCGAGGTGCCCATGGTGGAAGGTCGTGGATTTGCCGGCCTGACGGAAGACCCGCCCCGCAAGCCATTGATCGCCGCCGTGGAAGGCTATGCTCTAGCCGGCGGCTGTGAGCTCGCCCTGGCCTGCGATCTGATCGTGGCAAGCGAAGGCGCCAAGTTCGGGCTCCCCGAAGTGAAACGGGGTCTGTGCGCCGCAGCGGGTGGCCTGCTGCGGCTGCCGCGGCAACTGCCCTACCGGGTGGCCCTCGAACTGGCGCTGACCGGTGATATGTTCCCGGCCGAGCGGGCCATGCACTTTGGCCTGATCAACCGGCTGGTGGCCGACGGGCAAGCCATGGATACGGCAACGGAACTCGCCCGCACCATCGTGGCCAATGCGCCCCTGGCCGTAGCTGCCAGCAAAGCCGTGGTGCGCGGCTCCCAGGACTGGTCCACCACAGAGATGTTTGAGCGCCAGCGCGAGTTGACCGACCCCATCCGCAGCTCCGAGGATGCCCGGGAGGGGGCGACCGCGTTCGCTGAAAAGCGCGCACCGGTCTGGCGCGGCAAATAGGATAGACCCTCTCGGCCGGACCACGTTATTGGTCCGGCCAGGCCCGGAGCAACACGAGGCATTCGCGCGGTGAGCGATACCACGACCATATTGCACGACACAGCCAACCGGCTGTTCTCTGATTCCATCACTCCGGGCGACCTGGCCCGGGCGGCAAGTGGCGATTGGCTGCAGACGCAATGGCAGCAGCTGGAAGAACTGGGACTGACACTGGCCCTGGTTCCCGAGAATGCCGGCGGCGCCGGCCTGGAAGCGGCGGATGCCCTGGGGCTGGTCCGGCTGGCGGGTTACCACGGTGTGCCGCTGCCCCTGCCGGAAACCCTGTTGGCCAGCTGGCTGCTGGCCAACGCCGGCCTACCTGTGCTGGAAGGCCCGCTGACGATCGCACCGGCCCACCAGGCGGAACCGCTCAGGCTGGAACGGACCGGCGAGGGCTGGCGGCTCCGGGGTGAATTGAGCCGTGTGCCCTGGGCCCGGCACGCGGCGGGCATTGCCGCGCTGGCCGATCACGACGGGCAGCCCATGGTCTGCCTGCTCACACCGGACGGCTACACACTGGACCATGCAGTCAACCTGGCCCGGGAGCCGCGGGACACGGTGCAGGTGAACTGCGCCCTTCAGGGCGCCCATGTCGCGGCGGCGCCAGACGGCTTCGGCCCGCAACAGCTGCAGGCCGCGGGTGCAGCCCTGCGCGCCCTGGCCATGGCCGGCACCATCGATCGCGTGCTCACCATGAGCGTGAACTACGCCAACGAGCGCAAGCAGTTTGGCCGCCCCATCGGCAAGTTCCAGGCCGTACAGCAGAACCTGGCCGTACTGGCTTCCCAGGCCGCCGCTGCCGGCGCTGCGTCTGATATTGCCGCGGAAGCCTTCGGCACCACACCGGACCTGCTCGCCATCGCCGTGGCCAAGGTCCGCACGGGCGAGGCCGCCGGCAGCGCCGCCAGCACAGCACATCAGGTACACGGCGCCATCGGCTTCACCGAGGAACACAGCCTGCATTTCTTCACCAAGCGGCTGTGGTCCTGGCGTGACGAGTTCGGCCGCGAGGCGGAATGGAACCGCCTGGTGGGCGAACAGGCTGCACACGCCGGCGCAGACGGCCTGTGGCCGCTGATCGCTTCGGTCTGACCCGTTTTCGAGGTACAACGATGCTTTCCATCCCGTTTCCCAAACCGCCCACTTCGGAGGCCGCCGAAGCGCTGCGCCTTGAAGTCCGGGCTTTTCTGAAAGAGACCCTGGCTGACCGGCCGCCGGCCGAGCGCGCCCTGTCCTGGACCGGCTACGACGAGGCTTTCTCACGCGCCCTGGCACAACAGGGTTGGATTGCCATGACCTGGCCGAAGAAATACGGCGGCCATGAACGTTCTGCACTGGAACGCTACGTGGTGCAGGAGGAATTGCTGGCGGCCGGCGCGCCGGTGAGCGCGCACTGGATCGCGGACCGCCAGAGCGGCCCATTGCTGTTGCGCTACGGCACCGAGGAACAGCGGCGCGAGATCCTGCCACGGATCGCCGCAGGAGAATGCTATTTCTGCATCGGCATGAGCGAACCCGATTCCGGTTCCGACCTGGCGGGTGCACGCACCCGTGCCACACCGGTGGACGGCGGCTTCCGCGTCAACGGCACCAAACTGTGGACCACCAACGGCCACCGTGCGCACTACATGATTCTGTTCTGCCGCACCGGTGAGAACACTGACGACCGCCACGGCGGCACCAGCCAGCTCATGGTGGATCTCTCCTCCCCGGGCATCACCATCCGCCCGATCCGGGACATGAGCGGCCTGGAGGATTTCAACGAAATCGTGTTTGAAGACGTGTTCGTTCCGGAAGGCGCCGTGATCGGCGAATTGGGCAAGGGCTGGGACCAGGTGATGGGCGAACTGGCCTACGAGCGCAGCGGCCCGGACCGCTGGCTGTCCTCCTTCGCCTTGCTGGTGGAACTGGCCCGCTATCTGGGCACATCCCCCTCGGAGCGGGCGCAGGAGCTGCTGGGCCGCATCACTTCGCACCTGGTGGTGCTCCGGCGCCTGTCCCGCTCGGTGGCCGGCATGCTGGAGCGGGGCGAGAACCCGGCGCTGCAGGCCTCGTTGGTGAAAGACCTGGGCACCGGGGTGGAACAGGAGATACCTGAGATCGTGCGCCAGGTGGTGGACATCGAGGCCTCACCCGGCAGTGACCATCAGCTCTCCGCCGTACTTGCACACACCCTGATGTATGCGCCAGCCTTTTCCCTGCGCGGTGGAACACGCGAGATTCTGCGCGGCATCATCGCCCGGGGCCTGGGGCTGCGCTAAGCGGCCCGCCCCGGACAACAAAACCCTGGAGGAGACACCACTGTGAGCGATCTGGTACTGACCGACCGCGATGCCGACGGCATCGTCACCATCACCCTGAACCGCCCGGACCTGCGCAACCCCATTTCCGACCTGGACATGGTGGACGCACTGGAAACCACCATGCGTGAACTGGATGCCGACCCCACGGTGCGGGTGGCCATCCTCACCGGCGCCGGCTCAGCGTTCTCCTCCGGCGGCAACCTGAAAAAAATGCGGCCCGGCGGTGGTCTGGTGGACGAGCTGCCGGTACGCACCCGCGGCAACTACAAGCGCGGCATCCAGCGCCTGCCGCTGATCTTCGATCAGCTGGAAATCCCCGTGATCGCCGCCGTGAACGGGCCGGCCGTGGGCGCCGGCTGCGACCTCACCTGCATGTGCGACATGCGCATCGCCAGCGAGAAGGCCAAATTCGCCGAGAGCTTCGTCAAGCTGGGCATCATCCCCGGCGACGGCGGCGCCTGGCTGCTGCAACGCATTGTGGGCTTCTCCAAGGCCTGCGAGATGTCTTTCACCGGCGACCCCATCGACGCCCAGGAAGCCCTGCAGTTCGGCCTGGTCTCCAAGGTGGTGCCCCACGAGCAGTTGCTGGACGAGGCCAAGGCCCTGGCCCGCCGCATTGCCGCCAACCCGCCCCACGCGGTACGCATGACCAAGCGCCTGCTGCGTGAAGGCCGGCACATGCGGATCGACAGCCTGCTGGAACTCTCCGCTTCCATGCAGGCCCTGGCCCACGCCACCAGCGACTACGACGAAGCCGTCACCGCCTTCACCGAAAAGCGGAAGCCGGAATTCAAAGGAAAATAAACCCCTGACCGAAGCTGGCGCCGGTGCACACCCGACCGGCGCCGCTCACCCCTGGAGGGGCCAGCAATGCGCGTCACAGGCGACAACGATCTGACCTTCGGTTCCCTGGTACTCCGGACCCTGGCCCGCTACCCCGACCGCACCGCCTTCATCTGGGATGCTGGCGAACTCAGCTACCGGGCCACAGCCGAGCTGATCGGCCGGATGCAGGCGGTACTGCTGGAACACGGCGTACGCCGGGGCGACCGCGTGGCGCTGCTCAGCGCCAACCGTGTGGAAACCTGGTGCGCCGGCATCGCAGCGCAGTTGTGCGGCGCTGCAACCACCGCCCTGCACCCCAAGGGGGCACTGCCCGATCACGAAAGCCAGCTGGACGACAGCAATGCCCGCGCCCTGGTGGTGGATACCCACGCCTTCGCCGAGGCCGGCAGCAAGCTGGCCGCCCGGGACGGGCTGCGTGTGTTCACCCTGGAACCGGCAGAGTACGGCACCAACCTGCTTGAAGCCGCGGCTCAGGCCGGCACTGCCACGGCACGGGATCTCGCCCGGCCTGAGGACATCGGCACCCTCAACTACACCGGCGGCACCACCGGGCGTTCCAAGGGCGCGTTCCGACGCCACCCCGCACTGGTGGCCACCACGGTGGACATACTCGCGGAATTCGAGTTACCGCGCACGCCGCAGTATCTGGCGGTAGCACCCATCAGCCATGTCTCCGGCACCAAGGTGCTGCCCACGCTGATCCGCGGCGGCTCGGTTCATCTGTTGTCCGGCTTCGACCCGGGCGAGGTGCTGGCCACCATTGAGGAACGGCGCATCAATCTGACCCTGGCGGTTCCCACCATGGTGTACGCGCTGCTGGACGAACTGCAGCACCGCTCCGCCGATCTTTCCTCCCTGGAACTGCTGCTCTACGGCGCATCCCCCATGTCGCCTACCCGACTCGCCGAGGGCATGGAGCGTATCGGCCCCGTGTTCGCCCAACTGTACGGGCAAACCGAGTGCTACCCCATCTCCTATCTGCCCAAGGCCGATCACGATCCGACGCAGCCGGAACTGCTGGCCGCCTGCGGCTTCCCCATCACGTCCACCCGCGTGGCCCTGCTGGATGACGCAGGCAACCCGGTTCCGGCCGGCGAAACCGGGGAAATCTGCGTGCGCGGGCCATCCATGATGGACGGCTACTGGAACCAGCCGGAGCAGACCGCCGAAGCCATGAAGTTCGGCTGGCTGCACACCGGCGACGTGGCGCGGGCCGATGCGGCCGGCCGCCTGTACATTGTTGACCGCAAGAAAGACATGATCGTCACCGGCGGCTTCAATGTGTTCACCCGGGCGGTGGAGGATGCACTCACCACGCATCCGGCGGTGGCCATGGCGGCCGTAATCGGGGTACCGGACCCACGCTGGGGCGAGGCCGTGACGGCCATCGTGGTGCGCCAGCCGGGCGCAACAGTGGATGCAGAGACGCTGATCCGCCAGGTCAAAGAACTCAAGGGCTCAGCCCACGCCCCGAAAAAAATCGAGTTCACCGACGCCCTGCCTACCACCAGCCTGGGCAAAATCGACAAGAAAGCCCTGCGTGCGCGCTACTGGGCGGGCCAGAGCCGATCGGTGGGCTGAAAAACGAGGAATCAACAACACCATGCGCCTGCCATCCAGGATCGCCAGCCGCCTGCGCCTGCCGCTCATCGCCGCACCCATGTTCCGTGTCTCCGGCCCGGAAATGGTCATCGCCGCCTGTCGCGCGGGCGTGATCGGCGCATTCCCCACGGCCAACTGCCGCACGATGGAGGAGTACGACAACTGGCTCACACAGATCAGCTCAGCCCTCACACCCGACGACGCGCCCTTCTGCCCCAACCTGATCATGCGCCGGCAAAACGTCATGGAGGAGCTGGAATGCCTGCTCCGCCATCAGGTGGAACTGGTGATCACCAGCGTGGGATCGCCGGAGCCGGTAATCGCCCCCCTGCATGATATCGGCTGCCGCGTGTTCGCCGATGTGGCCAGCGTACGCCATGCGGAGAAGGCCATCGCCGCCGGGGTGGACGGCCTCATCCTGCTCACCGCGGGCGCCGGTGGGCAAACCGGCTGGGCCAACGGCTTTGCCTTCGTGCGCGCGGTGCGTGCCATGTTCGACGGGCCCATCGTGCTTGCCGGCGGCATCTCCGACGGCCAGGCCCTGTGGGCGGCCCGGGCACTGGGCTGTGACCTGGGCTACATGGGCACGCGCTTCATTGCCACGCAGGAAAGCATGGCCGCAGATGGCTACAAACACATGCTGGTGGACAGCCGCCTGGACGACATCATGCTGAGCCGCGCCTTCACGGGCCTTGAGACCAACACCCTGCGCCCCTCCGTGGTCGCTGCCGGGCTGGACCCGGACAACCTGCCCACGGACATGACCGAGGAACGCGCAGCTGCCCTCTACGGCGGCGGCACCGCCCGCCCCGGCCCCAAACGGTGGACCGATATCTGGAGCGCCGGCCATTCGGTGTCCGGTGTCACCGCCATCCCCACCGTGGCCGAGTTGGTGGCAGCAATTGAAGGGGAATACAGGTGGGGACAGGACGAGACTGCAACGCTTCTGAATCAGGGATAGCCAGTGACTTGCAGCAACCAACGCCCTTGCGTGGTGATCTAGCGTAGATTTCCGGTCAGATAGCAGGTGGCGGAGGGCTCGCCAACGGGTGTGATGGTGTCTGTCAGCGTCAGCCGCACTGCAACGTCCCGATCCGCATTCGGGCGGATCTGTAACTGTTGGAAATGCTGCTCCAGCGCGGCATAGGCATCACTCAGATTCGACGCATCCCGCAAAGCGCGAAACTCCCCCGCCAACGCCTGGCACTGGCCCACGTTCTGGCCGCGTATGACGTTGATGGAGACGCAATCCTCATGCTCCAGCATACAGGCCACGACGTTCAGCGAGTTGGCGGAGTTGAACGTCGAGCCATAGTTTTCCAGCGTCGCCAGCTTGGCCTCCCGCGAAAGATCAATGAAGCGCGGCACCGCAAACGCCGCCAGCACCCCCAGAATAACGAGCACGATAACAAGCTCAATGAAGGTGAACCCCGAGTTTACTCTGGCACTGCCACCCTCAACAGATGACTGGGATCGACTCATCACCGTCTCCAAATCGTCTTTGTTCCCAAGCGCGCCGACGCCAGACTCTACCGCAATCCAATAATGCCAAGCCATTAGTTAGTCGCCATAACCCCGGTTGCAGGCAACTGCCCGCTGTGTCGACCCCGTGGAATCGATGTCAGGACTGCAATTCCGACAGAACGCCTCTGAAGCTCTCCAGCCCGGCCTCCAGGTTCTCGATGATCTCCTCGGCGATCTCGTCCGGCTCGGGCAGGTTGTCCAGGTCGCCCAGGGATTGGTCCCGCAGCCAGAAGATATCCAGGCTGGTCTTGTCGCGCTTGAATATCTCCTCGCGGCTGTAGCACCGCCAGCGGCCGTCCGGGTTGTCCTCGCTCCAGGTGGCCT
>SLCE01000079.1 GCA_007125985.1 Ectothiorhodospiraceae bacterium | reverse complement strand
AGCCCGGCGGAGCCATGACCTACCCGTTGGGTCTCAGCATGGCGATCGCGCTGGTGGCCATTTCCATCGAGCGGTTGATGTTCGCCCGCTGGCGACGCGTCAGTCTTCCGTTGCTTCCCAGGGTGCTCGTTCTGGGTACTGGCAGCCGCGCCGCACAAGTGGATGCGGTGCAGCGGCACGGACACCCGGTGCGGGTCGTCGGTTACCTACCCGTGAAAGAGGAGAATCATGCCGTTTCCGGCGATAAGCTGCTGCGCCGTGAAAGTGGTGAGACACTGTGGCAGTTTGCAATCCGGTGGCAGATTGACGAGATCATCGTGGGTGTGCGGGATCGTCGCGATGGCGGATTGCCGGTCGATGAGTTGCTGGAATGCAAGCTGCGCGGCGTACGCGTGACCGATATTTCGTCCTATTTTGAGCGGGAGCGCGGCCAGGTACGGCTTGATTCGCTGAATTCCAGCTGGTTGATCTTCGGCGACGGTTTCATGCAGAGCACTATGCGTAACATCACCAAGCGGCTGTTCGATATTGCCGCCAGTGGAGCTTTGCTGCTGGTTACCTTTCCCATCATGTTGCTGACCGCCGCGCTTATCCGGATGACGATGGGCGCCCCGGTGTTCTACTGGCAGGAACGGGTGGGCCGGGATGGCCAGGTGTTTCGTATCTGCAAATTCCGGAGCATGCGCAATGACGCAGAAAGTGATGGCCAGGCGCGTTGGGCTTCAACCGACGACGATCGGACCACGCCGGTGGGTCGTGTGATCCGCAAGCTCCGGATTGATGAATTACCTCAGGTGTTCAATGTGTTCCGCGGGGAGATGAGTTTCGTCGGCCCACGACCGGAGCGCCCGCAGTTTGTGCGGGAACTGACTGAACAGATTCCGTTCTATCAGATTAGGCACAGTATCCGGCCGGGGATTACCGGTTGGGCGCAGGTACGGTACCCCTATGGTGCCTCGGTGGAGGATGCCAAAGAGAAACTTCAGTACGACCTTTACTATGTGAAGAACCGAGGGCTGTTTCTGGACCTCACGATTCTTATGCAGACCGTGGAGGTCGTGCTGTGGGGGCGTGGCTCGCGGTAGAACGGATTCCTTGGTAGCCAGGGCGGGGCTGTCGTAAAGTGCCTGTAGAGCCATGGCTGGCGGCGGCGAGAATCATCGTCGTCTTCGCGGTGCAGGATCAGCGGGTCGTCGCATGTATCTCGATCACTTCCAGTTGCAGGAACATCCTTTCCGCCTCACCCCGGATTTTGACTTCTTTTACATGAGTCGCGGGCATGCGCGGGCCAAGGCGTACCTTGACTACACGGTGGTCAGCAGGGATGGCTTCGCGGTTATTACCGGTGAGATCGGTGCGGGCAAGACCACCTTGCTGAATAAGCTGATCAGCGAACTCGGCACCAACACGGTGTTGGCGCACATCAGCCAGACCCAGCTCGACGAATTCGAGTTCTTGCAGGCCGTTGTGAGTGCGTTTGGTCTTGAGATCGCCGGGGCCAGCAAGGTTGAGTTGATGAACCGGTTGCGGGCGTTCCTGCTGCGACAGCTGGAGTCTGACCGCCGGGTCGTGCTGGCCGTGGACGAGGCGCAGAACCTGAGCTACGGCGTGCTGGAGGAAGTGCGCATGCTCTCCGGCATTGAATCCGATAAAACCAAGCTGATCAGCGTGATTCTCATGGGGCAGCCGGAGCTGGAGCGCGTGATCAATGCGCCGCAGTTGGAGCAGTTGTCCCAGCGCGTGCGGCTGCGCTTCCACCTCACCCCCCTGACGGATGAGGAAACTCAGGACTACATTCGCCATCGGCTACAGGTTGCGCGCTCGCCGCGGCTGGACCTGTTCGAGGAAGAGGCCTATGACGTCATCCGCTATTACGCGGGTGGGATTCCTCGCCTCATCAATACCCTGTGTGACATGGCGCTGCTGACGGCCTATGTGGAAGATCAGTCTACGGTTTCCGCACAGGATGTGAAGCTGGCAGCGAAAGAACTGGCCTGGCCGAGCTTCGCCGAGCGCGAGGCACGGATGAAAGAGGCCGGCACGGCACCCGGGAGCGCTGCTTCGTCCATGGGGCACGCGGACGACAGCCCCTCGGGCAATGGTGCGGATGACGAGGTGCAGGTGTTCAGCCAGACCATCGAACAGGCTGTGGAGAATGTTCGTGTCGGCTTTGAAGGGCTGCGCAGCGATCTACAGGCGATCGAGCGGCGGCTCGCGGAAGTGGTCCGCCGGTTGGACGAGCGGTGAGCCCTCGCATGGCCGGATTGAACAACGCCCTGACGGTCGATGTGGAAGACTATTTCCAGGTGGCTGCATTGGCGGAGGCTGTGAAACCGGAGGACTGGGGGCAACACGAGCTGCGGGTTGAGCGAAATACGCATCGCCTGCTCGACTTGTTCGATTCCCGCGGCGTCAAAGCCACGTTCTTTGTACTGGGCTGGGTGGCGGAGCGCTGTCCCGGATTGGTCCGTGAGATTGTTGCCCGAGGGCATGAACTGGCGAGCCATGGCTACAGCCATCAGCTGGTGTACCAGCAGCGTCCGGCTGTATTCCGGGATGAAACCCGTCGTTCCAAGCAAATACTGGAAGACCAGGTGCAACAGCCCGTACTGGGATATCGAGCTGCAAGCTACTCGGTCACCGGGGATTCCCTTTGGGCTTTGGATATCATCGCGGAAGAGGGGTTTGTCTGGGATTCCAGCATTTTCCCGGTACACCATGACCGCTATGGTATACCCGGCGCCGAGCGCTGGCCGCATCAGCTGCAAACGCCTGCCGGCCATAGTCTGGTGGAGTTTCCGCTCACCACGCTGCGCCTGTCCGGGCTGACAGTGCCCATTGCCGGCGGCGGGTACTTCCGCTTGTATCCCTATGTGTTCAGCCGATTCGGCCTGCGGCGCATCAACCGGCGGGATCGGCGTCCCTTTATCTTCTATCTCCATCCATGGGAGGTGGATCCGGATCAGCCGCGGGTGAGCGTTGGCTGGAAATCCCGTTTTCGGCACTACAACAACCTGCACAAATGCGAGAATCGCCTGAGGCGACTGTTAGACGACTTCGCTTTTGATACTGTCGGCAATGTGTTACGTGCCCAGGGCTTTCCCCTGTCAGCTTGACAGCTGACGCCGGGGGGCCAACTATGAACAGACTCTCGGGCACCTGCTAATCGTATAATGACAACCCCGCTTGGTCGCGGAGCGCCGCGGGCCTCTTGGCTCATGCCGCTGGCAGCAGCCGCCATCATCACACTGCTGGCCTTGCCGGTGTGTATCTGGGTTTTCCAGATGCCCTTACCGCAATTCGTGCCTGACGACCATATGCTCACGTTCCACACCGTTGTGGAAATGTTTGCGGTGGTGGTCGCCATCCTCGTGTTTGCCGTGGGTTATCACGTGTTGGATGAACAACGCGCCACGGGTTCATTGTTGTTGGCCTGTGCCTTTCTGGCCGTGGGTCTTCTGGATTTCCTGCACCTGATGTCGTATCCGGCAATGCCGGATTTCATCACCCCGAACACTCCCCAGCAGACCCTGATTTTCTGGCTGACAGCCCGGTTTCTGGCTGCTGTTGGCATCCTTCTCTACGTGGCCTTCCCGGCAGACGGTGCCCGACGGCCTTTGTCACGTCACTCCATGCTTATGGTGTCCCTGGCGCTGGTGGCTGGCGTGTTCGTCGTCGGCACCTGGTTCGAGCAGTGGGTGCCGCCGTTATTCCTCCCGGGCGAGGGGCTCACAAACACCAAGATCGCCCTGGAATGGCTCGTGGTGCTGTTGCATGTGCTCACTCTTGTGATCATGGCGCTGCGGCCGGAGTTGCGGCGGCGCCCGGGGGCCGCGCTGCTGGCCGGGGCGCTTGTGGTCATTATCGGCAGCGAACTCATGTTCACCCTCTACCGTGATCTCGGGGACTCCGTGTTCGTGCTTGGCCACGTGTACAAGGTCATTGCCTATACGCTGATCTATTGCGGGATGTTTCTGGAAAGCGTGCGTCAGCCGGTTCAGCGACTGAATACCAGTCGTCGCGCCATCGAGGCGCGAGAGCGTCGCTATCACCAATTGGTGGAAACGGCGTCAGACGGCGTCGTTGTGGCGGATGCGGACGGAACCATTCGCCTGGTGAACAGCAACCTTCAGCGGCTGTTCGGCTACCCGCAGGAAGCCCTTGTGGGGCAGTCCGTGAATATGCTCATACCCGACGCGTTTGGTCCGAACTCCATGGTTCCAGTGTACGGCGGCAAGTCGAACGGGCGGCGTGCCGGCGAAGGGGGGATGTTCGAGGGTCGGCGCCGGGACGGTTCCCGTTTTCCGGTTGAAGTCTCGCTGAGCAGTTTCCGTGACGAGGACGGTGAGCATGTCACCGCGTTCGTGCGGGATGTCACTGAACGGGTACGTGATGAAGCACGTATCCGACATCAGGCGCTGCATGATGATTTAACCGGGCTGCCCAACCGCTGGCTGTTCCGTGACCGCCTCGGGCGGGCATTGGCGCGCGCACAGGAGCAGGACCGGATGGTGGCGCTGCTGCTGCTCGATCTGGATAATTTCAAATTGGTGAATGATTCTCTGGGCCATCAGCGTGGTGACGAACTGCTGCGGGAAGTCGCACGGCGCCTGGTTGACCTGGTGCGGCCAGGGGACACCGTGGCTCGGCTGGGCGGGGATGAGTTCGTGGTGTTGTTTCCGGATGTGGAGGACCAGGCCTCGGTGGCGCTCGCCGCCGAACGTGTACTGGATGCTCTTGCCATCCCGGTGCAGGTGGACGAGGGGCATCAGGTCAGTTCCCACGCCAGCGAGGGAATCGCCATGTATCCCCGGGACGCGAACGATGAGGACACGCTGCTGCGGTTTGCTGACATGGCCATGTATCAGGCCAAGCAGAATGGCCGCAACACCTATGCCTTTTTCTCCCAGGGGCTGGCCTGGCGGGTGAGCGAAACACAGGTCATGCAGGACCGCCTCAAGCAGGCGCTTGCCGAAAACGCGTTCCGGCTCGATTACCAACCGCAGGTGTCCGGTGAGACAGGCGAGATCGTCGGCCTGGAGGCCCTGCTGCGATGGACTGATGCCGAATTGGGGGAAGTCTCGCCCGCGCGTTTCGTGCCGGAGGCGGAGGCCAGCGGGCTGATAATCGCCCTGGGGGATTGGGCCATGCGCGACGCCTGCCGCCAGATTCAGGCCTGGAATCGTGCGGGTACACCGGTTCCCGTATCCCTGAACCTGTCCGCTGTGCAGTTCCGGCAACCGGACTTGGTGGACAAGCTACGGGCCGCGCTGGCTGAATTCGGGGCTCCCGGGCACCTCCTCGAGGTGGAAATCACCGAAACCGTGGCCATGGATGATGTCAGTCTCGCACGCACCCAACTCCGTGGCATGCAGGAATTGGGCATTACGGTGTCGCTGGATGATTTCGGCACCGGGTACTCGTCGCTGGCCTATCTGGGCGCGCTTCCCATTGCAAAACTGAAAATCGACCGTTCCTTCGTGCAGGACATCGGCCGGAATGCAGACGTGGAGACCATTCTCCGGGCCATCATCAACCTCGGGCGCAGTCTTGGGTTGGACCTGGTCGCGGAAGGCGTGGAGACGGATGATCAACTGCAGTTTCTCCGGTCACTGGGGTGTACGGTGTACCAGGGCTGGCTGTATTCCCCGGCGTTGCCGCCGGGGCAGATCAGTCAGCTGCTCAAGCAGGTCAGCGCGGCCGCTGCCCGCCGCCGTTGATATCGCCGATCGCGAATCCTGCCTTATCAGGCCCTGTACCTGTTAGGATCATGTGATATTTCGCATGACGGGGTCGCTCATGTATCAATCTCTCGAAGCCCTCCGCTTCGACAATCACTTCCTGCGGGAACTGCCGGCTGACCCGGAAACGGCAAACTTCCGCCGCCAGGTCACCGGCGCCTGTTACTCCCGGGTGCAGGCGACACCGGTGCAAGCCCCCCGGCTCATCGCCAGTTCCCCGGAAATGCTCCAGGCCCTGGGAATAGATCCGGCCCTGGCGGAAACCGACGCATTCGCGCAGATCTTTGCCGGGAATGCCCTGGCGCCGGGCATGGAGCCGTACGCCATGTGCTACGGCGGACACCAGTTCGGCAACTGGGCCGGGCAACTGGGCGATGGGCGCGCCATCAACCTGGGCCACCTGATCACCCCGGATGGCCAGCGCCAGGAACTGCAGCTCAAGGGTGCCGGGCTCACCCCGTACTCGCGCCATGCGGACGGTCGTGCCGTGCTGCGCTCGTCCATCCGTGAATTCCTCTGCAGCGAGGCCATGCATCACCTCGGCGTTCCCACGACACGGGCACTCAGTCTCGTTGCAACCGGAGAGCAGGTGGTGCGGGATATGTTCTACGATGGCCGTCCGCGCCCGGAGCCCGGCGCCGTGGTTTGCCGCGTCGCGCCCGGATTTCTGCGTATCGGCAATTTCGAACTGCTGGCCGCGCGTGGGGAGCACCCGTTGCTCCGGCAACTGGCGGATTACACCTTGCGTCATTTTTACCCGGAGCTGGGAGAGCCGGGGCCGGACGCCTACCTGGCGTTGTTTGATGAAATCTGTCGCCGCAACGTCGATCTGGTGGTGCACTGGATGCGCGTGGGTTTTGTGCACGGAGTCATGAACACCGACAACATGTCCATACTCGGGCTCACCATCGATTATGGCCCCTACGGCTGGACAGATGACTTCAATCTGGACTGGACGCCGAACACCACCGATGCCGAGTTCCGTCGTTATCGCTTCGGTGCCCAGCCGCAGGTCACGCTGTGGAACCTGGTGCAGCTGGCCAACGCTCTCTACCCGCTGATCGAACAGGTGGAACCGCTGGAGGCCATCCTCCGTAAGCATCAGCAGGCTCTCGGCGAAAAGCTCGATGCCATGTGGGTGGCCAAGCTCGGTCTGGAGACGTTCCGGCCGGAGACGGATGCGGCCTTGATTCAGGATCTGCAGAAAACCCTGGCCCTGACCGAAACGGACATGACCATCTTCTTCCGCCAGCTGCCGGAACTGGATATCGACCTGGCGCGCAACCCGGATGCCGACCGGCACCACATCCTCGCGCCGTTGATGGAGGCCTGGTACAAACCGGACGAACTGGAACTGCAAGGGGAAGCCATTCTGGCCTGGCTCCGGCGCTATGCGGAACGGCTGGCGCAGGATGCGCTATCGGCGGAAGAGCGGCGCGCGCGCATGAACCAGGTGAATCCCAAATACGTGCTGCGCAACTACATGGCGCAGCAGGCCATCGACGCCAGCGAACAGGGCGATCACTCCCTGGTGCATGAGCTGCTGGACGTCATGCGTCGGCCGTACGATGAACAGCCGCGCTACGCACATTGGTTCGCCCGCCGGCCCGACTGGGCGCGTACCAAGCCCGGTTGCTCCATGTTGTCCTGCAGCTCCTGAGCGCAATGTAAGGTTTTTCGACAACAAAAGGCCGACGGGATGTATTCCCGCCGGCCTGTTCACTGCGCTTGGCTAGACTGAGCTTTGCTCGGCTTACTGCTGACGCCGCCGACGCGCGGCCATCGCCAGACCGACCAGCCCCAGGCCCAGCAGGCCCAGCGTCATCGGCTCCGGAACCTGGGCGGTGCCCGGGACACCATAGAGGTTGATGTGGGACAACCGTCCAGTCGTTCCACCCGGGGCCCCATCCTTAGACCCAGCGAAGAACTCGTAGCTGCCGGAAGTCGAGCCCGGTGTCAGGGAGTAGACCATCCACTCATCCGGCGTATTGCCCGTGCCGAACTTGAAGCCGATGGCACCGGCGCTGTACATATCCCAGAATGAGGCGCCGAAGCTCCAGGACGAATTGTCGTAGCTAATGCCGAATGTATTCGGGCCATCCGACTTGCCTGCCGACTCGTAATCGCCGCCAACGCCGTTGATGAACAGGTCATTGTCCGGATTGCCAGTCAGGTTGCCAACACCGGAATCCAGGCAGGCATCCACGCCTGTGCTGGTCATGTAATTATTTTCGGGGTTCTCTCCGCATGCAATTGGAGCAGCTCCTGCCGTTCCAATCACACCGAGCCCCAGAAGGACTGCAGAGGCGGCACTCAAAGTCGTCGCGTTCCTGATGTTCATCTTCCTAACCTCCGAGGGCGTCGCCCTCACACAGCACGTTTGAAAAAGCATTTGCAGGCGGTTGTGGTGAATTCCGTTGCTGCAAGCTTAATAAGCAGAACTCGTGCCAAACTTTTTTTGTACTCATAGTGCGCTGTTTTATAAAGTTTTTGTTTTTTT
>SLCE01000135.1 GCA_007125985.1 Ectothiorhodospiraceae bacterium | reverse complement strand
GTGGGCGTCGAACACGGCGCAGGAGAAATCCAGGCGTTCCTTGATGTTGGCGGAAGAAGCGGTCTTCTCCAGGGTGCTGCCCATCTGTTCCGCAACCGACATGAACAGATTGTTGAATACTTCCAACATCACCGGGTCCACTTCCGTGCCCACGGCGACGTTGCGAGGCAGCGCTTGTACCCGCTCCATGATGATGTGGTTTTTGCGGTTCACCCACGCCCGCCAGCCGGGTTCCACGATGAGCGTGGCGACCGGTTCCAGTATGATGGCGGGGCCGTCCACGGTGTCGCCGGCCTGCATCCTCTCTCGGTCGTAGACCGGCGTTCGCGGGTGTTCATCGCCGCCCATGAAGGTGGTCACATGATCCAGTGGCTCCAGCGTGCCGCGCTCCCGTTCCGGCACATCCGGCTCGTCCTGCAGTGCGCCGCTGGCGCCCATCACCTCGATCACGGCGGCGGCCATCACCAGACTCTTGCCGGGCATGGTGAAGCCAAACTGCTGTTTGTGCGCCGTGTCGAAAGCCTGTCGCATCCCGGCCGCATCGGCATAGTCCACCAGCAGCGTGGTGTCTGTGCCGTCGTACTTGAGCTGCACCTTGCGTACGCAGCGCAGATGCTGTTCCTCCACCCCCTGGGCGCGCAACTCGCGTCGTCCGTCCGCCTCGCGCTTCTCCAGTAGCGGCTCCAGTTCCTTGACCAGGGCATCGTCCAGCGGCCGGTCGACAGCCAGTTCCCGCATGGTGGTCAGATCGGCGAGACCCATGCCGTAGGCGGAGAGCACGCCGGCGAAGGGGTGTATCAGCACCCGCTTCATGCCTAGGGCATCGGCCACCAGGCAGGCGTGCTGTCCGCCGGCGCCGCCAAAACAGTTCAGCGTGTAGCCGGTCACGTCATGGCCGCGCTGTACGGAAATCTGCTTGATGGCATTGGCCATGTTCTCCACGGCGATCCGGAGAAAGCCGTCCGCCACTTCCACCGGGGTGCGGGTATCGCCGGTGGCCGAGCGGATGCGCTGTGTGAGTGTGTCAAACTCCCGGCGGACAACCTCTGCATCCAGTGCCTGGTCGCCGTCGGGGCCGAAGATCTGGGGGAAGTAAGCCGGTTGCAGCTTGCCCAGCATCACATTGCAATCGGTGACGGTGAGTGGCCCGCCACGGCGGTAGCAGGCGGGGCCGGGGTCAGCTCCGGCCGATTCGGGCCCGACCCGATAGCGTGTGCCATCGAAGTGAACCCGGGAGCCGCCCCCGGCCGCGACCGTGTGGATTCTCATCATTGGCACACGCATACGCACGCCGGCGATGACTGTCTCGAAGCTGCGCTCGAATTCCCCGTTGAAATGAGAGACATCGGTGGAGGTGCCGCCCATGTCAAAGCCGATGACCCGGTCGAACCCGGCCATCTGTGCCGTGCGCGCGCAGCTGACAATACCGCCCGCCGGCCCGGAGAGGATGGCATCCTTGCCTTCGAAGTAACGGGCGTCGGTGAGCCCGCCGTCGGACTTCATGAATTGCAGCCGGGCATCGCCCAGTTCTGCGGCCACCTGGTTCGCGTAGCGTTTGAGAATGGGGGAGAGGTAGGCATCCACCACGGTGGTGTCGCCACGGCCGATGAGTTTCATCAGCGGGCTCACCTCGTGGGAGACGCTGACCCGGTTGAACCCCGCATGCCGTGCCAGTTCCGCCACCCGTTGCTCATGCTGGGTGTGGCGGTAGCCGTGCATGAGCACGATGGCGCAGGCGCGGAAGCCATCCTCCACGGCTTTTACCAGCGCCGCGCGCAGCGGTTCCTCGTCCGGCGACGCCAGCACGGTGCCATCGGCCTGGATGCGTTCGTCCACTTCAATGACCCGGCCGTACAGCTGTTCCGGCAGTCGGATGTCCAGCGCAAAAATGTCCGGTCGTGCCTGGGTGCCGATGCGCAGTGCGTCGGCGAAGCCCTTGGTGATCAGGAGCACGGTGCGTTCGCCCTTGCGCTCCAGCAGCGCGTTGGTGGCCACCGTGGTGCCCATCTTTACTGCATCCAGCCGGTCTGATGGTATCGGCGCATCCGCTGCCAGACCGAGCAGTTCCCGGATGCCCTGGAGCGCGGCATCCCGGTAGCGTTCAGGGTGCTCTGACAGGACCTTGTGGGTCACCATGGTTCCGTCGGGCTTGCGGGCGATCACATCCGTGAATGTGCCGCCCCTGTCCACCCAGAATTGCCAGCGTTCGGCGCTCACGCACGACCTCCAGTCTTCAAGTACGACGGCTCGGGGGCCGTATGCGTCTATTCTGTCACGACCCGGCTCGCGCTTCAGGCGGGAGTTGCATTCGGCGCCGCAATCGGAATCCGCATACTGCATACTGCTTTAGTGATCTATACTTGCCATGATGAGCACTGTAAGGCACGGGGCTGATGGCCGTGTCGGGATGGTGCCAATGCGCAACATAGTGCATATCGTGGACGACAGCGAGGAAGTACGTCACTCGCTGAATTTGCTGCTTCGCGCACAGGGCTTGTCGTCGCGGGGTTATCCGGATGCGGAGCAGTTCCTCGACGAGGCTTCGCCGGGCATCCGCGGTTGTGTGCTTGCCGACATCCGGATGCCCAGGGTCAGTGGTTTCGAGCTTCTTGAACGCATGCGGGCAGCCGGGTACACACTACCCGTGATCATGATGACGGGGCATGGTGATGTGCCGATGGCGGTCAGGGCGATCAAAGGCGGCGCGCTCGATTTCCTGGAGAAGCCGTTTACTTCGGGCCGTTTGGTGGAGACTGTTCGCAAGGGCCTGGAACTGGATGCGGTGGAGCAGCGCATACACCTCCGACGGCAGACGTTGCTGGCTCGGCTGTCCCTGCTGTCCGAACGGCAGCGGGTAATCCTGCATCGGGTTGCCAATGGGCAGTACAATAAGGTAATCGCTGCTGAACTGGGCGTCAGCGTTTCCACGATCGAGAGTGAGCGGCAGCAGGTACAGCTTAAGCTGCGCGCGACGAACCTCTATGAGCTTGTGGAAGTTGCCGAAATGGACGGGGAAAGAGCGTAAAGCCAGGTTGGCTGCGGATTGCCAGCCGAAATGAGAGAGGGGCTGCGAATCAGTGAAATGCCGTCCTTGGCAATGCTGCTCCTCGTACCCTGGACTATCGTTTTACTGAGTGTCTGAGGCGCTCGTTTCCCTTTGCGAGGCTTCCGTTTCGGGGGCGGCCGGCGCGGATGCAATGCCTGGCATTCCCAGAGAAGAGCTACCCAGTTTTCCGGCCATGGTGATTATGCGTTCCTGGCTGGTCTGGCCAACCTTGATCAGGCATTGGAAAATTTCAGGCTGGGCCGCGATCATCGCACCCATGTTCCGGGACTGAGCGGCACTACCGACTATACGGGTGATGGAGTTTATCGCCTCGAACATGTCTTCAATTTGGGCGATGGACGCATTTTGCGCGGCTCGCTGCACCGCTTGTGCATCTTCTTGTAACCGTTGGAAATGCTGCACAACGGTCTGGGGGTCGGACACCCAGGATTGCGGCCAGTAAGGGAACGACTGGCTTGGTTGCGATGTGGGTGCCGTGCGCGAGGTCTGGGACATGCTGTTATCTCCTGCAGAGAGAGTCAGTCCGTGGTGGATTGTTTCAAACGAATGTCACGCGTTCGACAATACGGATTCTTGTCGACCGGTGTTATCCGGATAATCCCGTCCGCCACCCGGGTTTTTCCTTACAGAGGCGGTCTGTCGGCTGATCTGCCACTCTGTGCGAAGGTTGATTTCCCGGCTTTCTGCGGCCGGCTCTCACGGTTGCCATCGGCGGCAGGCGGTGGAAGTGGGGGCGTGGACATGGCGCAAGGCTCCTGTTCATGTTGCCCCTTGCCGGAGGTCGATGAAACGGCGACGCGACCTGTGCGTCAGCATCTACCTTTCAATCGGTGTGATACGGCCGGTCCAGCAGACCAATGCGAATTGCCATGCGTATGAGCCGCGCCGGGTTTTCAGCACCGGTCTTGCGAATGATGCGGTTGCGGTGTACTTCCACCGTCTTCGGGCTCAGGCTGAGCTGCTCCGCGATCTGCCGGTTGGATAGCCCCCGGATCAGCAGAGGAAGCACCTCCCTTTCCCTCGGGGTCAGCTTGTCGAAACGCTCCAGGAAGACCAGATGTTGCTGCCGTTCGGTCGTCGTCTTCTGATCCACCGCTAATGCCGCTTGAACGCAATCGAGCAATGCCTGGCCATGGAACGGTTTTTCAAGGAAATCGAACGCGCCGGCCTTCAGGGCATTCACGGCAGTGGCTATTTCCGGTCGCTGTGCCAGGTAGATCACGGGCAGATGAATCTCGCGTTGCGCTAAATGTGGAAGCAGCTTCGCGGGTTGACAGCCATCTACGCCGGCGTCGATAAGCAGGCAGCCACGGTTGTTATTCTCCAACCCCGTCAGACAGGTATCCAGGCGCGCAAAGTAGGCCGCGGGAAGGCTCACGGAGGAGAACAACTCTGTGAGCCCTCGCCGAACGAGTGGATCGGGGTCGATCACGTACACTGTGGGCGACGTCCAGTTCGCCATACGTTCTATTCCTCGCCTGGGCATGGGTTGTTGAGCGCGATACTTTTCACCTTACCTGACGGAGGTGGATGGGGGCGATTGGTGGAAATCGCTTCCCGGCTGGCGTCCTCAGCAATACTCCGAGCCGGGGGATGCCCGCAGGCCCTGTTTCACATCTACCAAGCCCTTCAAACCATCGGAATACCTGCCGGTATCGTCTCGGGAATAGTTCAGTGTTTCCCTTGACGTCCTTGCGATATTCGGGATTGCCACCATCTTCAAGTGTAGCGGCCCTGTGTGCGGGTTGTCCGCGCTGGGAGGGCGCCACTGCACGATGTGCAATGGAAGGAGGTGGATGGCATGTCCGATTGGCTGTTGGAGGAACGGCAAAAGCTGGTCAGGGAGGATCTGTGGGCCACGCTCAAGGCCAATGCGCTGGTGATGGTCGTTCTGGTAGCCCTGGTGGGAGCGGCTTATGTTGTGGGTGAGTCGATGGGGCTGGATGCCATGATGATGACCACTATCCTGATGCTGTTGATCTTCCTGCTGGCGCCGGCGCTGGGAATGGGCCTGATGGATTGGCTGAGGACCCGGTTCTGGCTGCGCTCCAGCCGGAAACAGCTTCGCCGTCTGCGCAGTCTGCGATACCTGACCCATTACGTGGAACTGATCGGACCGGAACGGCTGACCGAACTCCCTGAGATGCTCCGGGCGCGGGTTAACAAGGCGCTGCAGCGCGAGGCGGAGGGCTATCTGGTTCCGGAGCCGGATTATGCCCGTGCCCTGCAGGTGGTACTCCAGTTCGACCCGTCACAAACGGGGGATGAGAAGCCGCGGCGGATGCGGGGCCCGGGAAAGCTGCGCCGATGAACCCGACGTGTCTCAGCTTCGCCCGAGTCGGCGATTAAGCGCCCGTAGCGACAATGGCGCGAAGACCACCGTGATCGCCAGCGCCCAGCCCAGCGACCAGAGCGCCGGTTGAAGCACCGGCCCCCCGGTGAGCAGACCTCGCGACGCGTCGGCCAGACTGGACACCGGATTCAGTGACACGGCCAGCGTGAGCCAGCCCGGCATGGTGTCTACCGGCACGAACACGTTGCTCACGAAGGTGATGGGGAACAGTGCCGTGAAACCGAACAACTGCACGTGTTCCGGATCGCGGGAGATGACCCCCACCAGCACCATGACCCAGGAGACCGCCAGCGCCATGGTGAGCACCAGCAGGCTCATCAGCAGCAGGGCACTGATCGAGGTGCCCAGGCGAAAGCCGAGCAGAAAACCCACCGCCAGAAGAAGCAGGATGGACCAGGCCTGTTTCACCAGATCCGCCAGAATGCGCCCGGCCAGAGGCGCCCAGCGCGCAATGGGCAAGGCGCGGAGCCGATCAAACACCCCTTTCGTCAGATCGGTGTTGAGGCCGTGCCCCACGTAGACGGTGACAAACATCATGTTCATCACGATCACGCCGGGCAGCATGAAATGCAGGTAGTCTTCCGTTGAACCGGCAATGGCGCCGCCGAATACAAAAAGGAACAGCAGCAGGAACAGGATGGGCTGGATGCTGAAATCCCCCAGTTCCCAGGGATTGTGGCGAATTTGCAGCAATGTTCGCCAGGCCAGCGTGAACGTCTGCTGCAGTCCGGATGCCAGGCTGACGTGAGCAGGCAGGGGGCTGGGCTCCGGGGCATTCATCGTGGCGGCTCCCGCGTGGTTTCGGCGTCGCTGTCGGCTTCCGCGTGGCGACCGGTCAGCGACAGGAATACATCGTCCAGGCTCGGGCCCCGCAGCATGAGTTCTGCGGGCACGATACCCGCGGCATCCAGTCGCCGGACCACTGCCGGAAGGAGGTCCGGCGACGCGGCGGGCGCCGACACCTGAAGGCCCTCCACCTCGGCGGCGCCGGATACCAGTTCCGAAATCAGTTCGATGATCGCGGGCAGATCCACCTCGCGTCCGGCTTTCACTGCCAGGGTCTGGGCGCCGACCCGGGCCTTGAGTTGATCCGGCGTACCAGAGGCAATCACCCGGCCGCGATCGATCACGATGATGTCATCGGCCAGATGATCGGCTTCCTCCAGGTACTGCGTGGTCAGCAGGACGGTGGTGCCTTGCCTGACCAGTTCGTGAATTAGCGTCCACAAGTTCAGCCGCGCGCGCGGGTCCAGCCCGGTGGTGGGTTCATCCAGGAACAGGATGCCTGGCCGACCCACCAGGCTGGCGGCAAGGTCCAGGCGCCGGCGCATGCCGCCGGAATAGGCCTTGGCTGCTTTGTGGGCAGCGTCTTCCAGCTGGAATTGGGCGAGGAGCTCAGTCGCCCGCTGTTTGGCCATGGAGCGGGAGAGACCGAGGAGACGACCGATCAGCACCAGGTTTTCCCGTCCGGTGAGCTTCTCGTCCACAGAAGCATATTGGCCGGTGAGCCCGATCAACTGGCGGACTTGGTGCGGTTGGGTGCGGATGTCATATCCGCCAACGGCGGCATGTCCGGCATCCGGCTTCAGCAGGGTGGCAAGCATGCGCACCGTCGTGGTTTTTCCGGAGCCGTTCGGCCCCAGCATGCCGAGAACGGTTCCGGGGCGCACTTTCAGATCCACCCCGCTCACTGCCATGGTATTGCCGAAGCGCTTGACCAGTCCTTCGGCTATTATCCAGTGGTCCGTCATATGCCGATCCCTGAGAGCAATTCCAGGCCTGCCCTGGCGGGGCAGACTAGGATACTCCAGTTGGGCTCCGGAATGCTAAGCGGTGGCGCTGAGTGTTATCACTGCTCTTACATAGGGGTTTTCCGCTGTTTTTCCCTGGATCTGGAGGCTCGGCAATGCGGATGAAATGGTCAACAATACACGTTGTTCCCCCGTGCGATGATGTCGCTTCAGAAGGTCGGTTGGGATGATCGGACAATGACGGATCCAATGGTAGGTGGCGGTCCATCCTGGGAGATAGGGCCCAAGTACTCCGGAGATTTCCCGGGTTTCTGTCGGCTGCTCGACCGTTTGCCGTCTGGTGCATACCTTTGCGACGCCGAAGGCCTGATCACCTATTTCAACGACCAGGCTGTGGCGTTGTGGGGTCGGGCGCCGCGGCTGAATAATTCTGCTGATCGCTACTGCGGCTCTTTCCGCCTGTATTCCAGTGATGGTTCTGCCATCAGGCACGAGGAATGCTGGATGGCACTCGCACTTCGAAACCGTGTCGAGCACAATCGGCGAGAGATTGTCATCGAACGGCCGGATGGTACTAGGTGTATTGCGCTGGCACATGCCAACCCCATTTTCGGCGACGACGGAACGCTGCTGGGCGCCGTGAATGTACTGATCGATATCACCGAGCACAGGCGGAAGGAAGCGGAACGGCGGGAAATGCATACAACCATGGCCCACATGGGGCGCCTGACGCTCGCGGGTGAACTGGCGGCTGGGATGGCTCATGAATTGAATCAGCCGCTGACGGCGATCATCAATTACGCCGAGGCATGCCGGGAGATGGTGCGCAAGGGCGGGGCTGAAACAGATGAACTGGCGGCCACCTTGGAACACCTTTCCAAGCAGGGACAGCGAGCCGGGGCAATTATCCAGCGGTTGCGGGAGTTTACCCGAAGGACAGCACCGAAGCGTACGCGCTGGGCCGTTAATCAACTGGTACGCAGTGCGGTCGATTTCATGGCCTTCGAGACCCGTTCAAGTGGTGTTGTGGTTCATTGCAATATCAGGGACGATCTCCCCGAAGTCTTCGTGGATG
>SLCE01000064.1 GCA_007125985.1 Ectothiorhodospiraceae bacterium | reverse complement strand
TCAGGCGGCCCTGAAGGAAACTTCCCTCTGCTGGGCACGCTGTTCTCCGGCCCACTGGCCGCAGCAGCCTCAACCGACTGACAGAAAGACTGAGCGCAGGCTTCCGGGAAAGGGATTTCACCGGGGCCTGCGCCAAATAATCAGCCCAGGAGCTTGCCTGGGTTGAGGACGCCCTTCGGGTCCAGGCAGGCTTTCAGCGTGCGCATCAGCGCCACTTCTTCCGCCGTTCGCGACCAGGCCAGATACGGCAATTTTTCCTTGCCGATGCCGTGCTCGGCGGACACCGAGCCGCCCCGCTCCCGCACGGCTTCGTAGACCAAGTCATCCACCTGGCGCCGCCGCTCCGGTGTGTCCTGCCCGATGGCCACCACCAGGTGCAGATTGCCGTCGCCCAGGTGCCCGAATGCCACCGAGCTCACCTCGGGCCAGCGCTGCGCCAGGCGCGCGCGGACGTCCACCACGAAATCGTCGATTTCGTGCAGGTTGAGGCTGATGTCGAATGGCAGCAGCGGGGCCATCAGTTGCAACAGCGTGGGGATGTCGTCACGAATGGCCCAAAGCGCATCCTGCTGCGCACGGGATTCCGCGATCACCGCGTCACTCACCAGCTCCTGCTCCATGGCCGCCTCCAGCGCCGCCTGAAAACGGGAATTGGTCGGCGCTGGGTCCGCGCTCAGACATTCCACGAGGACGTAATAACCATGCTCCACTCCCAGCGGCGGCCGGTGCCCGCTGGGGCCATCGATGATGAAGCGGTAGAAGTCGTTCCACATCACCTCGAATCCGCTCAGCGTCCCGCCCAATTCGGCATCCAGCAGCGCCAGCAGTTCCTGCACATGCTGGTAGTCGTCCAGCGCCAGCATAGCCGTGTGTCGACTCCGCGGCATGGGGCGCAGCCGCAACACGGCGCGGGTCACAATGCCCAGGGTGCCTTCCGAACCGATAAACAGGTGCTTGAGATCGTAGCCCGCGTTGTTCTTGATGAAGCGCTGCATGGACGAGACCACCGTCCCATCGGCCATGACGGCCTCCAGCCCCAGCACTTGGTCACGCAACATACCGTAGCGCAGAACGCGGTTACCGCCGGCATTGGTGGAGATGGCGCCGCCGATGGTGGCTGTGCCGCGGGCGCCGAAATCCACGGCAAAGAACAGGCCGGCGTCCTCGGCGGTGTCCTGCACACGCTGCACCGGCACACCGGCCTGCAAGACCATGGCCCGGCCCAGCATATCGACCTCCTCGATCCGGTTCATGCGCTCCAGCGACAGCAACAGCTCCGTGGGCGCCGCCACCGCGCCTTCCACCAGCCCGGTGCCGCCACCGTAGGGGACCACCGCCTGCCGGGCGTCGTGACAGAGCCGGAGCACCCGCGAGACTTCTTCGGTACTGGCTGGGCGGATGATGGCCTGTGCCTGGCATTCGCCTCCTTGGACAGTGGCCGGGCGGGCACGCACCGCGTCGCCCTGCACCAGCCCCTGGGGCCCAACCACCGCTTCGATTTCCGCGATCAGTTCCTGCATGACATCGCCCCTCCGGGCAGCTCAGGCCGCATCCTCCGACGAAAGCTGGGCTCGCAGTTCCCGCTTCAGGAACTTCCCGTTGGCGTTCCGGGGCAGCGGCTCGTCGCGTATCCAGATATAGCGGGGCACCTTGTGCTTGGCGATCAGGGCGGCGCAGTGCCGGCGCAGCTCGTCAGCGGTGAGTTCAACCCCGGCTTTCGGCACCACGCAGGCACCCACTTCCTCGCCCAGGCGCTCGTCGTCCACACCGAACACCGTGCACTCTGCGACGCCGCCATGATGAAAGATGGCGCTCTCCACCTCGGCGCAGTACACGTTCTCTCCGCCGCGTAGCACCATGTCCTTGAGACGATCGACGATGTAAATGAACCCATCCTCGTCCATCCGCGCCAGGTCACCGGTATGCAGCCAGCCATCGCGGATGGTGTCTGCGGTGGCATCAGGCCGGTTCAGGTAACCGCGGATCACAGGTGCCCCGCGCACCACCATTTCCCCAACCTCGCCCGCGGGCAGCGGCTTGCCGTCCAGGTCGCGGATTTCCACATCGAAGGTCGGGCACTGGGGGCCGGCGCTCGCCGGACGGTCCACGAAGAAATCGCCGGCCACTGAGGTGATGATGCCGCAGGTCTCGGTCATGCCGTAGCCGGTACCCGGGCGCGCGGTGGGCACACCGTTCTCGATCGCCGCCACCAGGTCCGGCTGCACCTGCGCACCGCCGCCGGCCAGCGCCAACAGGCTGGAGGTGTCCCGGCGATGGAAATCCGGATGCGCGAGCACTTCCCGCGCCATGACAGGCACGCCGCTCATGCCCGTGACGCGCTCCACCTCGATCAACCTCAGCGCCTCGGCGGCATCCCACTTGTACATGAGAACGATCTTGCCACCGTTCACCGTGCACGGCTGCGCACCACAGTTCATGGCGGTCACGTGGAACAGCGGCGTGGTGACCAGCGTGACAGGAATGGGCATTGCTTCCAGATCAGCCTGGGTGAGCTTGCCCAGGCGAATCTGCACCTGGGCACTGGAGGCGGCTCCGAACAACACGTTCCAGATGTTGTTCACACAGCCACGGTGCGTCTGCTGCGCCCCTTTCGGCCGCCCCGTGGTGCCGGAGGTGTAGAAAATGCACGCATCATCATCGGTGTCGATGTCGACCTCGGGCAGGGAGCCGCCATGGGGCCGCACCACCTGCTCATAGGAAACAACCTGAGGCATGGGCCTGTTCATGCGCACACCCACCAGAAGCGGCTCCGGCACCTGGTCCCGCACCTCCATCAGCCGGTCCAGGCGTTCCTGGTCGGCGAATACCACCTTGGGCTGGGAATCCTGGATGCCATACACCATCTCAGGCCCCACCCACCAGGCATTCATGCCCACCACCACGGCGCCCATGGAGGTGATCGCCCAGTACAACAGCATATGCTCGGGATAGTTGCGCATGGCGATGGCCACGCGGTCACCGGGGGTGACACCCTGCTCGGCCAACCAGCTGGCAATGGAAGCCACCTCGGCATGGGCTTCGGCGTAGGTCCAACGCTGGTGCTCATAGACCAGGTACTCGCGTTCGGCAAACTGCGCCGTGTCCAGCCATACATCGCGCAGGCTGCGCGGTGCATTCCTGTGTGTCAGGATTGGCACACCCCGGACATTTTCCCGGGTAATCTCAAATTCCGCACCAGGTCCGGTCATTTCGGCCCTGACCTGCTTAAGCTCCGCGTACATGCCTGCCTCCTCCTCTATGGCTCGCCCCTGCCTCAGGTCAGCGGCGAGCGCGTTTATCGTGATGTTGACGTAGCGGGCTCTTCGAAGGGTTGGAGATCCTTAGCGGCGGAAATCCTCCTCGAAGTACTCCTGTTCGTGTCGCTGATCCGGTTCACGGTCCTGCTCGCCCTTGCGCAATTCCACACGCCGAATCTTGCCGGAGATGGTTTTCGGTAATTCAGCGAATTCCAGCCGCCGGATGCGCTTGTAAGGGGCGAGCTTTTCCCGGGAAAAGTTGAAAATCTCCTTTGCCAACTCCGCATTGCCTTCACGACCGCCGCCCAGCGTGATGAATGCCTTGGGAACCGCCAGTCGGACAGGATCCGGCGCCGGCACCACTGCCGCCTCGGCAATGGCCGGATGTTCGATCAGCACGCTCTCCAGCTCAAACGGACTGATGCGGTAATCGGACGCCTTGAACACATCATCTGCTCGACCGACGTAGGTGACGTAGCCGTCCTCATCCATGCTGGCCACATCACCAGTGCGGTAGTAGCCGTCGCGCATCGCCTCAGCGGTACGTTCCTGATCGCCGGCATAGCCATCCATCAAACCGAGTGGCCGCTGCGCCAGGGGCAGGCTGATCTCACCCTCGCTGGCGGGCTTTCCGTCCGGATCAAGCAGGGTGATGGTGTAACCGGGTAACGGTCGTCCCATGGAACCGGGCACCACTCTCTGACCGGGCGTGTTGCCAATCTGCGCGGTGGTCTCCGTCTGACCATAACCATCCCGGATGACAATACCCCAGGCTTTGCGCACCTGTTCGATGATCTCCGGGTTGAGCGGTTCGCCGGCGCCGATCAACTCCCGCAAGCTGGTTTTCACGGAGGCCAGATCGTGCTGCACAAGCATCCGCCACACCGTGGGCGGCGCGCAGAGCGTGGTGATTTCGTACTTCACCAGCACGTCAAGCAACGCGCCAGCGTCAAAACGGCTGTAGTTATAGAGAAACACGCAAGCGCCAGCGTTCCACGGCGCAAACACACAGCTCCATGCGTGCTTGGCCCACCCCGGCGAACTGATGTTCATGTGCCGGTCACCGGGCTGGAGCCCGAGCCAGTACATGGTGGAGAGATGCCCCACTGGGTACGACTGGTGCGTATGCAGCACCAGCTTGGGCCTGGATGTGGTGCCGGAGGTGAAATACAGCAATAGCGGGTCCGTGGCGCGGGTCACACCCTGGGGGGTGAAATCACTGCGTTCCTGGGCGGCAGCCTCAAACGGCACCCAACCGGGCGCCTCACCCCCCACCACAATACGGCTGTAGTTGCCGGCAAGCTCGGCGAATTTATCCACGTGATCAACGCTGATCACCGCGTGCTTTACCCTGCCACGTTCGAAGCGGTCCCGCAGATCATCAGGCGTGAGCAACGGAGTGGCCGGAATCACCACGGCCCCGAGTTTGATGGCGGCAAGCATGGTTTCCCACAGCGGCACCTCATTGCCCAGCATGAGCAGTATGCGGTCGCCCCGCTCCACACCCTGGGCGCGGAGGAAGTTCGCCACCTGGTTGGATCGCTCGGACAATTCAGCAAAACTCAGACGGGATTCCCGACCATCCTCCTCGACAATCCAAAGCGCCGGGGCGTCATTGTTCTCCGCCATGGAGTCGAAGTGATCCAGCGCCCAGTTGAACTCGTCCAGTTCAGGCCACTTGAAGCCCGCATGGGCCGCGGTGTAATCCGTGCGGTGCTCAAGCAGAAAATCCCGGGCGGCAAGAAACCGATCCAGTTCCGTCATGAGACTGCTCCTCCTGGTACGCGTGTAGCCCGCGTTCTCTTATTTATCTGCAGATGCGTGCTGGCATTGTTACGTCAACGCCCAGCGACGCGCAAGCGCGCCGAGGCTACTGCCAGGGGCGCGGAAGCCCAGGGTTCTATGGAAATACTGGTCTACTCCCATAGTGCTGCTCTAGCGCAGCTTGCTCTGTCTCAGCCGCATGATGTAGTCCGGCGCGCGAAAGGATTCCGGATCAGCGGACGCCCAGAAACGCTCGAAGACTGTGTGTCCTAGCTCGCCACCGGATACCAAGGCCCCCGGCTCCAGGAATGTGTACAGATCCATATAGGAATACGCTGTGGTTCGGCTTTGCCGGCGGATGATGTGCTCTGGCCCCAACTGCGACGGGTGCCTGAGCGCGGCCGCGGCCAACAGGTTTGCCAGCGCCTCCAGCGTGCTTCGGTGGAAATTGTAAACGCGCAAGCTCTTGTCATTCACATCCAGGTTGCGGCTGCGGCGCGGATCCTGCGTGGCGACACCACTGGGGCACAGCCCGGTGTGGCAGTTCAGTGCCTGGATACATCCCAGTGAGAACATGAAGCCACGGCCGGCATTACACCAGTCGGCACCCAAGGCCATCAACCGAGCCATATTGAAGGCCGATGTCACTTTCCCGGCAGCCCCAATAGCAATATGCTGCCGCAGATTTGCGCCCACCAGCGCGTTGTGCACCAGGAGCAGGGCTTCGGCCAGGGGCATGCCCAGCCGGTTGATAAACTCCAGTGGCGCAGCCCCGGTACCACCCTCGCCACCATCCACAACGATGAAGTCCGGCCGGCGGCCGGTCTGCAGCATGGCCTTCACGATGGCGAACCACTCCCACGGGTGACCGATGGCCAGCTTGAACCCCACCGGCTTGCCGCCGGAGAGTTCGCGCAGGCGGTCGATGAATTCCAGCAACTCGATGGGCGTGGAGAACGCCGTATGACTGGCCGGTGACACCACATCCCGCCCCACAGGCACGCCTCGGGCTTCAGCGATTTCCGGCGTGACCTTCGCACCTGGCAGGATACCGCCGTGACCGGGCTTCGCCCCCTGGGAAAGCTTCAGCTCGATCATCTTCACCTGGTCCAGCGCTGCATTCTCGATGAAGCGTTCCTCGCTGAACGTGCCATCCGGATTGCGGCATCCGAAATAGCCGGAGCCGATTTCCCAAACCAGATCACCACCCGGCTCCCGATGGTGGCGGGAAATGGAGCCCTCCCCGGTGTCATGGTAGAAGCCCCCCATCCGAGCCCCGTGGTTCAGCGCAAGAATGGCATTCGCAGACAGCGCGCCGAAACTCATGGCCGAGATATTGAACACGCTGCAAGAATAGGGCTTGGCACACTGCTCCTGCCCGATGGTGATACGAAAGTCCGGATTCTCGATCTCCACAGGTTGCAGGGAATGGTCAATCCATTCGTATCCTTCCGAATTCATGTCCAACTGCGAGCCGAACGGGCGCTTGTCCAGCACGCCCTTGGCGCGCTGGTACACGAGGGCACGCTGCTCGCGCGAGAAGGGCCGTTCCTCCGTATCCGATTGGATGAAATACTGACGGATCTCAGGCCCAATGGATTCCAGAAAATACCGGAAATGCACCAGGATCGGATAATTCCGGCTCACGGTGCGGCGGCGTTGCAACACATCCCACGTGCCGAGGCCAGCCAGGGCCAGAAATACCAGTAGCAGCGGCATCAATCCTGGAAGCAGAAAAACCAGCGGCAGCAAGATCATTACGCCGGCAAGGCTGAGCAGGTAGGCGCTGTAGCGAAGCGGGAAGGACCAACGGGAAATGATCAAGACACGCCTCCGTATTGCGGAACACAACCCGTCACCGGGTGAATTTTCGGGCTAGGATGCCTGACATGACAAACATTCTGTACGCTGCCCCCATATGAATGACTATTATGACGCGCACGCGGAGCGCTTCTTCCGGGAAACTACGGATGTGGACATGGCCACCCTGTATGCGCCGTTCCTGGAGGTCATGCCTCCAGGCGCACGGATACTGGACGCCGGCTGCGGTTCCGGGCGCGACAGTCTGGCATTCATGCAGCACGGTTACCACGTGGAAGCATTCGATGCCTCCCCGGCCATGGCCGCCCTGGCCTCCCGGCATCTGGGGCAGAACGTGCACGTGCGCCGTTTTGACGAAGTCGACTGGGTCGCGCGATTCGATGGCATCTGGGCCTGCGCCAGCCTGTTGCATGTGCGCTGGGCGAACTTACCGGACGCCTTGGGGCGGCTTGCTCTGGCGCTCAAGCCGGGGGGTCTACTCTACGCCTCATTCAAGTATGGCCGCGGTGAGCGCGAGGACCGTGGTCGATGGTTCACCGATCTGGATGAAACGCGAGCGGATCGATTGCTCGTCCGTGTCCCCGTCCTGAGACGCAAACACAGCTGGATCACGAATGACCGGCGACCGGAAAAAGCCAACCGGCAATGGCTGAACCTGTTGTTCGTCCGGACCGCCGATCCGGCATACCCTCAATCCCCGACAACACAGTGAAGACATCCAATGCCCCAGATCAATTACCAGGTGCGTCACCATACTGCCGAAATCCTGTTCGACAACCCACCGGTTAACGCCCTGAGCGAGGCCATGCTGGAGGACTATCTCAGTGCTCTGGGAACAGCCGCTGACGATCCGGAAGTCCGGACCGTCATTATCGGCAGCAACGTGCCGCGCCGGTTCTCCGCGGGCCTGGATCTCTCAGCCATATACCGGGGCGAGGATACTAAGGTTCGTTCCCTGATCGAACGCCTGTACATCCGCATGACGGAGGCACAGTTCAATCTGGGCAAGCCCTCCATTGCCGCCATCAATGGCACCGCCCGCGGCGGCGGCATGACCATTGCCATCTCCTGCGACATGATTGTCGCCTCGTCGGACGCCACCTTCGGGTATCCGGAAATCGACGCCGGCGTTCTACCCTCCATCCACTTCGCCCACCTGCCGCGTATCGTCGGCCGGCATCGCGCATTCGAACTTCTGTTCACCGGCCGGGCGTTCAGTGTGGATGAAGCTGCGGAACTCGGTCTGATCAGCCGCCTGGCGCCCCGGGGTGAAAGCGCCCTGGACGAAGCTCGCCGGCTGGCGCAGGTTCTCAACGGCAAACCCGGAGACGCCATGCGGATTGGGCGACGGGCGTTCATGCACGCCAATGACAACGGATACCGCCAGTCCGTCTCCGCCGCCGCCGACAATTTCTGCAC
>SLCE01000116.1 GCA_007125985.1 Ectothiorhodospiraceae bacterium | reverse complement strand
TTCCCATGGCGCTCTGGCTTTGCAGCGTGTTCGGGGGCAAGGCGCAGGTCGCAGCCAAGGCGACGGCCATTGCCTGCGAACGCCGCCTTGTGAGCGTGCGCGAATGGCTCCGCAGAGCACCATGGGAAGAGATCAGCGCTTCCTGAACGGGAATTATGCCAGATTTGGCGGTGTGGTAGCGATGACGCCACGGGTGGGGATGTCGCCACTGTTGGTCATCGGCAGGTGCCGGGGGCTTCTCTGGGGAAGGAACCGGGTTACCATAGCGGCCACCCCCATATTGCGTGGACAGTATGACCAACAAGACAGAGATCGGGATCACGGACGAGGCTCGGCAGACCCGCAGTGATCCGCTGGAGGAAATCCGCCAAATGCGCGCCATGCAACTGCAGCGCTGCGCGTTGAAGACGCGGCGCGAGGTTGCGGACAGCATTGACGCGGCGCGGGACAACCGCGCATCCGACCGGGGTGCCCGGTGACGTCCTTTGAGCTGTTTGCCACTGCGCCGCGCGGCCTGGAGAACCTGTTGCGCGATGAACTGGAGGCGCTGGGCGCCGCCAATGCCCGCGAGCAACGGGGCGGCGTTGCCTTCAACGGAGATCTTGCGCTGGCTTACCGGGCCTGCCTGTGGTCGCGGATCGCGAACCGGATTCTGCTGCCTTTGGCGGAATTTCGGGCCGATGATGCGGATGCGCTTTATCACGGTGTTCAGACTGTGGACTGGGCGCGGCACATGGCCGCAGACGGAACACTGGCCGTGGACGTGACCGCCGTCCGTGCGCGTATCGGGCACAGCCGTTATGCCGCGCAGCGGGTCAAGGATGCGGTTGTGGATCAGTTCCGCGAGCGTGTGGGGGAGCGCCCTTCGGTGGACACCGAGCGTCCCTCGATCCGCATTAACGTGCATCTGGTTCAGGACAAGGCCACGCTGGCGCTGGATCTCTCCGGAGAGAGTCTGCACCGCCGCGGCTACCGGGAAGCCGGCGTCGCGGCGCCGCTGAAGGAAAACCTGGCTGCGGCGGTGCTGCTGCGCGGCGGCTGGCCCGAAGTGGCGGCCGCCGGCGGACCGATGGTGGATCCCATGTGCGGGTCCGGGACGCTGCTGATCGAAGCCGCCTGGATTGCCGGCGACGTGGCCCCCGGCCTGCTGCGGACCTATTTCGGTTTCATCGGTTGGCGCCAGCATGATGATGCCGCATGGAAGGCATTGGTGGATGAAGCGCTGGAGCGGCAGGAAGCGGGTGAATCCCGCATTCCGGCCATTGTCGGATACGATCAGGACGCCACGGCTGTGCGTGTTGCCATTGATACCGTGCGCCGCGCTGGCTTGAGCGGCATCGTTCACGTGGAACGGCGTGAGCTCGCCCGGGCGGAACCCCCCGGCGGTGATCAGCCTGGCCTGCTGGCGGTGAACCCCCCGTACGGCGATCGTCTCGCGGATGCGCAGGCCCTGGTGCCGCTGTACGCGCGTCTGGGCGAGCTGTTACGGGAGCGGTTCCGTGGATGGCAGGCGGTGGTGTTAACCGGCGCCGAGGCGGAGATCGGGCTCAAGCCGGAGCGCGCCTGGACCGTGTACAACGGGCCGATCCGCTGCCGCCTGGAGCGATTCCAGGTCGCCCAGCAGGCTGGGGCCGGCGCGGGTGGCTATGTGGAGGATCTGGCCAACCGGCTGCGCAAGAACCAGCGTTCGCTGGGCTCCTGGCTGAAGCAGAGCGGGGTGAGCTGCTACCGCCTTTATGATGCGGATATCCCGGAGTACGCCCTGGCTGTGGATGTCTACGGCACCACTGATGGCGACTGGTTGCATGTGCAGGAATACGCGCCGCCCCGGACCGTGGATCCGGCGGACGCCAGGGCGCGTCTGCGCGCCGCGCTGGCCACGATTCCCAAGGCGCTGGATATTCCGCCGGAGCGCATGGCCTACAAGCTGCGGCAGCGGCAAAAGGGCAGTGAGCAGTATCGGCGCCAGGGTGCGGGCGGGCGGTACCTGGAGGTGCGGGAAGGCCCTTGCCGCCTGCTGGTGAATCTGACGGATTACCTGGATACCGGCCTGTTTCTGGACCACCGGCCGGTCCGGGATTTCGTGCGTGCCGAGGCCGCGGGCAAACGGGTACTGAACCTGTTCTGTTACACCGGCGCCGTGACCGTGCATGCGGCGGCGGGAGGTGCCCGCGCCACCGACAGTGTGGACTTGTCCCGCACGTATCTGGGCTGGGCGGAGCGGAATCTGCGGCTGAACGGATTCAGCGGCGGGGCCCATCGGTTCCATCGGATGGACTGCCGTGAGTGGCTGGCGCAGGCGCGGGGCGGCCCGTATGAGCTGATCTTTCTCGATCCGCCCAGTTTTTCCAATTCCAAGCGCATGGACGGGACGCTGGACGTACAGCGGGACCATGTGGATCTGATCCGTAACGCGGCCAGGCTGCTAACGCCGGACGGCCAGCTGATCTTTTCCACCAATCTGCGGCGCTTCCGGCTGGATGCGGAAGCCCTTCCCGGGCTGCGGATCGAGGATCGCAGCGTCTGGTCCATTCCCCGGGATTTCCGGCGCAACCAGCGCATTCACCAGTGCTGGTTCATTCGGCCGGCAAAGGTCAGTTGAGTTTCTCGGAGGCGTCCTCGAAGGTCAGTTCCGTATCCTCGATATAGACGTGGAGCCGGGAGTCGCGGGTTTCGTTGCGCAGGGTCTGGTGATCCAGTTGTTCCAGGTCGCCGGTGATCACGTCACCAATTCCCACCGTGCCGCCATTCATCAGGCCGAACACGGTATATTCGCCGTGCTCCGTTTCGACGGCCACCAGTCCGAATTCCTCGTTGACGAACTTTACCACCCCGCGCATGGCCGGGCCTCCTCCACAGTGGCCGGCCTTCGTGGGGCCGGTCTCTTCTATCATTGTGCTGGGAATGGCCGGGGGTCGTCCGCGGCCGAGGCGCCTGTCTCAGGCGGATTCCTGTGTGTTCAGAATCACCGATGCGTGTCCAGGTCCATACCCGCTTCCCTGGCTCGGATAGCTTTAACCCGCGCTTCCCAACGTTCAAGCTGTTGCTCATAGAGATCGTACACACAGGGTACACAGCCGCCGCCACAGCATTCGTCGGGTTCCGGTGGCACAGGTTTTGGTGGTAATTTACTGCATGTATCGCTCATGTCCTAGACGATGGGGGTGAATCACGGCGCGGTCAAGGTGCGGAAAGGTGGGGCTGGAAAAATGCCGCTCCATGCTGTATCCTCAGTCGCCCTTTTTGCACTGAACAGGCAATAGCGGTCCACACGGTTTACTACGGGCCGGCCGGTTCGGGACTCCTGCCAGGAGTCCGGTTCGAAGCGGTCGGCGGCCTTTCCCCGGCACCTCAGCGCAGCAGCCAGCCCACAGAGATCATCAGCATGTCGGTAAACGGCAGGCGCGCTGGACGGCGGAAGGACGGAATACGCGAAAATACAGGAGCTGTTCTATGGCTAACGTCAATCGGCAGTCTGCGGGTCTTTACCGTTCCGAATTCGAGCATGACAGCTGCGGTATCGGCTTCGTGGCCAGCCTCAAAGGCGAGCGCAGTCACGCCATTATCGAGAACGCACTCTCCATGCTCACCTGCATGGAGCATCGCGGTGGCACCGGCTACGACGTAAAAAGTGGTGATGGCGCGGGTGTGCTGATCCAGATCCCTGACGCCACCTTCAGGGATGATCTGGAAACCCAGGGCGTGACGCTGCCGGCCCCGGGCAACTACGCCGTGGGCATGATGTTCTTCCCCGCCGACGAGGAAATCCGGGAAGCCTGCCGCGCCACGTTCACCCGAAATCTTGAGCGTCTGGGCCTCAATCTGTTGGCGTGGCGCCGGGTGCCGTGTGACAACAGCACGCTGGGTCAGGCCGCATTGGATAATGAGCCGCAGATCGAGCAGGCTTTTGTGGAACGCCCGGAAGCGCTGGATCAGCAGGCCTTCGAGCGCAAGCTGTATGTGCTGCGCAACTACACCGAGCACCGGGTGAAAGAGACGGTGGAAGGCGTTGGGAACGACTTCTACATCGCCTCACTCTCCACCCGTACCATCGTCTACAAGGGCCAGTTCACCACGGCTCAGGTGCGTGAGTACTACCTGGACCTGCAGAACGAGAAAACGGTCTCGGCGCTGGCCATGCACCACTCCCGTTTCTCCACCAACACCTTCCCTGCCTGGCGCCGGGCACAGCCGTTCCGGTACCTGTCCCATAACGGTGAGATCAACACCGTAAAGGGCAACATCAACTGGATGCGGGCCCGTGAAGATCTGCTGTCCAGTGAACTGTTTCCGGACGAAGAACTGGAGATGATCAAGCCCATCTGCGATCACACCCAGTCGGATTCCGCCAACCTGGACATGGTGATTGAGCTGCTGCTGCTGGCTGGCCGGCCGCTGGAAAAGGTGATGATGATGGTCATTCCGGAGGCGTGGCAGCGCCAGCCGGATATGGAACAGACCAAGCGCGCCTTCTATGAATACTACGCGTGCATCATGGAGCCCTGGGATGGGCCCGCTTCGGTGGCGTTCACCGATGGTCGGGTGATCGGCGCCACACTGGACCGAAACGGTCTGCGCCCGTCCCGTTATCTGGTAACCGAGGACGGCACCATCGTGATGGGTTCCGAAACCGGCGCCCTGGTGGTGGATCAGTCCAAGGTGGTGATGAAAGGCCGTCTGGAACCGGGCCGGTTGTTCATCGCCGACCTGGAACAGGGTCGCATCATCAGTGATGACGAGGTGAAGACCCAGGTGTGCTCCAGCCAGCCGTATGCCGACTGGGTTGCGAAGAACAAGATCGTGATCGACGATCTGCCCGAGTCGATTCTGGAAGAGCGCCGGCTGGGCGAAACCGAGCTGCGCAAGCGGCAGCAGGCCTTCGGCTTCACCCAGGAAGAGTTGTCCGTGGTGTTGGCGGACATGGTCAGCACGGCCAAGGAACCGCTGGGTTCCATGGGTGCGGACAACCCGCTTGCGGTGCTGTCCGATCAGCCGCAACACCTGTCGTACTACTTCAAGCAGCTGTTTGCCCAGGTCACGAATCCGCCCATCGACCCCATCCGCGAAGAGATGGTGATGTCGCTGCAGACCTATGTGGGCAAGGCGCTGAACCTGCTGCATGAAACCCCCAAGCATTGTCGTATGGTGGAGATCCCGCAGCCGGTGCTGACCAACCCGCAGCTACGCAAGCTGCAGGATATCGACCATGACCACTTCCAGTCGCAGACCATCGACATCACGTTCCGTGCGACCGGGCGCAAGGGTGAGCTGGACCGCGCGCTGAAGCGCATCTGCCGACATGCCCGGGATGCCGTGGAAGATGGTTATTCCATCCTCGTGCTCAGTGATCGTCACGTGAACACGGACCACGCGGCGGTGCCCTCGTTGCTGGCCACCGGTGCTGTGCACCACTTCCTGATCCGCGAGGGCCTGCGTGGCCACACCGGCCTGATCGTCGAGGCGGGCGATGTGTGGGAAACCCACCATTTCGCCACGCTGCTGGGCTACGGGGCGGCAGCGGTTGCGCCGTACATGGCCATCGAGTCGCTGCTGGAGATGCGCGACGGTGGCATGCGGGGCGATTACAGTGACGACGAGCTGGTGGAGCGCTACGTCAAGGCGGTGAACAGTGGACTGCTCAAGATCTTCTCCAAGATGGGGATCTCCACCCTGCAGTCTTATCAGGGTGCGCAGATTTTCGAGGCCCTGGGTCTGGGCTCCGAGGTCATCGACCGCTGCTTTGCCGGCACCACCAGCCGTATCGAAGGTATTGGCCTGGACGAGATCGCCCGTGAGGCACTGCAGAAGCACCGCCTGGGTTTCCCCGAGGAAGGCTTCACCCACGAGAACATGATCCTGCGCTCCGGCGGCAATTACGCCTGGCGCAAGGACGGCGAGCGGCATCTGTTCAACCCGCTCACCATCCGGCTGCTGCAGCACTCCGCGGCGCGTAATGACAAGGAGATGTTCAAGCAGTACACCAATGCCGTGGACAACCAGTCCAGGGAAGCCTTCACGCTGCGCGGGCTGCTGGAGTTCAATTCCGAGCGGGAATCCATCCCGCTGAGCGAAGTGGAACCGGCCGAGAACATCTTCAAGCGCTTCGCCACCGGCGCCATGTCCTTCGGCTCCATTTCCTGGGAGGCGCACACCACGTTGGCCCTGGCCATGAATCGTCTGGGCGGTAAGAGCAACAGCGGCGAGGGCGGAGAAGATCCCATCCGTTACAAGCCGCTGGAAAACGGCGACTCCATGAAGTCCCGTATCAAGCAGGTCGCTTCCGGGCGTTTTGGCGTCAACAGCTACTACCTGAGCAACGCCGACGAGCTACAGATCAAGATGGCGCAGGGCGCGAAGCCGGGTGAAGGTGGCCAGCTGCCGGGTCATAAGGTGGATGCCTGGATCGGCCGCACCCGCGGCTCCACGCCGGGCGTGGGGCTGATTTCGCCGCCTCCGCACCATGACATCTATTCCATCGAGGATCTGGCGCAGCTAATCTACGACCTGAAGAACGCCAACCGCGATGCGCGCATCAACGTGAAGCTGGTGTCCGAGGCCGGTGTGGGCACCGTGGCCGCCGGTGTGGTCAAGGGCTATGCCGACGTGGTGCTGATTGCCGGTCATGATGGCGGCACGGGCGCCTCGCCGCTGAGCTCCATCAAGCATGCGGGCCTGCCCTGGGAACTGGGTATCTCCGAAACCCACCAGACTCTGGTGCAGAACCGGTTGCGCAGCCGCGTGACCCTGCAGGCCGATGGCCAGATGAAAACGCCCCGCGATCTGGCCGTGGCCACGCTGCTGGGCGCGGAGGAATGGGGTGTCGCCACCGCCGCGCTGGTGGTGGAAGGCTGCATCATGATGCGCAAGTGCCACACCAACACCTGCCCGGTGGGCATCGCCACCCAGGACCGTGTGCTGCGTGGGCGCTTCCACGGACAGGTGGAACATGTGGTCAACTTCTTCACCATGATGGTGGAGGGTTTGCGCGAAATCATGGCGGAACTGGGCTTCCGCACCATCGATGAGATGGTGGGGCAGAGCCAGTGTCTGAAGGTTCGCGATGGCATCAACCACTGGAAATTCAAGCACGTGGATCTGTCGCCGGTGCTGTTCAAGGTTGAGCCCGCTGAGGGTGACAGTCTGTACAAGACCGTGGAGCAGAAACACCTGATCCACGACATTATCGACCGCAAGCTGATTCGCGATGCGGAGGCGGCTCTGGAACGGCAGGAGCCGGTGAAGCTGGAGTATCCGATCGAAAACACGGATCGCAGTGTCGGCGCCATGCTGTCCAACGAGATCTCCAAACGCTACGAGGACAAGGGCCTGCCCGAGGGCACCATCCACGTGAAGTTCACCGGCTCCGCCGGTCAGAGTTTCGGTGTGTTCACCGCACCGGGCGTGGAGTTCGAGTTGGAAGGCGACGCCAATGACTACTTCGGCAAAGGGCTGTCCGGAGCGCGTCTGGTCGTCTACCCGGACAAGAAAGCGCCCTTTTCCGCCCGCGACAACATCATCATCGGCAACGTGGCCTTCTTTGGCGGCACCGCCGGTGAGGCCTACGTGCGCGGTGTGGCCGGCGAGCGCTTCTGTGTGCGTAATTCCGGTGTGACCGCTGTGGTGGAAGGTGTGGGCGACCACGGCTGCGAGTACATGACCGGCGGTAAGGCGGTGATTCTCGGCAAGACCGGGCGCAACTTCGCTGCGGGCATGTCCGGTGGTGTGGCCTATGTGCTGGATCGGGCCGGCACCTTCCCGGAACGCTGCAACATGGAGATGGTGCGGCTTGGTGCGCTGGAAGACCCCGAGGAAATCGCCGAGTTGAAGCGGCTGATCCAGAACCATCTGGATCACACCGGTTCCGATGTGGCCAAGGAAGTGCTGGAGAACTGGGACGACGCGCTGCAGCAGTTCATCCGCGTCATGCCCGTGGACTACGAGCGCATGCAGGGCTACATGAAGGCGGTCCGCGAAGAGAAGCAGATCGAGGACGAGTATGAAGTGGCCGTGGAAGCCTTTGACATGCATCTGAAGAACCTGGCGGCAGCCAAGGCCACTGCATAAGGAGTGACATCATGGGAAAGCTGACTGGATTCCTCGAGTTTGACAGGGCCTTGCCGGAAGATCGTGACCCGAAGGCCCGCCTGGCGGATTGGAAGGAAGTGCATGGCAAGATGGCGGAGGATGAAATCCGCAAGCAGGGTGCACGCTGCATGGACTGTGGTGTGCCGTTCTGCCATGCGGGTGACTCCGCGACCGCACCCAAGGTGGGCGGCTGCCCGATCAACAATCT
>SLCE01000232.1 GCA_007125985.1 Ectothiorhodospiraceae bacterium | reverse complement strand
CGTCGGGCGGTCAGCTCACGCCGTAGTCGATCACCGAACGGGCGACCTCGCCCTGCTGCATCGCCTCGAACGCCTCGTTGACGTCGCCGATGCCGATCTCACGGGAGATCAGCTCGTCGAGCTTCAGCTTGCCGTCCTTGTAGAGGTCGAGCAGCTTGGGGACGTCCTCGTTGACGTTCGTGGAGCCGTACCAGCAGCCCTTCACCGTCTTCGCCATGTAGAGGAAGGTGAGCGCCGCGTTCATGTTGAGGAAGCCAGGGATTCGCATCATGGCCCGGGGCCGTATCCAGTTTAACTGCACTGCCTGTGGCGCTATTTCGCCGAAATGGTCCGGTCAATGTCCGGACTGTGGCGCCTGGAACACGATGGAGGAGGCGCTGGCGGCGCCGGCGGCCACTACCGGCGGCCGCGGCCCGCGTGGGCAGTATGCCGGCGATGGCGGTGCCCGTGCACTGAGCGAGGTGGAACTGGGCGAAGAGCCGCGACACGCCACCGGCATGCGCGAGCTGGACCGGGTGCTCGGCGGTGGGCTGGTGCCGGGTGGTGTGGTTCTGCTGGGCGGTGATCCGGGAATCGGCAAATCCACCCTGCTGCTGCAGACCATGGCCCGGTTGGCCCAGCAGGGCGGGGCGCTGTATGTGACCGGCGAGGAATCCCTGCGGCAGGTGGCCATGCGCGCATCACGGCTGGGCCTGGAAACCGACGGCCTGCATGTGGCGGCGGAAACCTGCGTGGAAACCATCCTGGCCCTCGCCGAGCGGGAGCAGCCACGGGTGTTGGTGGTGGACTCCATCCAGACCATTTTCACCGAACAGCTGCAATCGGCTCCGGGGGCGGTTGCCCAGGTCCGGGAGAGCGCAGCCCTGCTGGTACGACACGCCAAGCGGTCCGGTACGGCCCTGTTTCTGGTGGGGCATGTCACCAAGGATGGACAACTGGCGGGACCCCGGGTGCTTGAGCACATGGTGGATACGGTGCTCTATTTTGAAAGCGAAGGAGGTAGCCGGTTCCGCCTGCTGCGGGCTGTCAAAAACCGGTTCGGTGCGGCCAATGAACTGGGTGTGTTCGCCATGGATGATGGCGGGCTCCGGGAGGTTCGCAACCCCTCGGCCATCTTCCTGTCGCGGCACGAGGAGGCCGTTTCCGGCAGCGTGGTGATGGTCACCCGCGAGGGAAGCCGGCCCCTGCTGGTGGAACTGCAATCGCTGGTGGCGGAGACGCCCCTGAGCAATCCGCGCCGAGTGGCTGTGGGGATGGACCAGAACCGTCTTTCCATGCTGCTTGCCGTGCTGCACCGGCACGGCGGTGTGTTCACCGCGGATCAGGATGTTTATATCAATGTGGTGGGCGGCGTGCGCGTGAGCGAGACAGCCAGCGACCTGCCGGCCTTGCTGGCTGCCCTGTCCAGCCTGCGGGATCGCGCGGTACCCCAGCACACGGTGGTTTTCGGGGAAATCGGCCTGGCCGGGGAGATCCGGCCGGTCCCCAATGGTGAGGAGCGGCTGCGTGAGGCGGCCAAGCATGGTTTCAAGCGCGCCATCGTGCCGAAGAAAAATGCGCCGCGGGGCAGTGGGGAATTCGAGGGAATGGAGATCGTGCCGGTCAGCCGCCTCGGCGATGCCATCGAGGCGGCGTTCGGCTGAAACACTTGCGGATCAGTTAGCGGCGTCGCGCTCTTCCGCAGCCTGCAGGGTGTTTTCCAAGAGCGTCGCCACCGTCATCGGGCCCACCCCGCCGGGTACCGGCGTGATCCATCCCGCCCGTTCAGCGGCGGATGCGTATTCCACGTCGCCGGTCAGCTTTCCACTGTCCGTGCGGTGAATGCCCACGTCCACGACCACGGCACCCGGCTTGATCCAGTCGCCCTGCACGAAGTGCGGTTTGCCCACAGCCGCCACGACCACGTCCGCCCGCGCCACCTTGGCTGCCAGATCCGCCGTGCGGCTATGGCAGATAGTCGGCGTGCAACGGGCATTGAGCAATTCCAGCGCCATCGGGCGGCCCACAATATTGGATTGCCCGAGAACGATCGCGTCCTTGCCCTCCAGGGGCACGCCCGCATCCCGCAGCAGCGTCATCACACCATGGGGTGTGCAGGGGTGCAGCCCCGGAAGGCGAAGTGCGAGCCGCCCCATGTTCACCGGGTGGAACCCGTCCACATCCTTGGTCGGGTCGATGCGCTCGATCACCGCATTGGCATCCATGTGATCCGGAAGTGGCAACTGCACAAGAATGCCGTCGATGGCGGGGTCTGCGTTCAGTTCATCGACCAGCGCCAGCAGGGCGCTCTGGGATGTATTCGTCGGCAGGTCGTAGCCCCGGGAGATGAACCCCACCTGCTCGCAGAGCTTCCGCTTTTTGCCCACATAGACGCTGGACGCCGGATCATTGCCGACCAGGATCACGGCCAGCCCGGGTTGGCGTAGCCCTCGCTTGAGGCGCTGCTGCACCTGCTCCTCAACGCGGGCGTGAAGGCGTTCAGCGGCGGCTTTGCCGTCCAGAATCTTTGCTGTCATGGGCAATCCAGGAGTTCGTACGTGATTGGAGGTCACCTGGCGGCGCCCCGACGACGGGGGCGGCAGGTTCGGGCAAGGCGGGAATTGTCGCACGGGCACCGGTCCCTCTCAAGAAAACGCCTGGAAACCGCTCGCCAGGCCCAATGCTTTCCACTAGACTCCTCAAGGCCGGGGTGCGGGACGCCGAAGTCGTTGACGCTCGCCTGCGCACTGCGTATCATTCGCGCCTCCGTAACGGTGGCCCCTTGGCGCAGCGCGCCGATGGCACAGCCCGCGGGGTGTAGCGCAGCCTGGTAGCGCGCCAGCTTTGGGAGCTGGATGTCGGGGGTTCGAATCCCTCCACCCCGACCAGACTGTTTGGCACCGGCCGGCGAAGGACGTATCATTGCGCCCGTAGCTCAACCGGATAGAGCATCGGCCTTCTAAGCCGACGGTTGCAGGTTCGAGTCCTGCCGGGCGTGCCAGTCAAGGCCGGTCGGCGGAATGCGGTAACGATCAATGGTGGGCGTAGCTCAGTTGGTAGAGCCCTGGATTGTGATTCCAGTTGTCGTGGGTTCGAGTCCCATCGTCCACCCCAGTTTTCCGGGCCGTTAGCTCAATTGGTAGAGCAGCTGACTCTTAATCAGTAGGTTCGGGGTTCGAGTCCCTGACGGCCCACCAGAAACCCCGGCCCGCGGCATGTCCGCGGGTTTTTTGTTATTGGGGCGGGCGCCCGGTACCCTTGCGTGGCTGCCGGGCAGGCAGGATAATCCGTGCTCCACAATGACAGGGCCCGGGGGTTCTGTCAGAACAAACGCGAGTGTGGCGGAATTGGTAGACGCGGCGGCTTTAGGTGCCGTTGGGGAAACCCGTGCAGGTTCAAGTCCTGCCACTCGCACCAAATTTCAGGGTTGGCACCGATGCGTTGTGTGCGTGCCGCCCCAGGAAAACAGTCAGTAAGGATTGAGGTGTCCCAGATGCAAGTGTCAGTGCAAACCACCGAAGGCCTGGAACGTCGGATGACCGTTCAGGTGCCGGCTGAACAGGTGGACCAGGAGGTGGAAAACCGCCTGCGCGACCTGTGCCGCAACGTGCGCATGGACGGTTTCCGTCCGGGCAAGGTGCCGTTCAAGGTGGTGCAGAAGCGTTACGGGGCACAGGTCCGGCAGGAAGTGATCAACGAAGTGCTGCAAAAAACGTATGGGGAAGCGCTGGCCCAGGAGTCCCTGAACCCCGCGGGCAACCCGGCGGTGGACATCAAGCAGGGCCTGGAGAGCGGCGATCTCGAGTACGAGGCGGTGTTCGAAGTCATGCCCGAGTTTGAAGTACAGGGCGTGCAGGGCATGCAACTGGAGCGCCCGGTGGCGGAAGTCACGGATGCCGACGTGGACAAGGTGCTCACCGACCTGCAGAAGCAGCAGGCCAAGTACAACCAGGTTGAGCGCGAAGCGCAGGAAGGTGACCGGGTCATCGTTGATTTCACCGGCAAGATCGATGGTGAGGACTTCCCCGGCAACGAGGGTGAGGATCAGCCTGTGACCCTGGGCGCCAATGCCATGCCTCCGGAGTTCGAAGAGGCGTTGGTGGGTCTGAAGGCCGGCGATACCAAGGACATCGAGTACACGTTCGCGGACGACTTCCCCACCGAGTCCATCCGGGGCAAGACCGCAATCTTCCACACCACGGTGAAGGCCGTCGAGGAAGCGGAGCTGCCGGCACTGGATGACGATCTGGCCGCCTCCGTGGGTGTTGCCGAAGGCGGGCTCGAGGAACTCAAGAACCTCATCCGCAAGAATCTCAGTGCCGAAGCGGAGCGCGCCAGCAAGGCGGGCCTGAAGCAGCAGGTCACCGACAAGCTGGCGGCGTCCAACAGCGAGATCACCATTCCGAAAGCGCTGGTGGACGGCGAGATCGCCACGCTGCAGCAGCAAATGCAGCAGCGCATCCAGCAGCAGACCGGTCAGCAGGAAGCCATGGACCTCCCGGGCGAACTGTTCGAGGAGCAGGCGCGTCGCCGTGTGCTGCTGGGGCTGGTGATGAACAAGTTGATCAGCGAGAATGAGATCACTGTGGACCGGGAGCGGGTCCAGCAGCAGCTGCAGGAACTGGCTGCGAGCTATCCCAACCCCCAGGAAGTGATCCAGTACTACAGCCAGAACCCGCAGATGATGCAGAGCCTGGAAATCAATGTTCTGGAAGACCAACTGATTGACTGGGCCGTTGAGCAGGCACAGGTTGAGGACAAGCCCACGGATCTGGATTCCTTGCTCAAGCCGCAGCAGCCCCAGGCCGCTGCCGATGAGGGCCAGGCCGAGAAAAGCGAGGACTGATCGCGATGACCGCAGGCAATGACCGCTTCGATGCATTGGCGCCGCAGGCAAACCTGGTGCCGATGGTGGTGGAGCAGACGTCCCGTGGCGAACGGGCTTATGACATCTTCTCCCGGCTGCTGAAGGAGCGGGTCGTGTTCATGGTGGGTCCGGTGGAAGACCACATGGCCAACCTGCTTGTGGCTCAGTTGCTGTTCCTGGAGTCCGAGAATCCCGACAAGGACATCCACCTGTACATCAACTCGCCGGGGGGCGCGGTGACTGCGGGCATGGCTGTGTACGACACCATGCAGTTCATCAAGCCGGATGTGAGTACGGTTTGTCTGGGTCAGGCGGCCAGCATGGGTGCGTTGCTGCTTGCCGGCGGCGCCCAGGGCAAGCGCTATTGTCTGCCCAACTCCCGCATGATGATCCACCAGCCGCTGGGCGGCTACCAGGGCCAGGCCAGCGACATCGACATCCACGCGCGCGAGATCCTGGGTATCCGTGATCGCCTGAACCGGATTCTGGCCCAACACACCGGGCAGCCGCTGGAGCAGGTTCAGCAGGATACGGATCGTGACAATTTCATGGGGCCCGATCAGGCCGTGGAATACGGTCTGGTGGATGCAGTGATCCGCGATCGTGGTGGTTTCGCCCACGAGTAATATGTTTTATCGGGTCGGGCGCTGTCTTCAGACGGCGCCCGGTCAGTCGCCCGCAACCGGCCCCGATCTGCTGGTGCCAGCCGTGGCAATCGTCCCTACCCTTGTGTATTCCCATTGTCATCCATACTTCTGGTGTGTGTAAGCCTTGTCGGCCGGTGAACGGAACGGCTTCCTCCGGCGTCACATAGCGGTCGGGGCTGCCTTGCGTGCCCTGGCAAAAGCAGGCAAGGTTATACACGTGGCACTCTACGAAATACCCGAGGATCGGTCATGAGCGACAGAGACAAGACCAGAGGTGATGACGGCGGAAAGCTGCTCTACTGCTCCTTCTGCGGCAAGAGCCAGCACGAAGTCCGCAAGCTCATAGCCGGGCCCTCCGTGTTCGTCTGTGACGAGTGTGTTGAGCTGTGTAACGACATCATCCGAGAGGAGATGCAGGAAAAGGGCGGAGGCGGCGATGCGAAGCTGCCCAAGCCCCAGGAAATCAAGCGGGAGCTTGACGAATACGTTATCGGGCAGGACCACGCCAAGAAGGTGCTGTCCGTTGCCGTGTACAACCACTACAAGCGTCTGGAAGCGGGCCAGGGCCGTGGCAAGGACGAGGTGGAACTCACGAAGAGCAACATCCTGCTGATCGGTCCCACCGGCTCCGGCAAGACCCTGCTCGCCGAGACACTGGCGCGCCTGCTGGATGTGCCGTTCACCATCGCCGATGCCACCACGCTGACCGAAGCCGGTTACGTGGGCGAGGATGTGGAGAACATCATCCAGAAGCTGTTGCAGAAGTGCGATTACGATGTGGAGAAGGCGCAGACCGGCATCGTCTACATTGACGAGATCGACAAGATCTCCCGAAAGTCGGATAACCCGTCAATCACACGCGACGTGTCCGGCGAAGGGGTGCAGCAGGCCCTGTTGAAGCTGATTGAGGGCACGGTAGCCTCGGTGCCGCCCCAGGGCGGCCGCAAGCACCCCCAGCAGGAATTCCTGCAGGTCAACACGGCCGGCATCCTGTTCATCGTCGGTGGCGCGTTTGCCGGGCTGGACAAGGTGATTCAGGAGCGTTCCGAGAAAGGCGGTATCGGCTTCTCGGCGCAGGTCACCAGCAAGGAACAGCGCAAGAGTGTTGGCGAAACCCTGCAGGGCGTGGAGCCCGAAGACCTGATCAAGTACGGCCTGATCCCCGAGTTTGTCGGCCGGCTTCCAGTGGTGGCAACGCTCAACGAACTGGATGAGGACGCGCTGGTTGAGATCCTCACCCAGCCCAAGAACGCCGTCACCAAGCAGTACTTCAAGTTGTTTGAGATGGAAGGCGTGGAACTGGAGTTCCGGGAAGATGCGCTGCGCGCCGTCGCGCGCAAGGCCATGGAGCGCAAGACCGGGGCCCGTGGGCTGCGTACCATCATCGAGACGGTACTCCTGGACACCATGTATGACATTCCATCCATGGATAACGTGAGCAAAGTCGTGATCGATGAGGCGGTGATCGGCGGCGAGGCCAAACCGTACCTCATCTACGAAGCCGAGCAGAGTAAGGCGGCGTCCGACTAGCCGCTGGTCGCCTGCCCCGAGCCAATGCCCTCTCGGGTCGCACCGGGAGGGCATTTTCGTTTCAATGACAGGTCCGCGCCGCCAGGCGATGTGCAACTGCTATGATGGCGGAGATAGGCATTGGATGCGGCCCCTGTTGAAACCGCGTGGTGTCGACCGCATATCCCACCCAGACACGGGCACCGAGGGTGCCCGACAGCCAAGCCAGATCGAGGAATTTCTTCAATGTCCCGCAACGACCAGACGTCCGACATCGTTCAGGATTCCATCACCACTGCACCGGTGCTCCCGCTGCGCGATGTGGTGGTGTACCCGCACATGGTCATCCCGCTGTTCGTGGGGCGGGAGAAGTCCATCAAGGCGCTGGAAGCAGCCATGGAGGCGGATAAGAAGATCCTCCTGCTCGCACAGAAGAGTGCCGATGTGGATGACCCGGTGGAGGATGATCTGTACCGGCAGGGTACCGTGGCAACCATCCTGCAAATGCTCAAGCTGCCCGACGGCACCGTGAAAGTGCTGGTGGAAGGCCTGCACCGCGCCCAGCTGGTGAGCCTGGATAGCACCGAGGAATACTTCACGGCGCGGATGCTGGTGCCTCAGGCGACCGACTACAGCGACGACCGGGAGGTCGAGGTGCTGGCTCGGTCCGTGATGAGCCAGTTCGAGCAATACGTGAAGCTCAACAAGAAGGTGCCACCGGAAATCCTGTCCTCGCTCGCAAGTGTGGACGACCCGGGCCGGCTGGCCGATACCATCGCTGCGCACATGGCGTTGAAGATCGAGGGCAAGCAGACCGTGCTCGAGATCGATGACGTGCGTGACCGCCTGGAACACCTGCTCGGTGTGATCGAGGGCGAGATCGACATTCTCCAGATTGAGAAGCGCATCCGCGGACGCGTGAAGCAGCAAATGGAGAAGAGTCAGCGGGAGTACTATCTCAACGAACAGGCCAAGGCGATCCAGAAGGAACTGGGCGAGCTGGAGGACGTGCCCAACGAAACCGAGGAACTCGAGCAGAAAATCGAGCAGGCGGGCATGCCCAAGGAGGTCAAGACCAAAGCCAAGGCCGAGCTGAACAAGCTGCGCATGATGCAGCCGATGTCGGCGGAAGCCACGGTGGTGCGCAACTACATCGACTGGCTGGTTTCCGTGCCCTGGAAAAAGCGCACCCGGGTGCGCCTGGATCTGAACCGGGCCGAGGAGGTGCTGGACGCCGACCACTACGGTCTGGAGAAGGTCAAGGAACGGATCATCGAGTACCTGGCGGTACAGAAGCGG
>SLCE01000210.1 GCA_007125985.1 Ectothiorhodospiraceae bacterium | reverse complement strand
GGGGGGCGAATACCTGTCCGCGTTCACCGTAGGGGATCAGTTGCTCTGGGGGGCGGCGGAACCACTTCGCCGGATGCTGCGCATTCTCAAGGAGAGTTGATCCGGTCTCGGGGTCGGCCGAAGCCGGCCGGCCCCGAGCGCTCCCGGGGCATGCCTGTTGGCCGAAACGGCATGGCAGGTTTGAATTTCATCACCTTGCCCGATAGTGTGCGAGTCAGAATAAACCCGCTTTGCGGCATCTGGTCCGCCGATGGATGGCGGTGGAAACGGTATACAAAGACCGATGTCTGTGCGGATGTTCACAGCACGGGTTGCCAGTATGCGGCAAGCTGGCGGGGCATCGTTGTCGATGGGGGTCCCGGTGTTTGTGATGCTATCCGCGCCGCTGCATGGGATGATGACAGGGTAGTCGGACAACGTCCGGGTCGAGAAAAAGGTGGAAGCATAGATGCGGCTCGCTAGAAAAGGGAATGCCATGGCTCGCAGCCTGACGTTGATTTCAGCACTTGTCCTACTCGCCCTGCCGGCCCTGGCTCTGGCCATCGGGCTTGGAAATGTAGAAACGCGTTCCGCACTGAATCAACCACTGGAAGCGCGCATCCCCGTGCACTCCGCGTCCAGCGACGAGGTGGACTCCCTGCGCGTCCGCCTGGCCTCGTCCGACGCCTTCGAGCGCGTGGGGCTCGAGCGCCCCTTCATCCTCTCCCGGCTCAGTTTCGAGGTAGAGGTGCATGACGGGCAGCCTTATGTCGTGGTGCGAACCGAGAATCCGGTTCGTGAGCCGTTTCTGGCTTTCCTAGTGGAGGCTCGGTGGTCCGGCGGGCGCCTGCTGCGTGAATACACCTTACTGCTCGACCCTCCGGTGCATGCTCCCAGCGGAGCAGCGCCGCCACCGGCTGCCGAAGCGGAACGTCCGACCACCCCGGCGGACACGACAAGGGCCGCGCCGTCGCCCGCCCCGGCCCGGGGCGCGACCCCTCCTGGCGATACGGCCGGGGAATACGGGCCGGTCCAGCGAAACCAGACCGCCTGGGATGTGGCGGTGGCGACGCGACCCGATGAATCCGTGACTGTGCAGCAGATGATGATGGCGCTGCTGGGCGCCAACCCGGATGCCTTCGGCGATGGCAATGTCAACAATCTGCGTGCGGGTGCCGTGTTACGTGTGCCGGACCGCGCCGAGATCCAGTCCATGTCCGCAGCCGACGCCCGCCGTGAATTCTCCCGTCAGGTGGAACTGTGGGAATCCGGGCGCACCCCAAGCGTCGCCGAGGCCGAGGAGCCTGCTCCGGAAACGCCGCCGGAGGATGAAGAGATCGCAGAGCCCGCCGCCGAGGATACCGTGCTTGACGACGGTGGGCGGCTACAGGTGGTCGCACCCTCCGAAACCGGGGGCGAGGATGCCGCGGCGTCGCTTGCCGAGGGCGAACTGGATGCAACGCCGGAGGTTCTTGCCCAGTTGCAGCAGGAACTGCAACTCACTCGGGAGGAGGCTGCGGGCCTTCGGGCGGAGAACGATGAACTGCGGGAGATGGCCGCGGAAATGCGTCAGCGGGTGGAAGCGCTGGAGCGCATGCTGGATCTCGAACTGGATCCAGGCTTAGCCGGTACGGCCGGGAACCCTGGTGCCGCGGACGGCGCTGACGACGGCGCGGCTGATGCGGCCGGTGCTGACACGGAAGCAGCGGAGGCTGCTGATGGGGCGGCGGAGGCCCGGAGTGCGGAGCAGGAGACCGCGGCAGCACCCGCGCCCACGCAACCAGTGGATGACCAGTTCCGGACGGCGCCCCCGGCGCCCTGGGAAGATCCACGTCTGCAGGCTCTCGGCGCCGCCGTCCTGTTGGCTCTGCTGGTCTTGCTGCTGTTGATTCGCCGCCGCCGGCAGGCGGCGGCGGACCAGGCTGAGCTGGAGGCTGATGACACGCCGGTTTCCAGTGGCGCTCAGTCGTCTGGTCGGCCTGCCGCTGCGGCTGCTGTGGGCGGATCGGCGGCGGCTGCAGGCGCTGCGTCTACAGCTGCAACTGCCGTGGCGGCCACTGATGGCGACGGGGATGCCTTGGCCCAGGCAGAGTCCTACATGGGTTACGGGCGGTACGATGAGGCCCGCGAAGTGCTTGAGTCCGCGCTGGCAGGCACCCCCGGGAATACGGCGTATCGTCTCAAGTTGCTGGAAGTGCACGCGGTCAATGAGGATCGCCCGGCTTTCGAGGCTGAGGCTCAGACCCTCTATGGGCGAGTGGATGGGGCTGCTGACCCTGTCTGGCAGCGGGCGGTGGAAATGGGCCGTCAGGTGGCCCCGGAGAATCCGCTGTTTGCGGAGGACGCAGGCAGCGGCGAAACCCTGCTGAGTGAGGAATTTGAACTGGGGCCGGAGGCGGCTGCCGAGCCTGATGGGCCCGCTGCCGCTGAGCGGGAATCGGTGGAACCCGATGCCGGACTGGACGAGTTGGAATTCACTGGCCTGGATGATGAGGACGCCGCGCCGCCGCAGGCCGGAGAATCAGTCGCTGCTGCCAACCAGGCAGAAGCGCCCGATCTGGCGGCGGAGCCGATACCCGAAGACGACCTGGCAGACCTGGAATCCGCCTTGTCGGATCCGGCGGACAACGACGATGACGACTTCGCCGATCTGGAGTTCGCCCTCAGCGATGCGCCGGAGGAGCAGAATCCGGATGCCAATGCGGAGCAGGAAGCGCAGCCCGATGCGGCCACGGACACGGATGACGCCCTATCGCTTGATTTCGATTTGGATTCCAGCTTCCGCGGTGACGAGCCGTCAGCCGCCGATGATGCGCGGCAGTCGGAAGATGAAGCGCAGACGGACGCCGATGACGGGTTCGATCTGGAATTCACACTCGATGATGGGTCCGCCGGGGAGGCGCCCGGGGCCGAAAGCGCTGCTGAACCGGGCCAGTCAGGCGACATTGTTGATGGCGATGAGCCGGCGTTCGCGGCAGCCGATGCCGATGAGGCGCTGTTCGATAATGCGGATGAGAACAGTACCAAGCTGGATCTGGCGCGAGCCTATCTGGAAATGGGTGACGATGAGGGCGCCCGTAGCCTGCTGGAAGAGGTGATGGAGGAAGGTAACAGCAGCCAGAAGCAGGAAGCCGAGGAGTTGCTGGAGAAAACCTGACGCCGCTTATTCGGGTGTGAATCAGGAGCCTGGTCGGCGGTGTCCGGCCAGGCTCTTTTGTGTGAGGTGGTGCGGTTACATGCGAATCGCCATGGGCGTGGAATATGACGGTAGCCGATATGCCGGCTGGCAGACGCAGCGGCATGCACCGTCCGTACAGGCCGCCGTGGAGGCGGCGGTGGCCAAGGTGGCCAATCATCCGGTCGCGGTGACCTGTGCAGGTCGGACGGACGCCGGGGTGCATGCGCTGGGCCAGATCATTCATTTTGATACCGTTGCGCAGCGGTCCCCGCACGGGTGGCGCCTGGGGGTCACCAGCAATCTGCCGGACTCGATTGCCATTCCCTGGGCGATGCCGGTAAGGGAGGACTTTGATGCGCGGTTCTCGGCCACGGCCCGCAGTTACCGTTATGTCATTCTCAATCGTCCCGTGCGTCCCGGGGTGTTGCACGGTCGTGTGTCTTGGACGTGGAAGCCGCTGAACGCGGCCTCCATGCAACAGGCTGCCCAGTTTCTGGTCGGCGAACACGATTTCACCTCGTTCCGGGCGGTGCAGTGCCAGGCGCGCCATGCCCGGCGGGAAGTGCGGGACATCGCTGTACATGCCCAGGGCGATTTCCTTTATCTGGATGTGACCGCCAATGCGTTCCTGCACCATATGGTGCGGAACATTGCCGGTACGTTGATGGCTGTGGGCAGTGGAGACCGGCCGGTGGGCTGGGTCAGGGATGTGCTGCAGGCCAGGGATAGGACTGCGGGTGGCATTACGGCGCCAGCCGCCGGGTTGTATTTCGTTGCGGCGCATTACCCGGAGCGTTTCAATCTGCCGCCGCGCCCGGAGCCGCCATGCTTCGGTTGACGCCGGACCGTTGCGGAAGCGGGCTCCGGAGACGTTCCGTGACAACAGGACTGCATTTCCTTACCATCAGGGGCTTTCTGTAACGCCTGTCCATTGCCGCCGAGAACTGTTCCCTTGCGTACGCGCGTTAAAATCTGTGGCCTGACTACCATCAAGGACGCGTTGGCGGCCAGCCGCTGCGGCGCGGATGCCATCGGACTGGTGTTCTACGAGCGCAGCCCGCGCTCGGTCGACGTGGAGACCGCGCAGGCCATTGTCGCGCAGCTGCCACCGTTCGTGACCGTCGTGCCGTTGTTCCTGAACCCCGATGCCGCGTTGGTCCAGCGGGTGCTGGATGCCATGCCGGTGGATCTGCTGCAGTTCCACGGTGACGAGTCGCCGGATTTCTGCTTGCAGTTTGGCCGGCGCTACCTGAAAGCGGTTCCCATGGGGGGGGAGGGCGACCCGGTGGTTTATGCCCGTGCCCATTCGCAGGCGGCCGGTTTTCTACTGGACAGTCATGCCCCGGGGGAACGCGGAGGGCTTGGGAAGGTCTTTGACTGGGAGGCCATTCCAACCACGCTTCATAAACCGGTGGTGCTGGCGGGTGGCCTGAACCCCGACAACGTGGCCGATGCCGTGGCACGATTCCATCCCTGGGGCGTGGACGTGAGCAGCGGTGTAGAGGCATCGCCTGGTCGCAAGGATGCCGACCGTATTGCCCATTTCATCAGCGAGGTTGACCGTGTCCAATTCTGAAGCGATCAAATTCGATCAGTTCCCGAACGCCGAGGGCCATTTTGGTCCCTACGGTGGCCGGTTTGTGCCGGAAACACTGATAGCGGCTCTGGACGAACTCACGGAAGCCTACCATCGCTACCGCAACGACCCGGATTTCCTGGCGGAGTTCGATCGTGACTGCACCGATTTCGTCGGCCGCCCGTCGCCCATCTACCTGGCGGAGCGCTGGACCCGCAAGGTGGGCGGTGCCGAGATCTACCTGAAGCGGGAAGATCTCAACCACACCGGGGCGCACAAGGTGAACAACACTATCGGCCAGGCGCTGCTTGCCACGCGCATGGGCAAACAACGGGTGATTGCCGAAACCGGTGCCGGCCAGCATGGCGTTGCCACTGCCACCATTGCTGCGCGGCTGGGATTGAAATGCGTGGTCTACATGGGTGCGGATGACATCCAGCGGCAGGCTCCCAACGTATACCGGATGCGGTTGCTGGGCGCCGAAGTGGTGCCCGTCACCTCCGGCACCCGGACGCTGAAGGACGCGCTGAACGAGGCCATGCGCGACTGGGTCACCAACGTGGACGACACGTTCTACATCATCGGTACCGTGGCGGGTCCGCATCCGTATCCGATGATGGTGCGGGATTTCCAGTCGATTATCGGTCGTGAATCTCGGCGTCAGATGCTGGAGCGCACCGGCGAGTTGCCCGATGCGCTGGTGGCCTGCGTTGGCGGGGGCTCCAACGCCATCGGTTTGTTCCACCCCTTTTTGGATGACGAATCCGTGTCGCTGTATGGCGTGGAAGCGGGTGGGCATGGTATCGAGACCGGCGAGCACGCTGCCCCCCTGTGTGCGGGCAAGCCCGGCGTGCTGCACGGTAACCGTACCTATCTGATGGAAGATGCTAACGGACAGATTGTAGGCACACACTCCATTTCCGCGGGGCTGGATTATCCTGGCGTCGGGCCGGAGCATTCCTGGCTCAAGGATATTCGCCGGGCGAATTATGTCTCGGTGACGGACGATGAGGCGCTGGCCGCGTTTCATGAACTCACCCGCACCGAAGGCATCATCCCGGCGCTGGAATCGGCGCATGCGCTGGCCTATGCCAGCAAGCTGGCGGCCGAACTGGGGCCCGGCAAACGCATTCTGGTGAATCTGTCAGGGCGCGGCGACAAGGACATCAACACCGTTGCCACGCTGGAAGGAATTGAACTATGAGTCGTATTGAACGCCGCTTCCAGGCGCTGCGGGCGTCCGGTCGCAAGGCACTGATTCCCTATGTGACCGCCGGTGACCCGCATCCGGACGTCACCGTCCGCCTGATGCACGATCTGGTGGATGCGGGAGCGGATATCCTGGAACTCGGTGTGCCGTTCTCGGATCCCATCGGGGATGGTCCGGTGATCCAGCTGGCCTGTGAACGGGCGCTCAAACACGGTGTGGGGCTGCGTGATGTGCTGCGCATGGTGCAGACATTCCGTGAGGCCGATCAGGAGACACCCGTGGTCCTGATGGGGTATATGAACCCCATCGAGGTCATGGGGCATGCCGCCTTTGCCGCAGCGGCCCAGGAGGCCGGTGTCGATGGCGTGCTGACGGTGGATATGCCGCCGGAGGAGATGGACGATCTGAGCCAACAGCTGGCGGATGCCGGGCTTGATCCCATTTTCCTGGTTGCGCCCACCACGGGTGACGCGCGCATGCGGCTGATCTGCGAACATGCCCGTGGTTTCATCTACTACGTGTCCCTTAAGGGTGTCACGGGGTCCGCCACGCTGGATGTTGATGCGGTATCGGCGCGCGTTGATCATCTGCACGCCGTCACGGGCGTGCCGGTCGGCGTCGGTTTCGGTATCGGTACCCCCGAGCAGGCCGCGCGCATGAGCCGGGTAGCCGATGCCGTGGTGGTGGGGAGTGCACTCGTGCGTCAGATCGAGGCGCGCGCCGAAGAGCCGGAGGCGGCAGTGCGCGCGGTCACCGAGATGTTGCGTTCCATGCGCGAGGCCATGGATGCAGTCCAGGCACAAAGCGCCTGAGCAAGGGTGAGACGATGAGCTGGTTTGAAAAACTGATGCCGTCCCGGATCCGCACTGATGCGGATCAGAAAGCCAAGAGCATTCCCGAAGGACTGTGGACCAAATGTCCCGGATGCAGTGCGGTGTTGTACCGCCCCGAGGTGGAGCGCTCTCTGGAGGTCTGCCCCAAATGCGGCCACCACATGCGTATCCGGGCACGGGCGCGCCTCAACGCGTTTCTGGATGAGGGCACGGCCACCGAGATCGGGCAGGGCGTCAAGCCGGTGGACGCCTTGAGGTTCCGCGACAGCAAGAAGTACAAGGATCGTCTTGCCCAGGCACAGAAGGCGACAGGGGAGGATGATGCGCTGGTGGCCATGCGTGGCGAGCTGCATCAGCGGCCTCTGGTGGCCTGTGCCTTTGATTTCGAGTTCATGGGGGGCTCCATGGGCTCCGTGGTGGGTGAGCGCTTCGTCCGGGCTGCGGCAGTGTCCATTGAAGAGCAGATCCCCCTGGTCTGCTTCTCCGCCAGCGGCGGTGCGCGCATGCAGGAAGCGCTGTTCTCACTGATGCAGATGGCCAAAACCAGCGCCGCACTGCGGCAGATGAAGGATGCGGGTATTCCTTACGTATCGGTGCTCACCGATCCAACCATGGGTGGCGTGTCCGCCAGCCTGGCCATGCTGGGCGATGTGAATGTGGCTGAACCGGGCGCGCTGATCGGATTTGCGGGTCCGCGCGTGATCGAACAGACCGTGCGGGAAACGCTGCCGGATGGTTTTCAGCGGGCGGAATTTCTGCTGGAGCACGGGGCGATCGACATGATCATCGACCGGCGTGAAATGCGGGACCGACTCGGTCGGCTGTTGGCCATGCTGACTCATCCGCAAAGCGACGGGGCAGCGCAGGTGGAGCAGGCCTGAGGCACTATAGCCGGATGCGCTACCATACGCTGCAGGAGTGGCTTGCCTGGCAGGAACAGCTCCATCCGCGCGCAATTGATATGGGGCTCGAGCGTGTGCGCACGGTGGCCGACGCCCTGGAGCTCCTGCCTGCTGACTGCCCGGTGCTGACCGTTGCCGGCACCAACGGCAAGGGTGCCTCGGTGGCCTACGCTGCATCCATATTGAAGGCGTCCGGGTACCGCGTGGGCGCCTATACTTCCCCTCACCTGCTGCGCTACAACGAGCGCATCTGCATCGACGGCGAACCGGTTGCCGACCAATCCCTGCTGCGTGCCTTTGACGCGATTGATCAGGCGCGTGGCTCCCTGACACTCAGCTACTTCGAGTTCGGCACGCTGGCCGCCCTGTGGCTGTTCCGGGAGGCTCGGGTTGATGTCCAGGTGCTGGAGGTGGGGCTTGGCGGCCGACTGGATGCGGTCAATGTGCTGGATGCGGATGTGGCGCTGATCAGCTCCATTGGTCTGGATCATGCCGATTGGCTTGGGACTGATCGCGAGCAGATCGGCCGCGAGAAGGCCGGCATACTGCGGCCCGGTCGTCCGGCAGTGTTCGCGGGAACCGACATGCCGGCGAGCATCGCGCGCTACGCTGAGGAGCTCGGCGCCGATCTGGCGGTTGCAGGACGCGACTATCGCTGGGAAATAAGTGCCGATGGTGGT
>SLCE01000217.1 GCA_007125985.1 Ectothiorhodospiraceae bacterium | reverse complement strand
GGCTCATCGGGCCGATGTTGGAGGTGCCTTCGGTCAGGGCCGGCGGCGCGGTAGAGGTGCCGGCGCCCTGGATCTGCACGTTGACGTTCGGGTAGAAGCTGTTGAAATCCTCGGCCCACAGGGTCATCAGGTTGTTCAGCGTGTCGGAACCGATGGAGGTCAGGTTGCCGGACACACCCGACACCGGCTGATAGTCCGGCAGATTCGGGTCCACGTCGGCGACAGCCTGGCCCAGCACCGTCATTGATGCAGCGGCAACCACGCCGGCAATCGTCTTGTTCATGCGCATCTCAGTCTCTCCGTTGTCGAATGTTGGGTCCCGCGGCGAAGGCCTGGCCTCATGGCCACCGCCCTCCGAAACCGGAATCAAGTATCCGGATTCGGCGTGACAGCATCGTGAACAGTGCTTGACGAATTGATGACAGCGGGCAGAAGCGCCCGGAAGTGGGGTCTCAGGCCTGGGAAAGCCGGTCGGTCGCCGCGCAATCAACGACCTTGGCGGGAGGGAAGGTGCAGGCAAAGGTGCTGCCCTTGCCCACCTCGGAACGGACTTCCAGTTCCACGCCGTGACGGCCCAGCACATGCTTGACGATGGCCAGCCCCAGACCGGTGCCGCCGGTGCGCGCGGAACGGCCGCCGTCCACCCGGTAGAAACGCTCGGTGAGACGCGGCAGGTGATGCGCGGGAATGCCGACACCAGTATCGCAGACCTCGAAGCGCACCGCGCCGTCCCGGGCCTTCCAGCGGATGTCAATGCGCCCATCCGCAGGCGTGTACTTCACCGCATTGAACACCAGGTTGGAGAAGGCGCTGCGCAATTCGGACTCATCCCCCAGCGCGCACCAGTCCCGATCCACGTCCAGAGTGACCGTCTGCCTTTCTTCAGCGCCCAGGGCCCGGGCCTCCTCGACGAGCACACCCAGCATGCGCGGCACATCCACCACCTTGGGCTCCAGCGGCTTCTGCTCCATCTCCAGCCGGGAGAGCATCAGCAGATCCTCCACCAGGCGCTGCATGCGTTGGGTTTGCTGGCTGATCAATGCCAGTGGCCGCGTGGCCTGGGGTAACTGCTGGGGCACGGTATCCCCCAGCGTTTCCGCCAGGCCGGTGATCACAGTCAGCGGCGTGCGCAACTCATGGGAGACGTTGGCGACAAAATCACGGCGCATGCGTTCCAACTGGTAGAGACGGGTGATGTCCCGCACCAGCATGAGACGCTGATTGAGCCCATAGGGAATCACCCGGATCTCCAGCATCACGTCCTCATCCACGGGTGATGGCAGCGTGATGGATGAGGCGGAATCCCGCTTCTCGCGGATGAACTCGGAAAACTCCGGATGTCGCAACAGGTTGGCGATGCGCTGCCCTTCATCCTGTGGCCAGGTCAGGCCCAGCAGGCCTCGGGCCGCGGCGTTCCACCACTGGATCTCACCATGACCACGCAGGATGACCGCGCCGTCCGGCATGGCGTTGATGGTCAGCCGCACGCCCTGCAGGATACGGGTAAGGCGCTTGCGCCGCATGCGCTGCCGCTGCTGCAGCCGGTGGATGCCATTGAAGATCTCACCCCAGAGCCCGTGCGACGTGGGCGGCTCCAGGCTGCGGCCATCCCGAAGCCAGCGCTCCAGCAGGGCCTGGTTGTATAGGTTCCAGCCTAGATAGCCCAGCGTGCCAAGCAGAATGGCCAGTGTTACCTGGCCAAGCAGCCAGCCCACGGCAGCAAACACCAGCACCGCACCGACCAGGCGCGAGATCGTCGCCGGCCAGGGGGAGCGCTGGTCACTCACGGCTTGGCGGAAAACCGGTAACCGGCGCCGCGGACAGTCTGCACCAGACGATCATGGCCGGAGCCGGCAATGGCTTTGCGCAAGCGCCGGATATGGACATCCACGGTGCGCTCCTCCACGTAGACGTTCGTGCCCCAGACATTATCCAGCAGCTGACCACGGGTGAACACGCGCTCCGGGTGGGTCATGAAGAAATGCAGCAGTCGGAACTCGGTTGGGCCCATATCCACCTTGTTGTCATGGGCGGTCACGCGGTGACTGAGCGGATCCAGCTTCAGGCCATCCACTTCCACCACCTCCTCGCTGCTCATGGGTGAGGCCCGCCGCAGCACCGCCTTGATGCGGGAGACCAGTTCCCGGGGCGAGAACGGCTTGGTGACGAAATCATCGGCACCGGAATCCAGGCCCCGCACCTTGTCCTCTTCCTCGCCCCGGGCCGTGAGCATGATCACGGGGATGTCGCTGCACAGCGGATCCTTCTTGATGCGGCGGGCGAAATCGATGCCGCTCATGCCGGGGAGCATCCAGTCCAGCAGGATCAGATCTGGCACATGCTCGTTGAGCAGGGAAAAGCCCTCCTCACCGGATTCCGCCTGAAACACCTCGAAGCCGGCTGCGGCCAGGCTCATATCCACCATTTCACGGATGGCGGCCTCGTCTTCGATAACCAGGATCTTCACTGCCATGTCTACGTCATCCCGCTGCGCTTTTGACCGCCGCCATTAGAGCGTAATGCAGTTACCGTTTTGTGACAGTCAAAGAAGCACTGATCTATTTCCATCGTGCTTCCTTATATCGGTTCGAGCGGTAACCGACGCAGCCGGCTGCCGACACCGAACGCAAGATCGGCATGAGACGGCGCTGCGCGTTGTATAAAGGCAACACACTGTCGCAAACACACCAGTTGCCACGAAACTGTCACCTCGACGTCGTGATTCCGTCACTTTTTCTGGTCATCCTAGCCAGCGATCGCTCAGATGCACTGGGCGGGTATTCGGAACCAGCCCCGGCTGGCCTTGCATCGTCAGTAAAGGAAACGGGAATGAACAAGAAATTCGTCGCTCTGGCAGCCGCCGCTGCCATGTCCGCACCGGCCCTGGCCTCAGCCAACGAGATCTACGGTCGAGCCCACCTGTCAGTGGACTACCTCGACAACGGGGACGACGGTGCCGTGAACGTCTCCAGCAACTCCAGCCGCCTTGGGTTTCGGGGTAATGCCGAGCTGGACTACGGGCTGACCGCCATCTACCAGATCGAGACGCAGATCGATTTCGACGACTCCGGCACCGAATTCGCCACCCGCGACACCTTCGGCGGTCTGCGAGGCGATTTCGGCATGCTGCGCGTCGGCAAGTTCGACACCCCGCTGAAAACCCTGCGCGGTCGCGTGGATTTCTTCGGTGACCAGGTGGGTGATGCCCGCAACATCGTGCGCAACCGTGCGCAGGGCCAGGGCTTCGACGAGCGTTTCCGCAACTCGATCCACTACCAGACCCCGAGCTTTGGCGGCGTGTTCGTGGACTTGCAGTACTCCACATCCACCGAGGACCAGTACACCTCCAACAACGACAACGACGCCTTCAGTGCCTCCATCAGCTACCGCGAAGGCCCGCTTTACGCAGCCATCGCCTATGAAGCCTACAACAACGAAAGCGGCGTGGCTTCCGACGAACGCGATATGGTGCGCGCCGCCATCTCCTACGATTTCGGCGTAATTCGCGTGGCCGGCATGGTTCAGAGCGCGTCCGATCCGGACGACAACGCCTACGGCATCGGCGCCCGCTGGGCGGTGACCCCCACCACCGGCCTGCGCGCCCAGTACTACATGCTGGATGCAGACGACAGCGACTTCGATGCCAACCTGTTCGCCATCGGCGTGGATCACCGCCTGGGGCGTGCCGCCACCGTGTACGCCAACTATGCCTTCGTCAGCAACGACAACGCCTCCCGCGTCACGCCGTTCCGTGAAGCCCGCACGGCGGGCAGCCAGGGTGTGGCCGGCGAGGACACCAGCGCGTTCAGCGTGGGCATGATCTACAACTTCTGATCGTCCCCCAAGGATGGACCACGGAAGGTCCGCGCACTGGGTGCAATCCCCATTTCGGCCCCTCCAAACCGGGGCCGTTTTCTTTTCAGCCCGCGGCCTGTTCCTCGTGGGGCTCGGACGGGTTGAGCGCCTCGGCCATCTGCTCGCGGCACAGCAGTGCCAGCTCATTGCGGCCACGCCCCCGACTGTCCACCGGCTCACCCACCTCCAGCACCGCGCGCATGCCGGGCTCGGCAGACAGACGCATCACATGGCTGAGCAGGCCTTCATCATCCACAAAGGGGGCAACCGCATTGGGCTCGTCGTTCGCTTCCAGATAACGAATGGTGATTGGCTGCACGGGCACGCCGGCATCGATGGCCGCCTGGAACAGACGCGGGCGGAATGGCAACAGATTGTTACCCGGGCTGGTGGTGCCCTCGGGGAAGAACAGCACGCGGTGGCCCTCTCGCAGACGCTGCGCCATGGCGCGCATGGCGTTACCGGAAGCATCGCGCTGGCCGCGCTCGATGTACAAGGTCCCCAGGCCGGTGGCCACCAGGCCGATTCCCGGCCAGGAACGCACCTCGGATTTGCTCAGGAAACTCACCTTCCAGTTGGCAGCCACCACCAGGATATCCAGCCACGACAGGTGGTTGGCCACCAGCAGCACTGGCGGAGCCGCCATCGCCTGGCCGGACAGCTGCATTCGCACTCCCATCAGGCGGCAGATGCTCCGGCACCAGAACGCCTGCATGCGGCGCGCCAGACCATGATGCAGCCGCTTGCCCAGCAAGCGGTCCAGCAGCACGGCGAGCGCAATCACCACCACGCCGATGGTCACGTGAATCAGAAGCAGGGGCAGGCGTACAATTCGCCGCAAATGTCGCATCCGCACAGATCCATGCAAATTCGGGAATCCTGAATTGTACGGATCCTGACAAAGGAGGACAGGGGGGCGGTCAGCTATTGGCCTGGATTCGCCGCAGATTTTTCACCACGGCTTCCAAAGCCCGGTCGAACAATTCACCGTGGTCGAGAATCACCACCTGACCGCCGCGCAGGGCCTCGGCCAGTTCATCGCGCCGGCGCTCCGCCAGTTTGAACCCGGCCCGGTTGACGAAGATCAGGCGGTCACCTTCGGACAGGCGCATGGACAACCGCGCCCGGATCGCCTTGCCCTCGCCCTGCCGGAACTCGAACCAGGTGCCCACTTCCGCATCGTCCAGTTGATCACAATACGGCTGCAGTTCGGCCTTGCTGCGGTCATCCTGCCGCGGGCTCTCCAGTTCCTCCCGCAGCAAGGCCGCGGATTCAGCTTCACGGCGCAGTTCATCTGCGCGGGCCAGGGGCCGGGTCAAAACCTGGATATGCTCCCTCTCCAGTTCCTTGAACAACCGCGTCATGTCCACCGGGTTGAACATCACCGCGTTCATGCCGGCGCGCAATTCATGCAACAACCCGGGAATTTCCGCCACCAGACGCTTGCGTTCCTCGTGGCTGGTCTTCGGCTGGACACTCCATACCAGGCGGTCGACCACACCCAATTGGTGTCGCCAGTTCCTGCCCTCCTCGCCTTCCTTGAGCCTCGTGATGAACAGCACCTTCCCCCAGGCCTCATCCAGCAGACGCCGCACAACATCGGGCACCGGCCGGCCGGCGACCACGCGTGCCACTTCGGCTTCGACCCGTTCCCGGGCCTCTTCCACCCGCGCCTTGCCCTCGGCGGCCTGGCGCGTGCGCTGCTCGATCTGCGCCGCCCGTTCCCGCTCTTCAGCCATGAACGTCTGGAATTCCTCCAGCGCCTGTTCCAGCTGCCGCAGATCATCGCGGAAATGCACCAACACATCGTTGACCAGGGTTTCGATGCGGCGGTAGAGCGGATCCTTGGCCGCCTGCTCCGGGTCAGTCCAACCCAGACCGGCACCGGCCATTTCATTGATCAACCGACGCGCTGCATGCTGCTTACGGCTGAACAGGGCATGATCCAGCAGGGCGACCTTGATGGTGGGGATCTGGAGGCGGGAGATCAGCTCCTTCAGGCTCTCCAGCAAATGGGGCTCGTCGAGCATGGCGTCAAACAGCAGGCTCACCAGGTCGATGGTGCCGCCTGTCTCCGGGCTCAACTCCATGCCCTCCAGTCCGGCCGAGCGCCGCAGCAGCTCTTTCAGTTGCGTGGCGGAGAGGTATTGGGGCGGCCCACCATCCAGGCCCTGCTGCAGACCGGAAAGCGCGGAAAGGACCTGCTCACCGGCCATCACCGGCCCGTCGGCGTTACCGTCGCTGACCGCCCCCTCACTGCGGGACGTGGGCCCACCCGACGCCGAGCCCGGGCCACTCCCTGCGGCCGAACCGGTCGCCGCGCCACCCGAGACCAGCTTCTGCAGCACGGACAGCAACGCCTTGGCGCCGTCCTCATCGGCGGGGGGCGGCGTGCGCTGGGGTTGCGCTGCAGGGGCCGTGCTGGGCCGTTCCGGTGGTTTCTGCGACTTTTGCTGCTCGATCACCGGCAGCACACCCGCCTCCGCCAGCATGGTGTTGAGCTCGTCATACAGCTTGCCGAGCCCCGCCACCACGTGCCGTTCGAACAATTTGTAGATCACCAGACGGGGCTGCAGATCCAACTGCAGCGGAGAGATCACGTCCGCAAACGTGGCGCAGACACGGGCAGGCCCCACAGAGAGCGTGTCCGGCTCCACCGGCGCACCCGGCTCCAGATGGTTTAGCCGCTTGCACAGGTGATCCAGGGCGCGGGAGGAACGGGATTTGGCCTTGGACACCATGCCCTCGATGGCCAGTTCCTCTTCGAGCCGTTCGTTGTCCACCAGCGACAGCCCTTGCTCCCAGGCGTCATCCGCAACCTCGGACGCCTGCTGGTGGCCGGCCCGCAACGCATCACGGAAGGCCTGCTCCAGTTGCCGGCGTTGCAGCCGCATCTGGCGCATGGCAGTGAAGTAACCACTCTGCGCCGAGCCACCTTCCGCCCGCTCCGCCCGGTCGAAAAGGGCATCGTCGACGCCATCAAGCATGCCCCGCAGCAGCGACGTCAGGCGCTGGTCCGCCAGCTCACGATAGCGCTCCGCCACCCCGCGCAGCGAGTAACCCGGGCGCTTCATGTAGACCACCTTGTCGTCCTGGGGCATGGGAGCTCCGTGCATGCGATGGAGGCGGAACTTATTGTTGAAAGAGTACCGCTGATGACACGGCTTTCCCAGTCTGCCGCGCGTGAACTGCGTCACAGTCTGCGCGGCCCATGATGCGTACCGCAAAGCAGGAATTCACCTAAGCTTGCAGAAAGGTGAACAGGCGCCGGCACCATGGCAAGACCTTTGGCAAGGTGAGTATACTCTTGAGCCCTGAACCCGGGCCCGCCGTATTGCTCTGGCCGGCATATGCCTCGGGCTGATTACCCGCTGTCGCAACAGGAGATTTTCACATGACGGACGTTCAGTCACTGCTGGGCGCAGAGGCCGAAACGCTGCTTGGCCACCGCTGCTCCGGAATCCCCCGGGAATCGCGGCATCTTCCGGGGCCGGATTACGTGGACCGGGTGGTGGCGCAGAAAGACCTGAAACCGGGTGTCCTGCGCAGCCTGCAAACCCTGTTCAACACCGGCCGGCTGGGCGGCACCGGCTACGTGTCGATACTGCCGGTGGACCAGGGCATTGAACATTCGGCCGGCGCCTCGTTCGCACCGAACCCGCAGTTCTTCGACCCCGAGAATATCGTACGCCTGGCCATTGAAGGAGGCTGTAACGCAGTGGCCTCCACGTTCGGAGTACTGCAATCGGTGGCGCGGCGCTACGCACACAAAATCCCGTTTGTGGTGAAGATCAACCACAACGAGCTGCTGACCTATCCGGAGCTGTACGACCAGACACTGTTCGCCAGCGTGGATCAGGCATTCGACATGGGCGCGGTAGCCGTGGGCGCGACCATCTATTACGGTTCCCCGGAGAGCCGGCGCCAGATTCAGGAGATCTCCGAGGCCTTCGCCCACGCCCATGAGCTGGGCATGGCCACCATCCTCTGGGCCTATCTGCGCAACCCCGAGTTCAAGAAGGACGGCACCGACTATCACGTGTCCGCGGACCTCAGCGGCCAGGCCAACCACCTGGCGACCACCATCGGCGCAGACATCGTCAAGCAGAAGATGGCCGAGAACAACGGCGGCTACACAGCGGTGAACTTCGGCAAGACCCACAAGAAGGTCTATGACGAGCTGACATCGGATAACCCCATCGACCTGGTGCGCTACCAGGTGGCCAATTGCTACATGGGCCGGGCCGGTCTGATCAACTCCGGCGGCGGGTCCGGCGAGAACGATCTGCAGCAAGCGGTGCGCACCGCGGTGATCAACAAGCGTGCCGGCGGCATGGGGCTGATTTCCGGGCGCAAGGCCTTCCAGAAACCCATGGACCAGGGTGTGCAACTGCTGAATGCCATCCAGGATGTGTATCTGGATACCAAGATCACCGTCGCATGATGAAATTCGGCGCTTCGTGCGCGCGCGTATATAAATAAGAGCAGCCGCTCGGAAATCCCCGATT
>SLCE01000022.1 GCA_007125985.1 Ectothiorhodospiraceae bacterium | reverse complement strand
TGGATATCGCTTCGCTCAATCCACCCTACGGCTCCGATCGAAGGTCGTAGGGTGGATTGAGGCTTGGGCGATATCCACCGAATGCCGTCCGCCGCTTCAGGCCCCTTCGGTGTACACGGTAGTGAACGCTTCGTTGAGCTCACCCGTGTGGTAGAAGATGCCGCGGCCGAGTTCCTCTTCCGTCCAGGTGATCACCGGCATGTCCGGCTGGGAGAGGTAGCCCAGGCCGGCAAAGGTCTCGTTGCGGTTTCCGGAGGGGTCAAAGAAATAGATGGTGTAACCGCGGGTGATGCCGTGCCGCTGCGGAGTCACGTCCATCTTCACCTTGTGCTTGGCCATCACGTCTGCTGCCTTCAGCACGTCGTTCCACTCATCCAGGAAGAACGCGGCGTGATGCAGGCCCATCTTCGGGCCGCCGACGAAGGCGATGTCGTGCGGCGTGCTGGTGCGGGCCATCCAGGTGGCCGCCTGGATGTCGCTATCCGGCCCCACCATCACCTGTTCGCACAGGCGGAAGTCCAGTACCTCGTTCATGAACTTGGTGACTTCGGCCACCTTGTTCACGCCGCGCTCCGGGTCCAGTTCACACATCAGCAGCGCGTGGTCCAGCCAGTGCGCACCGGCGCCCTTGAGCCCGTCCGGCCAGGGTTCCGGGTTCGTGGTGCCCACGGACTTGCCGATGAACTCCTTCTCCGCGTAGAGATACATCAGGTGCCCGCTGGGCAGCCAGAAGCGCAGTGCGCGGCCGCAGTAGGGCAGTTGGCCGGCAGGCACGTCTTCCACGTCGGTGCCGTAGTCGGCGATGCGCTTCTTCAGCGTGTCCAGGTCGGCATCGTTCTCGACCTTGTAGGCGATGTGATTCATGCCCGCCCGGTCAGCCGGGCTCAGCATGACCGAGTATTTGTCCCACTCGTCCCAGCCTTTGAGGTAGACGTTGCCGGCGGAGTCCTCGTCGGTGCGGATCAGGCCCAGCACCTCTTCGTAGTGTTTCAGCGCCGCAGGCATATCCAGCACCCGCAGGTTGATGTGGCCAATACGCATGACACCCATGGTGTTTCCTCCAGTCTCGGTTGGTGCGGCGTCTCAGGCGCCGCGGTTATCGTTAAACAAATCCGTAGCGCCGCTTGCAGACGGTCTTTTGCATCTTCCCCACCACATCCAGGCTTATGTCGCTGCGGGGAAAACAGCGGCAGGCCAAGGCGAACCCCTGTTGCTGTTCCTCCTCGCTCACGTGCGCCCGGCTCATGGTGATGGTCTCCACATCCCCGGAGACGATGCGGACTTTGCAGACCCCGCAACCGCCCCCGTGGCAGCCGGACGGGATTCCCTTTCTGCCCAGCTGCAGCATGCCTTTGAGCAGATGCTGGTCGGTGCTGCAGCTGTATTGCTCGTCCGTGTCGCGGATATGGATGGTCCAGTGTTGCTGCGTTTCCATGTCCTGACTCATCCCTAAAGCCCCTTGAACAGGGGACTGCGCCGGTTGCCCTGGGCGGCATCTGCGGCGGTGATGAACTTCTCCATGTAGATGTCCCGCTCGAACAGTCGCCCCCGCATGAGCGTGGTGACACAGGCATCGATCATCGGCGGCGGTCCGCACAGGTAGGCCTTGCGGCCGGCGAACATGCCGTCGAAGTGGTCTTTGGCCACGTCATGCACGAACCCGGTGGCGCTGTCCCAGTCGTCACCGGGTTCCGGTTCCGACAGGGCCGGGACATAGGTGAAGTTGGCGTGCTCCTCGGCCAGTTGCAGGAACAACTCGTGGTAATAGAGTTCCGAACGGTTGCGCTGACCGTAGACCAGCGTGATACCGCGGGTATCGCCCGATTCAAGCAGATCCAGGATCATGGACTTGGGGCTGGACAGCCCCGTGCCGCCGGCCAGGAAGATCACATCCTCAGGCGCTGACTTGCGCACGAAAAAACGACCGTAGGGGCCGCTGACCCGCAGCTTGTCGCCTTCCCTGAGTTGCTCGTGGATGTAGCCCGTGGCTTCCCCGCCAGGAACGCGCCGGATGTTCAGCTCCATCACCCGTTTCTCGGAGGGTGCATTGGCCAGCGAGAAGGCGCGCGGATGCTCGATATCCGGCAGGTTCACGTTGAGGTACTTGCCAGCCTGGAAGTCGAGGTCCCGGTCCAGTTCGAGGAAGACGGCCACGGCCGTGGGGGTCAGTTGCCTGATCTCCACCACCGTGGCGTCGTAGTCCTCCACCGGCTGACGGATCGCGTCCGGCTCCTCTTCCACATCGGCCTCAATCACCACGTCGCCAAGTGCCGTGGCGCAGCAGGCCAGGGTCATGCCCTCCTCACGTTCGAAGTCCATCAGCGCGAAGGGCGAGGCATCGCCGTGTTCCACTTCGCCTTCCAGCACGTGCACCTTGCATGTGCCGCACAGGCCATGACAGCAGGCGTGGGGCAGGTAGATCCCCTGGCGCAATGCGGCGTCCAGCAGCGTCTGCTCCTCGTCCACTTCGACGGTTTCGCCAAGCGGCTCGATCGCGAGTTGGTTTGACATCTGCCTATCCTCCCGGCTCAGCTGGCCGCGCCGGCGATGCCGTTAAGCCCCGGCGTACGGAAGCGGATCAACGACTTGTGTCCGATGCCCTGATCCCGCAGCCCCTTCTCCATGTCGGGCTGGAAGGGCTTGTTGTCCACGATCCATTCCACCTGGCCCCAGTTCACCTGTGCCCAATCCGGATGGCTGTCATACATGCCTGGCAGCACTTCCCGCACCAGGGCACCGAACGGCATGTCGGGGGGCAGGGGCACGCAGTGCGGAGCGCAGAACATCAAGTGTTGGTCCCAGCCCACGTAGACCAACTGGTTACCGTGGAATTTGTCCTCGGTGTCCTTGGGTTCAAAGCGATAGTCGTACAGAGCCTTCACGGCCATGGGTCTCCTCCCGGGGGTGTTCCCCCTATGTATCTGGTTGCGGCTGGCGCGAACCGATGGCGCGCGCCAGTCTGGAAACGTTCCCGTTTACTCGTTTGCGGCCTTTTGCAGTACGGCCTCTGCCTTTTCGGTGAGCCCCTTCCAGCGCAGCCAGTTGGCGCGGTCCTGGGAATCCAGGTACTCCAGGTTGTCCTGGCCGTGCTTGAGGTGGTACCACTCCAGCACCTCCGGCACGCTGGCGCCGCCGCAGTTGCCCTGGTAGATCTGATGCACCGGCAACCAGGCCTGCACGAACTTCTCCGGCTCGTCGTCGAAGATGTCCTTGCAGCCGTCCGAGCAGAAGTGGTACTGCATCCCCTCGTAGTCGGAACTGCGATAGCAGATCTGGGTGGGGTCGTCCGGCTCGGTAAAGGCCATGGGGATCTGGCAGGTCTGGCACAGCATGGGCAGCGTGTTGTTGTACCAGCGACCGTTTTTCTTCTGGTGCTTGTGCCAGTGGTCGAAGCGCGGCCGGTAGTACTTATCGAAAGTTTCCGGGTACTTCTCCGACAGCCAGGCCATTTCGTTCTCGTCCGGCATCCAGGTGTGGATGGCTGCGGCGTGGCCGTAGTTGTAGAAGACCGACCATACTTCGTGGGACAGACGGTTCTTTTCCTTGACCGACACCTCCCAGTACTTGGGCATGCGAATGCCGTAGCGCGCCAGATCCTCGAACAGGGCGCCGCCATTCTCCTCGAAGTACATTTCCCAGGCTTCCTGCCAGGACATGACCCGCTTCGGCAGCATGTAGTCCATCATCATGGACACCAGGGCCAGCAGGCGGTAGCCGCGCCAGAACCACTTGTCGATCCATTTCTGGACGATGGGTACGTTGCGCTCGTCCTGTTCCAGCATGAACTTGATAACTTCCAGCCCCAGCGTCATGTGGCGCGATTCGTCCGACTGCGCCGAGAAGCCGAAGGTCACCGTGGCCATGTCGTCGTTATAGGCCGCGCCGGACATGAAGGGCATGAACAGCAGGTTGGTCAGCACGTACTCGAAGCTGAACGAGATCGCGGTCACGAACTCGAACGGCCCGGCGGACATGGCATCGTCGAAGAACGACTTGGGCACGGACAGGTACCAGACCCGGTCGTGCATGTGCCGCCAGTCGTGGAAGCCGTTGAAGTACTTGTTGTAGTGGCTGATGGTGTGGATCTGGGTCTGCGCGTGGCGCAATTCATCAATCGACTGGAACTGCGAGGACACCTGCGGCCCGGCGCCGGGGAAGTTGCGTCCCGACATGGCAAAACCCCGGTGCGCGGCGTATTCCAGCGGTGTCACCCCGGTGAGGAAGAGCTTGAGTGCGTTGATGTAGCGGGCGTCGGTGACGTTCAGCTGGGCGTTGTTCTGGGCGAACGCCTCGATGATGGCGTAGAGCTTGCGCTCCTTCTCCGCCTGATACTTCCAGTAGGCGTCCACGGTCAGCCGGAACGGGTCTTCCCATTTGTCCCAGTCGTGGATGATGATCCCTTCGTACTTGGCCTGCGGGAATATGTCGTCCTCGCTCTGGTAGCTGGGCTTCCAGGCCAGGTCGCGTGTCATGCGCTGGTACTTCTCTCGCAGGTTCATGCGCTTGGCGCTCATGTTGGTTCTCCTCCTGATTCAGTCTCTTCATTTGGGGTCGCGATGCCGCACTAGCGGTCGCGAACCAGTGCAAAGCTGTCGTCGTCCTCTTCCACGTTTCCGGACAGGGAAATCAGGTTCACGTGAATCTCCTGAGGATCCCAGTCGCGGCCGATCAGGGCTTCCACGGTTTCCCGCTTCACCACCAGACGCCCCGGGCAGTCGATCTTCACCATGGCGGGGAAGTGCTGCACCGTGGCTTCGGCGTTGTCCTGCTCGATGGCCTCGATCAGCGGCCGGGCTTCCTCGTTGTTCTGCAGGGCCAGAAAGACGTTGTTACTCATGATGTTCTCCTCGCAGTGCCGGCTCAGAGGCTGAGGCCGGCCTTCTTTTCCAGTCGCTGGGCCAGCGCGTCGCGCAGCTCGTCCAGTACGGCGGCACCCTGGTTCTCGCCCAGCGCGCGGTCCGCCACGGGCCCCAGGGCCGCGCTGCAGCGCTGCATCCAGTCATGGGTCCAGCTGGCGATCTGCTCCCGGTTCTGGTCGGATTCGGCGACCGCGGTCTTGATCGTGGCGTCCACCCAACGGGTGGTGTCGGCGTACCACTCGTTCTGGAACTCCATCAGCATGGAGAACGTGGAACCGGCCTCCGGCGCCATGGCGGCATCGAAGCGTTCGTAGATCAGCGGGTACAGCAGACCGTCCAGCACCACGTTCTGGGCCACGTAGAGTTCGAACCAGTCCTTGGTCACCAGCGTGGTCTCGGCGAGTTCGCGTAGGGGCTGCCAGTGGCCGCTTTGCATCCAGTCCTGTTTGGCCTGATCCAGCGCCTGGCCGCTGTTGCCGTCCAGCAGCAGGCCCAGCCGGCTCAGGTACTGGGCAATGCCCAGCCGGTCGATGGCGTTGAAACTGGTGGCCTGGGTGATGGCGGTGCCGGATCCGTAGGCGGTGATGTAGCAGTTGTTCAGGTTCGCTGCGTACTCGAGATGGCGCAGTGGCAACAGAATCTCTGCGGCTTTCGCCTTGCCCTCTTTCGAGACCGTGTCCAGCAGGTTGCGCTTTTCCACGAAGCCGAAGTTGCGTTCCGCCACTTCCTGCTGGCGTGAACGGGTAATGGTCCATGTCCCGTAGTAGAACTGGCGCGGATCCCGGAATGTGTACCAGTCCTGCATGCGGATGGCGGTGCGGCGTTCGTCGAACAGTTCAAAATCCGGATCCCAGGTGGGCCGGTAATGGAAGTTCACCGTTGGCTGCAGGTCGAATGTGGCCTCCTGGTACCGGGAGGCAGGCTTGTCGACGCCAAGCCGGGCCGCCACATTCGAGAAGGTGTGGCGAAGCGGTTCGATGGACGTCGTCTTGATCTCAATGCTCATTGCTGGTGTCTCCTCCGAGAAAGGCTGTTATCGTCAAATGGTTACAAGCCGCCTTCGCGCCACTTCACGCGATCGGCGTCGAGAGCCCGTGCTTCCTCGTCGCTGAGGAACTGCACGTCGTTGTTCTTGCAGAACGCGTCAAACGCGGGGCGGGGAAGAATGAGTTCCACGTACAGGTCCGGGTCACCGAGTGAGAAGTCGAATTCCACGAACCCGTCTTCGCGCTCGGCGGTCACACGGACGAAGCGTTGCTGGTTGAATACGGCCATGTCTTATCCCTGCTCGTCGTCGCTGCGGGGTGGCGGTTATTTCCGTGCCTTGTGCACGGCACTTCACCAGCCAGATCTATGCACTAGCCATGCCAGAATCTTAAGTTTTTGAAAAATAGGGTTTTGCTGCGGACGCAGCATAATTTCAGAAATTATGATAAATTGATGAAATCATGAATTGGCGCAGTAGAACTGTATGATTTGCTGAATCTCGACGGAGCGGGTTTCACGTTCCGCTCCACTCTCCGGCGAGTGCGTTATGCGCTCCCGGGTACATAAGAAGATCGGGTGCTGATCGCCCCGGCCTCCAGGCCGAAGATACAGTGCCCAGAAGCCGCCATATCCGGAGGAGACCATGGCCCGGGGAATCGATTTCGAGAAATTGCCGGAGCTTGCTTCGCGCCTGCACCTGTCCTTCAGGTCCGGCCATATTTCGCTGGAAGGCCAACGCATGGTGCTGCTGCATACCAGCGCCCTGGCATCGCTTCGGCGGGAACTGGTGGAGACCCTGGGAATGGACCGCGCCCGGGGTGTGCTCACCCGCATGGGATATGCCTCCGGACAGCGGGATGCGGAAATGGTCCGGCGCATGATGCCGGACGCCTGTGACAACGATCTGATGAATCTCGGTCCGCAACTCCACTCCCTGGAAGGGATCGCGGACGTCAAACCCATCCGCTTCGATATCGATGTGGCTGCGGGGATTTATTACGGCGAGTTCGCCTGGGATAACTCCCACGAGGCGGACGTCCATCTGGAGCAATTCGGCCTGCACTTCGATTCGGTGTGCTGGACCCAGATCGGCTATGCCACCGGCTACACCAGTGCGGTGATGAAACGCCCGGTGCTTTTCCGCGAGGTGCAATGCGCAGGCAAGGGCGATGAACGCTGCATGATCGTGGGCAAGCTTGTCTCCGAGTGGGGGGGTGAGATCACCGAGGAACTGCGTTACTTCGAGCCGCAGCGGGTCGCGGACCAGATCGTTGAACTGCAGAACCAAGTGGAGCACCTGCGCTATTCCATCGATGAACCAAGCAGCTCCGTGGATCTGATCGGCACGGCACCGGCATTCCTGGAGACCAAGGCCATGATCGAGAAGGCGGCCAGCAGTGATGTCACTGTGCTGTTGCTGGGGGAAACCGGTGTCGGGAAGGAACTGTTCGCCCGTGCCATTCATCGCACGAGCCGGCGTGCGGAGCGGGAGTTCGTGGCGGTGAACTGCGCCGCCATGCCCGAGGAGTTGATCGAATCCGAGCTTTTCGGCGCGGAAAAAGGGGCGTTCACCGGCGCACAGCAGTCCCGGCCCGGGCGGTTCGAGCGTGCCCACGGCGGCACGCTGTTTCTGGACGAGGTGGGGGAGTTGTCACCGGCGGCACAGGCGAAACTGCTGCGCGTACTGCAGGAAGGGGAGTTCGAACGCGTCGGGGACACCCGTACGCGCAAGGTGGATGTGCGGGTGATCGCCGCCACCAACGTCGACCTGGCGGACGCGGCCCGCAATGGCCGTTTCCGTGCCGATCTGTATTACCGGTTGAATATCTTTCCCGTGGTTGTCCCGCCCCTGCGGGAACGGCGGGAGGATATCCCGCTGCTGGTGAACCGGTTCCTGGATAAATACAACGCCCGGCATGGCAAGCGCGTTCCGGGGCTGACCGGTGATGCGCTGACCGCCCTCCAGGCTTACGACTGGCCCGGCAACGTGCGCGAACTGGAGAACATGATCGAGCGGGGTGTGATCATTGTGCCCAGCGGGGAGTTCATCGGCCGCGAGCAGCTCTTCCCGCGGATGTCCATCGGCGGGGGCCCGTCACCACCCGAGCGGGTGGCGCCGGGTACTGTTCCCGAACCGGCCGCGGGGGGAATCGAACAGGTGGTGGATCAGGCGCTGGAGCAGAGCCTGCCACTGGATGAACTGGAGGAAAGACTTATCGACGCGGCCATGGAGCGTTGCAATGGAAACCTCAGCGCCGCTGCCCGCCAGCTGGGCATCAGCCGGGCCAAACTGGCCTACCGTCTGCAGAAGCGGCGCGGCTAGGGAAGCGCTGATCTCCCTACTGAATTTCGCCCCGGAACCCCATGGGGTTGTTGATATTGCCGCTGAAGCGGATGTGATTCTCCGCCTCGGGTTCGGGCAGCCCGGTGAAGCGGATGCCCTGAACCAGGTCCGCCGACGCGCCTTCCAGGGTCTGGAAGATCACTTCACCGGTAACCTGGCCGCTGATTGGGTTCAGGCTGGCGGTGCCGTCCACCCGGAGCAGGGCGTCCACCGTGACCAGTTCCAGATCCAGATTCTGGCCGCGGGAGTCCAGGCGTACGGCATAGTCGCCCAGGTCGTAGGTCTCGCCGAAGACCACGTTGCCGCCCACCCAGTTGATCAGCCCCTGTATACGCTCCAGAGTGCCGTCCCGGGTGAGGATGACCTCCTGGAAATACGCATCCACCTGCCCGCCCACCTGCAATGGCAGGGGACGCTCGGAAGCCATGCGCACCAGTTGATCGGCGCTGGCACTGACCCGCAGGTCTTCCACCCGTAAACGACCGTCCAGACCAGCGCGGACACGGCCACGGACGCGGCCGTCGGCCAGAGTGCCGCTGATCATGTAATCCAATTCCCCGCGCAGCAGGCTGGAGGCTTGAAGCTCCCAGCGCAACCCGTCGAGCCGATGCCCGTCCACGATCACCGTGGCTGCCTGCCCTTCCCAGAGCGTGCCGCGCAGGCCGTACGCCTCACCGGGTACGCTGCCGCCAGCCCAGTTCCAGGCATGACTCGCCGGCAGCGTCATGACCAGTCCGGCAAGGAAGATCAACAGGAAAAGCACGATGAGCACGATCCGGCGCGTCATCAGTCCGCCACCTCCAGTACCAGCTGCGCGTCCACACGGCCTTCCAGTTCCCCGGTGCGCAGCGTGACCACGGTGGCCGTGACATTGTGCTGTTCGCTGAGGGTGGCCAGCCAGCGCACCAGGTCGTCAAAGGCGATACGCTCGAAGTTGACCCGGGCGCCGCCCTGGCCGCTGGGTTCCACCCGGCGCAGAACCTGCCCCAGACCCGCCTGGCGCGCGCTCTGATCGGCCAGCGCGAACAGCGCCTGGTCAGAACCGTTGCCCTGTACCGGTTCTGCCGCCATGCCGCCCAGCTGCTGTAGCTCCTGTTGGGCCTGACGCAGGTAAGCGGCCAATTCCTGCTGCGCCTGCAGGTCGCGCTCCAACTGCTCGCTGCGGGCGTGGATGGGCTGATAGACCAGGAAATAGAACAGGATGATGCCCAGGGCGATGCCTCCCAGGCTGAGTGTGCGGCGTTCCCGGGCGGCGAGTCCGTCCCACCATTGGCGTAGCTGCTCCATCAGCCGCCCCTCCTGACCAGTAGCCGGCCCTGCACCGCATCCTCTTCGGAACGTGCCGACCGGACCTCGGCTTGCAATGCGTCGGAGGCGTCGAGCTCCTGTTGCAGACGGTCCAGGCGTTGCAGGTCGGACACAGTGAGTTCCAGTTCCAGATTGCCGTTACGGTAACTCAGGCCGGTGAGGCGGAACCCATCCCGGCCGGCAAGTACCGGCGCCACGGCTTCCAGGGTTTCCAGCAGCACATCATTGCTGCCCGCGCCGCCACCGCGCAGCTGGGAGAGGCGGTTCTCCACCCGGCTGCGGGCGGCCTGCAGGCTACTGGCCTGGGGGAAGATGCCCTGGAGCAGTTCCAGGTTCCGGCTCTCCAGCGTGGCCAGCTCGGATTGCATTTGCCACTGCTCGGCCAAGGTCCGTCCCGTGTCCAGTGTGACCCAGAGGGCGAACAGGATGGCGGCGGGAATCCAGGGGCGCCACAGCGCATGCTGCGTACGCTTTGGGGCATACGGACCGGTGAGCAGCTGCATGTGCTGGTCGTCTTCCAGGCCCTGGGCAAGCAGGTGGCCTGCGGATTCCGTCCGGCGCAATTCCAGCGGCACACCCGTCAGCTCCGCCGGAAGATCCTCCGCATGATCACTGTAAACCACCAAGTGGTGGGGGCGCTGGTCGCCCTGCTCATCCAGCGCGGCCTCCAGCAGCAGCTCCAGGTTGTCCCGGTCGCCGCCAAAGCCCAGCTGCGCGCCGGTGCGCACCGCGAAGCTGTCGGATTCCAGAAGCACCGTCCAGCCATCGGGTTCGGACGGCAGGCACAGCGGTTCGGCCAGCAGGCGGTCCGGGGCCAGCCCCGCCCGCTCCAGGCGGTCCAGCCAGTCTTCCAGCCAAGTGGCATTCACCATGGCCACCGGCCAGGCCCCCTCGGTGGTGCGGGCTCCCAGCACAAAGTGCTGATCCTCCACGTCCCCGGCAACGCTGTCCTCCAGGGCATAGGGGATGGCGCGCAGCAGCTTCTGCCGGCTCTGGGTGGGTACGTTGGCTGTGGTCAGCAGCACATCCGCGGCAGAGACCAGGCCCACCACCGGGCGGTCATCCGCCTGGTCCGCCAGTGCCGACAGGTCATCGCTGACGCCCTGCTGCTGGAGGGCGCTGTCACGATCCGTGAGCATCCAGTGCACCGGATGCCGCGGGTCGCTACCCAGGCGAATGATCAGTCGTGGCCGCATGCGGATGTCCTGTCTGGTTGTCGCGTTCCGGCATTGTCATTGCTGGCGCCGGCCGGTGCAATCGCACACCGTGTCTGTCCGTTCATTCAATAAAGCCCTGCCGCCGCAGTAGGGTACGTGAGGTTCCGGCATCGCTGCGGTAAACCACGCTCTCAGTCCGCAACCGGCTGCGCCCCAGGGCCACCTGGCTGCGGACCAGGAAATGGTTGCTTGTCACGGCGAGGCCCTGGTCGGGCAGGTTCTGGCCGGCCATCGCGGGATGTCTCCCCAATTCATCCACGGTGTCGAAACCCTCGTCGGGCCGGTCCTCCGCCAGCCGTTCGGCGTCCGTCTCACTCAACCCCTCCACCAGCGTACGCAGGACATCTGCCGGGGCGGTATTGATGTTAATGCGCGTTCCCGGGGGCAACGCCGTGATCCAGGGCGACAGCAGCCGATAGGCTTCGTCGTCAAAACCGCGCACCAGCCGCAGTTCGGTGACACTGCGCATGGGCCGGTTCCCGGTGCGGTAGGGCGGATCCAGCCGGGAATAGTAATCGTCCTCGGCGCCGTCCGGGAAGCGCGGCTGGATGTCGCCGTCAATCCAGTCCTTCACCGCCAGTACCAGGTTCTCGTCCAGCTCGTTATAGCGCAGCAGGCGGCGGAAGCGTTCCACAACCACCTCGTTGGCAGAGCCGTCCGCGTTGACCAGGTTGTTCAGGTTCAGGCGGCCCTCCAGGTCCTCGATACGGATCGACAGCTGCACGGGCAATTCGTCGAAGGCTGGCAGCTCGATGGGTTGGGCCCACAGCTGGTTCAGGTGGTCCACCGGGTCACCGCCATCACGCCGCATGTCGTTCAGTACCTCACTGGCCCAGGCCTCTGCCGCCAGAGCGAACTGCCAGGCCTGATCCCGCTCCAGCAGCGCGGAACTGCGCGCGTTGTCGAACACCGCGCGGCTTGCCAGCTGGGTGGCCACCAGGGAGGCCATGAACACGATCAGCAGGGCGGTGATCAGCGCCGCGCCGGTCTGCCTGCGCCACGCCATCATGGCTGGCTCACCTCCCAGCCGTCGGCCAGCCGGAACAGGCGGACCAGTTCGCCCAGATCCTCCAGCTCCAGCGTGATCTCCACTGCCAGCGGAAGCAGTTCCGTGCCACGTGGCTGCCCGGCCGGCGGCCAGATCTCCCGCCATTCGCGGTCGCGATCCAGATAGCGCAGCTGCATGTCGCTGACACGGTCCAGCACCTCGGTGCTGTTGCGGGGTGGTTCCACCTGTTGGTCCAGTACGCCCCAGTGCAGGCGCACCAGCACCTCGTCCTCAATGCGGTAGCCCACCCGCTCCATTTCGCTGCGCACCATGCCCAACGGGTTGCTGCGCCCCGCGCGGGTGAATTCCAGATCGGCAATGTCGTCGCTGAGCATGGCGTCCCGCGGGTCGCCGAAGGGGTCACGGATGCCCCGCGCCACCGCCTGCTGGAAATCCCGTTCCAGGACGGCCATGGCCTGCTGCACCTGTTTGAGCCGCTCGGTCTGCTCGACGATGCCCTCCCGGGCCTCCATGACCGCGCGCAGCCCCTGGAATGCCATGGCCGAGAGCAGCGCAAAAATGCCCACTGCGACCATGAGTTCCACCAGGGTGAAGCCCCGTTGCCGCCGGCTCATTGTGCGTCACCATCGGCGGCAGGAGGCTCGGCGCCGGGGGGCGGCGCTTGCGGGATGTCGCGGCTGCTCTCCGGGTTGGCCAGCAGCCCCATCAGGGTGCTCGCCGCATAGTCATCCCCTTCCTGCAGGTAGACGGTAACATCCACCCGGCGCAGATTGGGGTTGGGGGTTCCCTGAATGTCCGCCTCCCAATACCATTCATGGCCCCCCATGGTCATCTCGCCCTCCCGGTTGCCGGTTTCCCAGACCTGCATCACCTGCAGTTCGGTGAGTACGTTGCTCGCCACCCAGTGGCTGAGCATGCGTTCACGGCTGAGCGTGGCGTTCCCGGTGGACTGCATCACCGCCGTAATCAGGCCGGCAAAGGCCACGCCCACGATGGTCAGCGCCACCATGACTTCCAGCAGGGTGAAACCGTCTTGCCGTCCGCGTTGCGTCACCGCGTGTCCTCCTCCGGCAATTCCAGCTGCAACCGCCCGGTGAGGTCGCCCCGGACAATGTAACGTTCATCGGAGCCCGGGTCGCGGTCGGAAAGGCGCAGGCGGAACGGCGTGATCTCCCCGCTGGACAGCAGCATGATGCCGGGGCGGTCGTCTTCGCTGGCGCCCGGTTCGCGATCTCCGGGCAGGCCGTCCACCTCGGCGTCCAGCCTGACCTGGTCCGGTAGGGTATGAGGATTGAGGTAACGGCGTTCCGATTCACTGATGCCGTGCCAGTCGTCGCCATCAAGTTCGGTGAAGCGGTAGCCATCCGGCTCCAGGATGAGGCCGAACTCGCGGGCTTCCAGCAGCGCGGCTTCACTGACCAGTTCCAGCACCTGATGCAGGCGTCGGGCCTCGCGTTCCACGGTGTCGTCGCGGCCCATGGTCAAGCCCAGCACGGCGAAGCTGACAATGGTGCCGATGATGACCACCACCACCATGATCTCGATCAGGGTGAAGCCGCTATTCCCTGCGGTTTGGCTGCGACCAGGCGCACCGCTGCCAATGCCTGACATCCGTTTCCCCCAGCCCGACTGCGCGGGCTGCCTCAATCGATGTCGTGGTTGCTGATTTCGGCGTTTTCACCCTCGCCGCCGGGGCGGCCGTCCGCACCCAGCGTGTAGACACGCACCCGGCCGCCGGCGTCGTCAGGGGCCAGGTACTGGTACTCGCCGCCCCAGGGGTCCTTGGGCAGGCTGCGCATGTACGGTTTCCAATTGCGTGGCTCGGGCGGCGAGGCCGGGCGCTCTACCAGAGCCTCCAGGCCCTGATCGGTGGTGGGGTAGCGGAAGTTGTCCATCCGGTACATGTCCAGCGCCTGCTCGATGGTGCGCAGGTCATGTTTCACCTTCGTCATGCGGGCCTGCTCCGGGTTGTCCAGGATGTTCGGCACCGCAAAGGCGACCAGAATGCCGAGGATGACCACCACCACCATGATCTCGATCAGGGTGAAGCCGCGTTGGCTGTTGCGGCGTGTCAGGAGTTCTTGCCGGTAACTGCTCAGGTTCATGATGTGTCTCGCAGGTTTCACGTGTTCTACAGACAACGGATTCGGTCAAAATGTTTAGTGTTAGGAAGCGGCGCGGCGATATCCATAGTGAATACCGCCTCCGGCTCAGTCCAGCCACGGCTCTGCGCGGCACTTTTCGCTTCCTTAACCCACCAGGTCGGTCATCTGGAAGATGGGTAGCATGATGGCCAGTACGATGACCAGTACGATCGCGCCCATGCCCAGAATGATCAGGGGTTCCAGCACAGTGAGCGCCGTACCCACCAGGCCCTGCACCTCCCGCTCCTGGTTGATGGCCGCCCGTTCCAGCATCTGCTCCAGGCGCCCGCTGTTCTCTCCGCTGGAGACCAGATGCAGCAGCATGGGCGGGAACTGTTCGCTGCGCTCCAGGGCCCGGCTGATGCCGGTGCCCTCCCGCACCAGTACGGCCGCATTTTCCACCGCCTCGCGCATGGGCAGATTGGTCATCACCTCAGCGGAGATGCGCATGGCGTCCAGCACCGGTACACCCGCGTTGGCCAGAATGCTGAATGTGCGGGCGAAGCGCGCCGCATTGGCGCCGCGCACGATGCGCTTCACCAGCGGCAGCCGCAGCTGAAATGCATGGAAACGGTAGCGGAAGCCCCGGTAGCGCAGGGCATACACGAAGGCGCCCACCAGGCCGGCCAGGGCCAGGATCAGCCAGATGCCGTTGTCGCGCAGAAAATCGCTGGTGGCGATCAGTGCCGTGGTCAATGCCGGCAGGGTCTGGCCGGCGGTGGTGAAGGCGTCGGTAACCTGGGGCACGACGAAGGTCAGCAACAGTACAACCACCAGCACCGCCACGGCCACCAGAATGGCCGGATAGAACAGCGCCAGCCGGATTTTCTGCTGCATTTCCTGGCGTGTTTCCGTGTAATCAGCCAGTCGCTCCAGCACCAGGTCCAGCTTGCCGGTCTGCTCCCCTGCAGCCACGGTGGCCCGGTACATCTCAGGAAAGGCGCGGGGGAACTGCGCCATGCCGTCGGCCAGGCTGTAGCCTTCCATGACCCTGGAGCGCACCGCCGTCATCATTGCCCGCGTCCGGGCCTTCTCGCTTTGTTTGGAACAGGCGCGTAGCGCTTCCTCCAGCGGCAGGCCAGAACCCACGAGGGTGGCAAGCTGGCGTGTGACCATGGCCAGTTCAGCCGCCGGCATCCCGCCGCCCAGCAGTCGGCTGCGCCCGCCCGAGGTTCGGTCACCCCGGCCGCGACCCCGTTCCGCCACGGCGTCCACTTCCAGCGGGATCCAGCCTTTTTCCCGCAGTTGCTGGCGAATCTGACGGGGAGTGTCCCCCTCCAGAACCCCCTTTAGCTCCTTGCCCTGGGGGTCGAGTGCGGAATACTCAAATGCACCCATGGTTCGCTGCCGTTATATCCCGTGTCCCGCTCATCTGCCTCATGCCTCAAGCGGTGCCGTGTCTTCGGTGGTGACCCGCAGCACCTCTTCCACCGTAGTCTGCCCGGCGAGAATCCGGCGCACGCCGTCCTGGCGCAGGTTGGGGGTGAGCTTGCGGGCATAGCGCTCGATCTTCTGCTCCGCCACGCCGTCGTGAATCATGTTGCGAATGCGTTCATCCACCGGCACCAGCTCGAAGATGCCACCACGCCCGCGGTAGCCCAGGTTGTTGCAGTGGGCGCAGCCCTCAGCATGGAACAGTGTGGGCGGGTTGGCCGGATCAAGGCCCAGTCGCTCGCAATCCAGGGTGTTGGCTTCGTATGGCTGCTTGCAGTGATCGCAGAGCAACCGCACCAGGCGCTGCGACATGATGCCCACCAGGCTGGAGGCCATCAGGAATTGTTCCACACCCATGTCGCGCAGCCGGCTGACCGCGCCCACGGCGGTGTTGGTATGCAGGGTGGACAGCACGAGATGGCCGGTCAGCGAGGCCTGAACGGCGATTTCGGCCGTTTCCAGATCGCGGATCTCACCCACCATCACCACATCCGGATCCTGGCGCAGGATGGCGCGCAGCCCCCGGGCGAAGGTCATGTCCACCTTGGTGTTCACCTGGGTCTGGCCGATGCCTTCCAGGTAGTACTCGATGGGGTCCTCCACGGTGAGAATGCTGCGGCTGGCATCATTCAACTGAGTCAGCGCGGCATACAGCGTGGTGGTCTTGCCCGAGCCGGTGGGCCCTGTGACCAACAGGATGCCGTGGGGCTTGTGGATCAGGCCGTTGAGCATGTCGCGCTGGTCGTCGGGCATGCCCAGATGCGACAGATCCAGCCGCCCGGCCTGCTTGTCCAGCAGGCGCAGCACCACGCGCTCGCCGTGGCCGGAGGGCAGGGTGGAGACCCGCACGTCCACCGCCCGACCGGCAATGCGCAGGGAAATACGGCCGTCCTGCGGCAGGCGCTTCTCCGCAATGTCCAGTTTGGCCATGACCTTGATGCGGGAGATCAGCAACGGTCCCATGACCCGGGGTGGCTGCAGCACCTCACGCAGCACGCCGTCGACGCGGAAGCGGACGATCAGGCGGTGCTCGAAGGGCTCGATATGGATGTCCGATGCGTTCTCCTTGATGGCCTCGGTGAGCAGGGCGTTGATCAGGCGGATGATCGGGGCGTCGTCGGCGCTCTCCAGCAGATCCTCGGGTTCCGGCAGGGAATCGGCGACGCTGGAGAGGTCCATGTCGTCGCCCAGGTCTTCCACCATCTGGGCGGCTTCGCCGGATTGCCGCTCGTAGCACTGCTGCAGGGCGCGCTCGAACTCGGCCATCTCCACCCGGTTCACCTTGATCGGTATCCCCAGGCTGCGGCGCAGTTCTGCCAGGCCACGGACGCCCACCCCGTCCCGGGCGCTGACCAAGGCGTTGCCGTCAGCGTCCACGCCGGTCACCACCAGCCCATGGCGTTTCGCAAAGGCGAATGATGGCCTGCGCAGGGGCGTCTCGACGGCAGTTGGCATGACGTCGTCTTGCTCTTGCGCCAGGGTGTCGGTCATGTCCTCACGCATCCGCGTCGCCATGCTCACATTTCCGCAAACGGATGTGGCAGTTCCGCCCGGCCCATGGCCGGAAGCGCGGGCGGATCCACGTCGCGCATCAGCGGTACGCCGCGCTGCTGGCGGTCGAGCTGTTGGGCGCGCATGAAGTTGTATTTGCGTCCGGTGAAGTCCTCCGCGATGGCCCGGTCGCGGATAATGGTGGGCTGCATGAACACCATCAGATTGCGTTTGACCATCGATGTGGAGCGGTAACGGAACAGCTCCCCGAGCAGCGGCAGCGAACCCAGGCCAGGAACGCGCTGCTCCTGCTCCTGCAGATCGTCGTCCATCAGCCCGCCCAGGGCGATGACCTGGCCATCGTCCACCAGCACGCTGGTCTGGATGCTGCGCCGGTTGGTGATGGGGCCGGCGGTGCCGCTCTCGCCGATGACGTTGGACGCCTCCTGCTCGATCTCCAGCAGCACGGTGTTGCCCTCGTTGATCTGGGGCTTGATCTTGAGGATGATCCCCACGTCCTCCCGGTCGATGGTCTGGAACGGGTTGGCCACGGTGCGCCCTTCCTGGCTGTACTGGCCGGTGACGAAGGGCCGGTTCTCGGCCACACGGATCTCCGCTTCCTGGTTATCCATGGTGACCAGGGTGGGTGTGGACAGGATGTTGGTGTTCCGGTCCGAGGCGAGGGCGCGCACGAAGGCGCCGAAGCGCACCCGGCTGTCCAGGTCCCCTACCACCAGGCTGGCGCCGTCACCCACCTGCGGGCTGGCCGTATCCAGAGTTAGCAGCGAACCGATGCTGGTCCCCACATCGGAGAAGTTGGTGATGCCGGCGAGGCCTTCGCCGTCACTGCCATCGACGAACCATTGCACGCCGCGCTCACTACCCCGCTCGGTGGAGATTTCCGCGATGGCCGCCTCCACCAGGATCTGGGCGCGGCGGATGTCCAGGCGGTCGATCACACTGCGCAGGGACTGCATCACCGAGGGCGGCGCGGTGATCACCAGCGCGTTGGTCGCCTCGTCGGCCTGGATGCTGACCGAATTGCCGTTGTCCCGGGCTCCTTCGCCTTCCTGCCGGTCGCGGATGTTCTCGCTCACGCCGGTCAGCACGTCCACCAGGTCCGGCGCCCGGGCGTAGCGCAGGTAGATCACGTGGGTGTCGCCGTCGTCCGGCAACGGATCGTCCAATTGCGCGATCAGTGCGCGCATACGCAGCCGCTGGTGGCGGTCGCCGGAGAGCAGCACGCTGTTGGTGCGCTCGTCGGCGGCGATACGTACCTGGTTGGCAGGCACCGTTTCCGCGTCGGTGCGCTGCAGACCGTTCAGGATGCGCACGATCTCGCCCACTGAGGCGTTTTCCAGGCGCACCACGTCCACTTCGTCGTCGCCGGCCCGGTCCACCTGCTGAACCAGTTCAATCACGCGATCCACGTTGCTGGCGCGGTCTGAGGCGATCAGCACATTGGTGGGAGGGTAGGCGGCCAGGTGGCCCTGCTGGGGCAGCAAGGGCCGCAGGATGGGAACCAGCTGCGCCACCGGCACATTGTCCACCGGGATGACCACGGTGACGATGTCGTCGCCGGCGGCATCGTCGCTGGTCAACGTGGTGCCCAACTGCTTCGCGTTGGTGTCGGGAATGATTTTGGTGACCTCACCGGCCGGCACGGTGGCGAAGCCGTGCACCTGAAGCACCGACAGGAAAGCGCGATACACCTCGTCCGGCTCCATGGGGCGCTTGGAGATCAGGGTCACGCGTCCGCGCACCCGCGGGTCAACAATGAAGTTCTCGCCCGTGATCTCAGCCACCGTGTTGATCAGCGACGTGATTTCCGCGTCCTTCAGGTTCAGCGTGACGCCGTCTTCGCTCTCCTCCACTTGTGGCCACGCCGTTGCGGCGGACAGGCACAGGGCCAGGGCGAGGAGTAGCGCCATCGTTCGACGTCGAAACCCCGGGGCCGTTCGCGTGCCGGCAACAAGGTGTGACTGCGGGTTGTTCGATAATGGATTCATGCCGCCTCCGCTATCCGCGGCCTAGTTGAAATCAATGCGAACTGTCTGACTGACGCCATCGCGCAGAATCGAGAGTTCCAGTGCATCCGCATCACCGATCTGGCGCATCATGCCCATGGCAGCCTCGGGGCTGTCCAGTTCCTGGCCGTTGATGCTGGTCACAATGTCGCCGGGCTGCAAGCCGGCGGCCTCGAGTGCCCCGGGCTCGGGGCCGGGGTGAAGCACCACGCCGCGGAATTCGCCGTCCTGCATGTAAGGTTGTGCCTGCACCATGCGGTTGAAATCCGCCGGGCTTTCCATCAGCCGCTGGCGCAATTGTTGTATATCTTCCTCGCCATCCGGCTGCGCTGGGTCGCGCTCCGGTTCGGAACGCGCCTGCGCGGTGCTGGCGCGTCCGGAATCGTCCAGCCGGTCCTGCGGCAGAGACAGGGTTTCGTGACGGCCTTCGCGACGCAGGATCACCCGGTCCGGATGTACGGCGGTCAGGGTGGCGCCGCCGGGCAGTTCGTCGCCCACACGGTAGAAGTCCTCGCCCTGGTTGCCCCGGCTGATGATGACCAGGGCGCGTTCGGGCGTGCGACTGTGGAATACACCGCGCAGGGTCAGGTTCAACCGTGTTTCCGGCGCATCCACGGGCACCTCGTCGGCCTGGTCCAATGGTGCGGCCTGGCCGAACAGATGCTGTTGCGCAATCCGCTCGCCGCGTTCGCTGCGGGGGCGCTGTTCGCTGCGTTCCGCACCGTCGCCGGCGCGCGGCTCGGGCGCAGCACCCGTGCCCCCGGCCGGCACCAGGTGCCAGACAAGCTGGGAAGCCGTCCAGGCCAGCATGATCACGAGTACGGCATTCACCAGGAAGGTGGTATGCCGCATTCCCGCGGCCGACGGCCTCAGTCCGCTGAGTTTGGTCAGACTTGCGTTCACTGGTTCCTGCGCCGGATTAATCCGGGGTCATGCTGATTGACAGGATTAACCACACACCCTTGCCGAAGGGCAGGGTGCGGGCCAAGCGTCTGGAAAATCGCGTTCTATCTTACCGCCGGCCATTGCGTTCTGGTCAGCCCGGCTCTGCGGTGGGGCGATGTCAATCGCCCGCCCTTGCAAGCAGGCTACCGCACCTCTATATAGGAAGGAAACAGTGTCTGTGCAGATGGCGATGTTGAACCGGTTCCAGATACGAGGGGATGCATTTCGGGCGAGGAAACGTTTGACAAGACCGGGGTGCGTCGTTATCGTTCCGGCTAGAACCGTTTGCATCCATATTTCGGGTGCGCCCGCAAGGTCCCCGCTTCCAAGAATACTTTTCCACCTGTAGCGTACGACCTTTCAACATTTCGATTGCCTGACTCCGAATCCTGAGCACGCTGGAGGCACGATACCGTGAGCGGAGATATTATCCACGTCACTGACGACAGTTTTGACGATCAAGTCCTGAAATCCGACGGCCCCGTGCTGGTGGATTACTGGGCTGAATGGTGCGGTCCCTGCAAGATGATCGCCCCAATTCTGGACGAAGTGGCCAAGGAGTACGGCGACCGCCTGACGGTTGCCAAGCTCAACATCGACGAGAACCCGGAAACGCCGCCCAAGTTCGGTATCCGGGGTATTCCGACGCTGATGCTGTTCAAGAACGGCGCGGTGGAGGCCACCAAGGTGGGGGCGCTGTCCAAGTCGCAGCTCACGGCCTTTATCGACAGTAACCTGTAAACAGACCCGTCCCGGTCCACCCCGTCCCGTCCTCGGGCGGGGTGGCTCCGGCCAGGTCGCTGCCAATGACAGGCAGCCGAGCCAGACAGGCACCTGAGTTTGCCATGCGCCTGGTCCCAGCGGGCGCGCGGTGCCGGTTCCGATTATCAGATAACGATCAGCGGGCCGCCCGGTCCGTTTTCAGCTGACCCATACCGAGTGCAGAAGTAACGTCATGAATCTGACCGAACTGAAACAAATGCCGGCTTCCGAGCTGGCGGAGCTGGCCCAGTCCTTCGGCATCGACGGCGTGGCCCGGTCACGCAAGCAGGACATGATCTTCGCCGTTCTCAAGGCGCAAGCCAAGAAGGGCGAAGACATCTACGGCGATGGGGTGCTGGAGATCCTGCAGGACGGGTTCGGTTTCCTGCGCTCGGCGGACAGTTCCTACCTGGCGGGGCCCGACGATATCTACGTGTCGCCCAGTCAGATCCGGCGCTTCAGCCTGCGGACCGGTGATACGGTCTCCGGCAAGATCCGCCCGCCAAAGGAAGGCGAACGCTATTTCGCGCTGCTCAAGGTGAACCAGATCAACTTCGAGGCACCGGAGAGCGCCAAGCACAAGGTGCTGTTCGAGAACCTCACGCCGCTGTTCGCCAAGGAACGGTTTCAGCTGGAGCGGGGCAATGGCAGCACCGAAGACCTCACGGCGCGGGTCATCGACATGTGCGCCCCCATCGGCAAAGGGCAGCGCGGCCTGATCGTCTCCCCGCCCAAGGCCGGCAAGACCATGATGCTTCAGAACATCGCCCAGAGCATCGCCGCCAACAATCCTGAATCCTATCTGATTGTCCTGCTCATCGATGAGCGCCCCGAGGAAGTCACCGAAATGCAGCGCTCGGTGCGGGGTGAGGTGGTCTCGTCCACCTTTGACGAGCCGGCCAGTCGCCACGTGCAGGTGGCTGAGATGGTGATCGAGAAGGCCAAACGCCTGGTTGAGCACAAAAAGGATGTGGTGATCCTGCTGGATTCGATCACCCGGCTGGCGCGGGCGTACAATACGGTGGTGCCGTCCTCCGGCAAGGTGCTCACCGGTGGCGTGGACGCCAACGCGCTGCATCGGCCGAAGCGTTTCTTCGGGGCGGCGCGTAACATCGAGGAAGGTGGCAGCCTCACCATCCTGGCAACGGCGCTGGTGGAAACCGGCTCCCGTATGGATGACGTGATCTATGAGGAATTCAAGGGCACCGGCAACATGGAGATCCATCTGGATCGCCGCATTGCCGAGCGTCGTATTTTCCCGTCCATCAATATCCTGCGCTCGGGCACCCGTCGCGAAGAGCTGCTGATCCCTGCCGCGGAACTGCAAAAGATCTGGATTCTGCGCAAGGTGCTGAACTCCATGGACGAGCTCGCGGCCATCGAGTTCGTGCTGGACAAGCTGAAGGACACCAAGGTCAACAGCGAGTTCTTCGAGTCCATGAAGCGCTGAGCGGGCAGCGTGCGGGTTGCCGATTTCTCGGGCGGCTGGTCCATAGGCGCGCTGTCGCGCGATGGTAGCAACCGCTGCGCGGTTACTCCCCTACGGCTGCGGTTCGACTGGCGAGGTGGTCTCGGCGTAGGGTGGTAAACGCCTTAGGCGTTTGCCACCAATCCGGCCGAAGGCCGGAAACCCTCGCTCGCATCCTCGCCTGCTAAAAACGTCGCGTGGATGGCGCCGAAGGCAATCCTCCTGGGTCTTCGCGACGCTGTCCTAGCGCAGCGGCACCAGCACCGTATTGGGTGTTTCCGGCGCTTCGCCTTCGACCTGTTCCACCAGGGCGCTGTCTGATCCGGTGACCTGAACCACGCGCACGCGGCCGATCGCCTCGCCGGGTACCCAGCCTCTCACGGTGCCCCCGGAGCCCAGCACAGGACGTCCGGCGCGCTGCACCTGCAACTCCTGCTCTTCCTGAAGGCCCGCCGCCCGGCCGGCGTTGATCAGCCAGGTCCCGTCATCCTGCCCCAGGCCGCGTGCAAACCAGGGAAGCCGAACCGCCTGGTCCGTTGCCGCCAGCAGAAGCAGGTCGGCGAGGGCGTCCAGGCTTGCCTGCGGGATCGCACCGTCGGCGTCGTCCGGCAGGGCCAGGCGGCGGGGTGCGCTGCTGGCCTCCAATTCCAGATCGTGCAGCTGCGCCGTGATAAAGCGCGGATCACTCTCCCCGCGGATCTCCAATACGAGCCGCAGGCCGGGATAAGCCCGTAGTTCCGTTGCGCAGTCCATGGGGCGGCTGCAATCCTGTTCCGCCAGCGCATCCCGCATGGTGCTGGCACGGAGCAGCTGTAACGGGTAATCGGGCGCTGCCGCGGCCACGCGGCTGTCGAGCCGGTCGTCCGCCTCCGGGCCCAGCAGAATGCCCAGACGATGCCGTGGCTCGCCGGCCATCACGGGTTCCCGGTCGGCGTCCCGTTCCCGGTCCAGGCGTTCAAGCGCAGATTCCAGCTGGCGCAGGCGCTGTTCCCGGGCGTCTTCCCTAGGCTCTCCCCGGCGGGCGAACCACTCATCGAACAGCCCAGGACGGTCCAGATTCAATTCCTCCAGACCCAGGGCCTCGACAACGGCCTCGTCCTGATAAGGGTCATCCCCGGTGGAGGCGCAACCGACCAGCAGAATGCCGGCAGCGAGGCCGCAGATAATGGGGTGCAGCTTATTCATGCTGTGCTTGCCTTGGGTCGCGGAGTGATGGGGGAGAGGATAGGGAAGGGTGACGGCGAGGGCAACGGCGTGGTGGGATGGTTGGGGTGGTTGGGGTGGTGGATATCGCTGCGCTCCATCCACCCTACAGCTCCGATCGAAGGGTGTTGGGTGGCTATCGCCGCAGGCGAAAGCCATTGATCCGGCCGAAGGCCGGAAACGGTGAGCCGTGGTGTCGTCGTCTGTTCCGGGCTTCCGCCTGCGGCGGTAGCCGCCCTCCGCCGGAATCTGCCTACGCCTGGATTCGGGTTTTCAGGGGTTCCATGCCCTGGATCTCGCCCAGGAGTTCCTGGCCCGGGCGTACCGGGCCGACGCCGGCCGGTGTGCCGGTCATGATCAGGTCGCCGGGGAGCAGGGGCTGCAGTTGTGACAATCGGGCGATCAATTCCTCAACGCCCCAGCTCATCTGGCTGAGATCCCCGTTCTGGCGCTGCTCGCCGTCAACTGCCAGGCGGATGAAGCCGGCGCGTGGATGGCCGAGGGCCGCTGCCGGGTGAATCGCGGTCATGGGCGCGGCGCCGGGGAAGCTCTTGCCCATGTCCCAGGGTTGGCCTTTTTCCTTGGCGGCCGCCTGCAGATCGCGTCGCGTCATGTCCAGCCCGACCGCGTAGCCAATGATGTGGTCCCGGGCCCGTGCTGTGGCGATGTCCGTGCCGCCCGTGCCGATGGCCACCACCAGTTCGATTTCGTGATGCAGGTTTGTCGTTGCCGACGGGTAGGCGAGCGGTTCGCCGTTCTGCAGGATCGATTGCGGTAGCTTGGTGAAGAAGAACGGCGGCTCACGGTCCGGGGCCTGACCCATCTCCCGCGCATGGTCAGCATAATTCCGACCCACGCAGAATATGCGATGCACCGGAAAGCGTGCGGATTGGCCCATGACAGGGAGAGTGATCGGTTCCCAGAGCGGGATGATGGTATTCATGGGACCGTGTTTCCTTAATGACGACAAGGTCGCCTGTAGGGTGGATTGAGCGTAGCGATATCCACCACCGGAATTCATGGTGGATATCGCCTTCGGCTCAATCCACCCTACGCTTCTGGTCAGCAAGCGCAGCGTGCTCGCCGGCGGCACATCCACCGACATGCCGTGCAGTCTGGCGTAGGGTGTGCTCGCCGGTGGCGAGCGCACCATCAACTCGGGTTGCCGAGGAGCATCAACGGTGCGCACAAAGTGCGCACCCTACTGCTACTCCTTGATCAGGATGTGCTCCGGGCCGGGGCGTTCCCCTTCGAGTACGCGCACGGTGGCGATGCGCTCGCCGGCCAGGCTGTCCACTTCCACCCGTCCTACGGTTTCGCCCGCAAGCCAGCCGGCGGGCTGCCCGGCCGGGCCGCGCAGGACCCGGCCAGGTGTGGTGACCATCAGCGTGTCGCCGGCATTCAGGCCGTGAGCGCGGCCGGCGTTGATGGCGAGATCGGCTTCATTGAACACCCGTGTCTGCCAGGGGGCGGCCCGTGTGCGCTCCAGTGCGTTACGTAGGGCACGGTGCGCCAGGCTTTCCAGGGCGATGTCCGGGATGGTGCCGTCGGATGACAGAGGGAGTTGCAGTTCTTGCTCGCGACTCTGCCAGCCCAACACCGTGTCGGTGGTGCGCCAGCGGGCCATGCCCTCCTCGTTCACGGACAACTGGATGATCAGACGTAGGCCCGGGTAGACGGCCAGTGCCCCGGCGCAGGTGGTCAGATCCTGTGTATCGCAGTCCGCATCTGTCAGCATCTGCCGCGTGCGGCTGTTCCCGGAAATCAGTGCCGGCTGATTGTCCGCGGCCCGGTGGAATGCCGCGTCGGCCTGATTCGGGACATCCGCCTCCACGAGCAAGCCCACGCTGAAGCGCAGGCCTTCAAACGTCTG